>DATNNZ010000458.1:0-2748 GCA_035601575.1 Chthoniobacterales bacterium
TAGAATCCAGAGTCTAGAATTTGGGATTTAGAAGTTCGCGACCGGTTTGCCGAGCTGGTTTCAATTCCACTCGGTTTCCAAGACTACGCCCTTTCACTGGAGCGGGAAGGCCATCAGAGCAGCAGCTTATCGACCTGATCCATCGATTGTTTCCGCTGTTTCCCGGCAATTTAATTTCTGTTATTTGTCCTCTGCGCTTTCTCCAGGGTTGACGGCATTCTCGGCCAGACCTATGTACGCACGAGTTGCCTCCCCCGGCACTTCTTTCGCACATGAATATTCACGAATACCAGGCGAAACAGCTTTTCGCACGTTTTGGCATTGCCACCCCGCCCGGAGCGCCCGCCGAGACTCCGGAGGAAGCAGAAAAGGTGGCACGCGATCTCAAGACTTCCAATTTAGTGGTTAAAGCGCAGATTCATGCCGGTGGCCGCGGCAAGGGAGTATTTAGGCATGGATTCAAGGGCGGAGTTCATCTCTGTTCGTCGCCGGCCGAAGCGGCGGAACTGGCGCGGAATATGTTGGGTTATACGCTCATCACGCACCAGACCGGTCCGGACGGGCGGGTTGTTCGCAAAGTGATGGTTGCCGAATCGGTGGAAATCCAGCGAGAAGCTTATTTGGCCATCCTGATCGATCGGGCGACGAGCACTCCGGTAGTGGTCGCGAGTACCGAAGGTGGTATCGATATTGAAACGACGGCCGAAGAGCATCCCGAAAGAATCATCCGTGAAAAGGTCCATCCATTGCTGGGCCTGCAACCCTTCCAATGCCTGAAACTGGCCCGGCAGCTCGGTTTCACCGGGGACCAACTCAAGGCCGCATCGAAGCTATTCGGTAACCTTTATAAGCTCTTCATCTCGCTTGATTGTTCGATGGTGGAGATCAATCCATTGGCTTTGACCAAGGGCGGCGAGGTAGTGGCGCTCGATGCAAAGTTCAACTTCGACGACAACGGATTGTTCCGGCATCCTGAGATTATCGAGATGCGAGACATCGCGGAAGAAGATCCGCGCGAAGTTGAGGCCTCAAAGTTCAATCTTAATTACATTGGTTTAGAGGGTAACATTGCCTGCTTGGTCAACGGCGCAGGGTTGGCAATGGCGACGATGGATATCATTAAGTACGCGGGAGGAGAACCAGCTAACTTCCTGGACGTCGGCGGCGGAGCGAGTGAATCGCAGGTGACCGAAGCATTCAAGATCCTGGTATCCGACAAAAACGTGCGAGCGATCCTGGTCAATATCTTCGGCGGGATCATGAAATGTGACGTCATTGCCCAGGGAATCATCAATGCGGTCAAAGCAGTTTCGTTGCCGGTACCGCTCGTGGTGCGATTGGAAGGTACCAACGTCGAGCAAGGGAAAAAGCTGCTCCAGGAATCTAAGCTGCCGATCCGTGCGGCGGGCAACCTGGCGGAAGCTGCACAGTTGGTGGTGGCAGCGGCAAAGGGGTACTGATGAAAATATCCGAGATTGCCTTTGTTGCTTATCCGGTGGTCGACATTGAGCGGTCGCGCGGGTTTTACGAAGGAGTTTTGGGTCTGGAACCCAGTCGCGAATTCACGGGTGAATCGTACGCCTGGATCGAGTACGACCTGGGCGCCAACACTTTTGCTGTGACCATGATGCCGCCGGGCCAGTGGAATCCGTCAGCGGATGGACCAAGTGTTGGACTCGAAGTAGAAGAGTTCGATTCTGCTATCGCTGAGCTCAAAGCCAGAAGTATTCCCTTTGATGTCGAAGCGATGGAAACTCCGGTTTGCCGGATGGCGGTGATCGCCGATCCGGATGGCAACAAGATTACAATCCATAAACGACATCCACAGGTGCTCTAACATTTCCCATGTCTATTCTGGTTAATAAAAATACGCGCCTCCTGGTTCAAGGCATAACCGGTAGTTCTGGAGCATTCCACGCCCGCGGATGCCTGGACTACGGCACGCATGTCGTGGCAGGAGTCACGCCAGGAAAAGGCGGGCAGTTGTTCGATGGTAAGATTCCAATCTTCGATACGGTCACCGAGGCGCGAAAACAGACCGGATGCAACGCAAGCATGATCTTCGTCCCTGCGCCGTTCGCGGCCGATGCGATCCTGGAGGCCTCCGATGCCGGGGTTGAGCTGATTGTTTGTATCACGGAAGGAATCCCGGTCATCGACATGATGCGAGTAAAGGCAGTGCTGGCGGAAAGTCCCAGTCGTCTCATCGGCCCGAATTGCCCTGGTATTATCACGCCGGGCGAATGCAAGATCGGCATCATGCCGGGATATATACATAAACGAGGAAGCGTCGGCGTCGTTTCTCGTTCAGGTACACTGACATACGAAGCGGTCTGGCAGCTAACCCAGCGAGGGTACGGGCAATCGGCCTGCCTCGGAGTCGGCGGCGATCCGATCAATGGGACTTCTCATCTGGACGCGGTGAAAATGTTCGCCGAAGATCCTGAGACAGAATCGTTGGTCCTGATTGGAGAAATCGGTGGCACCGGGGAAGAAGAAGCGGCGGCTTGGATCAAGACACATTTGAAAAAACCGGTCTGTGCGTTCATCGCTGGCGTAACGGCTCCGCCCGGGCGGCGTATGGGTCATGCTGGAGCGATTGTTGCTGGAGGGAAAGGTACCGCGGCGGGAAAGATCGAAGCGTTACGCGCGGCCGGCATTACCATAGCAGATACTCCGGCGACAATCGGTGAGACACTGATTAAGATAGCCAAAGGGTAATTTATGTCTGATTTTGCAAAAGGCTTG
>DATNNZ010000459.1:0-33851 GCA_035601575.1 Chthoniobacterales bacterium
GTAATCAGTAATCAGTAATCAGTGATCGGTAATCGGTAATCGGTAATCGGTAATCGGTAATCGGTAGTCTGTGAGATGTGATTGGTGAGGGGTGATTAGCAAGACAAAGAGCGGGCGCTGGTTGGCGAGGCAGAAAAAGGGCGACACGACCCCGCTGAAACCTCTCACTAATCACTAATCGCTGGTCACTAACTAGGCTAATGACCGATCACCGATTACCGATCACTGCTCTTCCGTTACCGGTCGATTCATGAGCGCGAGAATGTGCTGCCGCTTTGCGTCATAGCTGAGCGCATGGAAATTGCGGATCTCATCCAGGCGACGCGCCCCGTTGAGCGAATCCAGATAATGGGTGTAGCTGGCCGCCAACTCGGTAGTCTCGAGATAACGAGCGCGCAGGTTACGATCCTGATATGCATCCGCGGACCGAGACTCGAACAAGTGGAATCTCAGCCAGCGCCGGTCGGTGCGAGACACCTTTTGTGTTCGTCGAAAAAAGGCCACGAAAAGGAGCAAAACTAGGTAGGTGTCTACCAGCCCTTGTAGTTCGAGATTGCGAGCAAAGTCTTCGCCGTCAATCCGGCGCAGGCCGGCCTTGAATTGCAGCGCACCGTGTAACGCGTGATTGATCTCTTCCACGAACATGATTAACGATTGAATATTTGAATCGGAAAGTCCGGAGCGCGGATCATGTCGCTCGAGCTGTTCGATGAGCCAACCGGAGTAGTAGATGCCGACATACAAGCGATCATCCGCTGTACGCAGAAAGGTACGCGCTAGGTCGCTGAGTTCGTGTGCTGCTGCGCCCGCCAGCCGAGTCAATTGGCGGCACCGACTTCGGTCAATGAGACAATCCTCTAGATTAATGCCAACATTCGCATAAGTCCGCTCAAACAAGCGCTGCACCTCACTGAAAAGAGTAGGATTCATAACGAAATGATCGGCTGCGCATAACGGCGATCGCCCAGATCAAACAACTCATCCGCCAACCGATTTAGGGCGAGACGGCAATCATGGAATTGCTCAGCCAATTTCTCGAACACATCGGCGAGTTGGAATTTTTTTGCTACCTCGTGGCACGCTGCATCGTGAAAGCTGGTCCGGCCCAGTTCTTCGTAAAACGAAAAACTTGGAGCACCGCGTTGCCGCCTTGATTCAACGTTCTCGTAAAAGATACCAGTAAGTAAGAGCGAGTAATTGCCGATGTAAGTTCGAATCAAAAAGGTCTGATAGGACGACGCGTTCTTCAGGGCGGCCAACAAGTCAGAGAGGTAAGCGGTTTGAACCGCCTCTACCGGAGCCGACCATTGCCGAATCTCCGAGAATTTCTCCAACAAAGCAGCGAGGTAATCGGCCATGGTCCGATCGTCAATTCGCGTGCGGCGCAGAACCAGTCTGGCCAAAATATAGAAATAAAATTGTGGGGAAATGACCAGGTTGCCTGGATTTTCCAGTACGGCCCGGGAAAGTGCTTCATGATCAAGGATCTGATCGCGGACCTCCGGGTCGGTAAGCAGATCGACCAGACTGATTGATTGACTTGGGTTTCGCCCGAGAACGCGGACAACAAAAGCAAAGTCTTCCGCTGTGAACCGGGCCCGACAGTTCGGTTGAATCATCGGGATTCCATCTTTAGCACATGCCGGGCCAAACTGGAAGCCAAATCGGGCGGGATCGCGTCCACAACGCACGAGGGTCCGTGCCGCATATTGCAAATCGTAACCGGCCAAGCCCCCGACCCGCTTTGTCGGACGGCAGTGCACCTCTCCCAATCTCCCGCTTTCCTTTTCTCAGCTTTGGCCGATCATCCGCAGATGATTGGCCGCATTATTCGTATTGCACGTTGGCCACTCTTATTACTTTTGATCGCGGCGGTAGCCTGGATCAGCTGGTATGGCTACGCCAGAGGGTTTGGCCGACGCTGGCGTGGCATGCTCGAAAAGGAATTCGATCGCTACGGTTTGTCGATTGACGTCAGCAAGCTGACGCTCGATCCGTTCCATGGTTTAATTGCTCGAGATGTCGCGATTTTCGATAGCAAATCCGGAGATACGCTGCTCGCCGAGATCAACAACATCTCCCTCGATGTTAACTACGCCAACCTGTTCCAGCACGAACCAGCGTTAAATTCTGTCGATCTCCGCGATGCTCGGATTGTTATTCCAATTGATCCGGGAAAACCGTCCGGAGAAAAGATCCGTTTGACCGATTTTCACGCTCGAATCTACTTCCTGGCCGGACGCATCGAGATACGCCAAGCCTCGGGCAAACTTTACGGAATCCGATTCGATGCCAGCGGAACGATTCTGCATCCGCAAGAATTACCCGTACTTGCTCTGGCCGAGGAACATGATCCCGATTCTTCTAATGAACGTCTCGGGTTCCTCACCGAAATTCTTCATGAGCTCAAGTCAGTTCGTTACCCCGAGCAAACGCCGGAGGTGAAATTTTCATTTCAAGCGGACCTGATGCACCCGGCAGATTGGCGTTTGGACGGCGGTCATCTCGTGGCGACTCGATTCCTTCATGGAGACGACGAACTGCGCAATTTGACCGCCGATTTTACTTATCAGAATCATTCCTTGCGCATTGCTCATTGCCAGGTGCAGGATGCGCAGGGCGAATTGTTTGCGGTTGCTGATTGGAACTTCGCCTCTGGAAAGAAACAGTTTCAAGCACGAAGTACATTAGATATCGGACGCCTGCTGAAAGATGAGCCGCGAGCTCGTTGGTTAAAGGATTGGGTCTTCAACGCACCGCCGCAGATCGAGTTGGCGGGAACGGCCCAACGGAGCGGAGCATTGCAGTTCATCGGAAAATTGAACTTTGAACGATTCGCAGTGCAGGGAATCGAGTTTCAAAGTATGCGGGCAACTTTCTCCCAACAAGGCAATGACGCCTGGATGATTTCCAACGCCGAGGTGACGCACCGATCGGGGACGCTGACCGGAGAAATCTTGCATATGCCCGATAAATTCCGGCTTCGGGTCCAATCGGCGCTCAACCCGGTCGCTATCAGTCCGCTGTTGCCCGAGGAACTGCGCTCGATATGTGCTCCGTGGGAGTTTCTCGCACCACCGGTTATTCAGCTCTCATTATCCGGAACCTCGCCGCGTCCCGAAGATATCAGTGGATCGGGTCAAGCTTGGTTGGGAAGAACCCGGTTTCGCGGTGTTTTTCTCAACTCGGCCTCGGCGTCGTTTCACATTGGAGATGGCAAGGTTATCGCCGAGAATGTCCAGGTTGCGCGTGATGAAGGCACCGGAAACGGCAATTTCAGTTACGATCTGTTGGGTCACGAAATCTCATCTATTAAGGCTCGGGCGCACATCAATCCCTCGGTGTTAGCCAGTTGGATCGATCCGCACTTGCCGGTACTGATGGATGCTTTTCGGTTTAATGTTGCTCCGTTGACGGTGGTTGAATCGGTCAGCGAACCGGTTGAGCCTGCGGATCGCGCGCTTTCGGTCAAGGTCCATTCGAGCGAGCCGTTTTCCTTTCGCTGGGGTATCCTCGATATCCCATTTGATAGCGGTGACAGCGAATTTTGGGTTAATTCAAAGGAGGTCCGTCTTACCCGGTTGAACGGTAACCTCGGTCCAGGTATTTGCACTGCCGACGCAAGGTCCCAAGGTGAGAACTCGCCGATCGAGGCCCAACTCCGTTTCAACGAGGTCGATCTGGCCAGATTGGGGCATGCGAGTCATTGGTTGCAGCCCTATTCGGGGCAGGCCACCGGAACGCTCAGTATTCGGCAAACGAATCGAAAAGACGCCGTCGTGACCGGGTCCATTCATTTGGCTCAGGCTCGAGTCGAGGATGCTCCATTGTTTCAGCCGGTGGCAAACCGTTTACATGCTATCGGATTGCAGGAACCGTTTACGCTTGATCTGCGATTTGAAGCCGCGGGCGAGAATCTGACCATTGAGACGCTTAAGCTGTGGTCTGCTGGTCATTCGTTGAATTTGACCGGTTCGATCGGACTACTCGGTGGTTTAGTTGATCTTTCCGGCGCAGTGGACGGAGAGGGTCCGTTTGCGCGTGTAACCGGTACGATTGAATCGCCGGAATGGCAGGTGGTTGGCCCCACACGGAAATGACAGGATGACAAATGACAGATGACAAATTGGCATCAAGAGCTGGTCGTGCCAAGGCAGCCCGGCTTCCGTTGACGCCAAGCCCGATTCTCTTAGGTGCGCACATGTCGATATCGGGCGGCCCGAGCAAGGCTCTTGAACGCGGTCAGTCGATCGGTTGCACCGCGATTCAGATTTTCGTGAAAAACAACATGCAGTGGTTCGCGAAACCGTTTGCCGAGACGGAGCTTGCTGCTTTCCGCACGTTTCCCGAAAAACCAAAAATCGTGTTTGGACATACCAGCTACTTGATCAATTTGGCGGCAAACAATGACGACATTCTCGAGAAATCCCGGCAAGCGCTCAAAGCAGAGCTGGAGCGAGCCGATCAACTAGGATTACCCTTTCTCGTCCTTCATCCCGGTTCCCACCTCGGCGCAGGCGTAAATGCCGGAATTCAACTGGTAGCACAGAGTCTTGACGCAGTATTTGCCGACTTGCCAAAGGCGCGCTGCAAGATCGCACTCGAGATTACTGCGGGTCAAGGAAGTTGCCTGGGACACACTTTTGGCCAGCTTGCTGGCATCATCGCATCCTGCCGCTATCGGAAGCGGTTGCTGGTTTGTCTCGACACCGCGCATCTATTCGCCGCTGGCTATGATATTAGTTCCGCGAAAGGTTTTTGGCGGACCTTCAAGGAGTTCGAAAGAGAAATTGGCATCGATCGCTTGTCTGCCTGGCACCTGAACGATTCCAAGACGGCGCTGGGATCGCGAGTTGATCGGCACGATCACATCGGAAAAGGAAAAATTGGGATCGCACCGTTCCAAGAAATCATTCGCTCCGAGAGGTTCGCTCATCTACCAAAAGTTTTGGAAACACCGAAAAAGGAAGATCTGGCGGAAGATCGTCTGAACCTGGCTTTGCTTCGGAGCTTCGTGAATCGGTAGGATGGGATCCCGACTGCGTTCGGCGGCCCCCAAACCCTACGGTCTTTCCTAAGCCCAACCCTAGGCCGCGCCGAAGGCCGCGCCGTAGGTCGCGAAGGCGGCTTGCCGATGCCTACCGCACTTCATCCCTACTCTTGCAGAACTGCATTGTTCTCGGTCGTCATTGGTCCGCGTTGTTTATAGAAATCATACCGAGCAAGAATTGTCCGTACGTAATGTGCGGTGGAGGGAAAATCGATGCTATCCTCAAAAACTTGGGCGTTTAGTTGCGGATTTCGCTGGGAAGCGACTCGAACCCAGCGATCCACGCGGCTGTGGCCGGCATTGTACTCGGCCAGAGCAAACGGCACTGCGTCATCTTGATTGTTCCAATGCTGCATCGCCTTTCCTAAATACCAAGACCCGATTTCAAGGTTAATTTTCGGGTCGAACAACTGATCCGGCTCAAAATTTGGGATGGCGTTGGCCGTAGCCCATTCCCGGGCTGCGATGGCGGAGATTTGCATCAGCCCACGTTCACCGTTTCTTCCTAACATATCGCTTTGAAACCGGCTTTCCCGCCATACCACCGCTTTCACCAGTCGTGGATCAAGTCCGTGTTCCGTCGCAACTTTGGTGATCAGCGTATCAAAGCGATGATAATCGCCCCAATCTTTAATCTCGCGGACCACATAAAGTGGATCTTTCGAGCGCACAATGAGGTAGGATACCGCGGTAACGCCCGATAACACGATCACTAGAGCGAATCGGAACAAGAATTTTGCCACCGCTGGAATGCGGGCAAACGCGTTTTGGCTTCGCTCTGGTGTAGAGACCATTAAACTACCACTAAGAAACCATGCAGCGGTATGCGCGAGTCGTTACTGATGACCCTACCGACAAGGAATTAGATTATTTCATACCCCCGGCTTGGAAAAGCAAGGTCCATGTAGGTTCAAGAATTAAAGTACCACTTCGGAACCGGGAAGTGCTAGCAACGGTTACTGCGATACTCGACGAAACGGTAGCGCCGAATCCGCGCGCCATCGCTCAGCTTCTTTCCGAAAAGCCGATTCTGAATGCGGAATTGCTTCGTCTCGCGCGATGGATGTCAGAGTATTATTGCTGTTCCGTCGAAGCGGCCATTCGTTCTACTTTGCCGCAGGTCATTCGCCATGCCTCACTTGGCTTTAAAAGAACTCGCACTGTACGGGTAGCGCGCAGACCTGGTCCGGTCGAGTTGGAGCAGCTTGCAACCCGAGCGCCCCGACAGGCGGAGATCTTACAGCTCCTTTTGAATGGAACGGGCCCAATTCGTTGGAGCGACTTGGTGGAAGAGGGAAAAACCACTGACCGAACGATTCAGCAACTGGTGAAGAGAGGCTGGTTAGAAATCCACTTCGAGACTCATGACCGTGATCCTTTCGCCGCTGATCAATATGTTCCAACGCAACCGATACCGCTCAATGCCGCCCAATCCGCCGCTTTGTCCATCGTCATCGCAACCATGAAGGAAGAAAATCGAAAGCCGATTTTGCTGCATGGTGTGACCGGAAGCGGAAAGACTGAGATCTATTTGCAAGCGATTCAAGAGTGTCTCGATCTGGGCCGCGGCGCTCTGGTGTTAGTGCCGGAAATAACTCTTACGCCGCAAACCGTCGAACGGTTCAAAGCACGTTTTCCCAGAGAATTGGTTGCGGTATTGCATAGTCATCTGTCTGCTGGCGAAAGACACGACGAATGGCACCGTCTTCATCGCGGTGCGGCTCGAGTGGCGATTGGGGCTCGCAGCGCCGTATTCGCCCCCGTCCAGCAACTTGGACTGATCGTCGTTGATGAAGAGCACGAGGTCTCTTACAAACAAGAGGAGACCCCGCGTTATCACGCGCGCGATCTTGCCGTAGTACGGGCGCAAATGGAAAAATGCGCAGTGGTGTTGGGTTCCGCGACACCCTCCTTGGAAAGCTTTCACAATGTCCGAATCGGCAAATACCGGTTACTTCGCTTGATTGCTCGGGTCGACGATCGCCGAATGCCGATGATCCGTATCGTCGATTTGCGCCAGGAGTTTGCTCGAGCCAAGCATCATCCCATCATCTCCCGGACGTTAGGACTGGCCATCGAAGAACGGCTCCAACGCGGCGAGCAGACCATTCTGTTTCTGAACCGGCGTGGATTTGCGTCGTCGTTGGTTTGCGGCAAGTGCGGCTTCGTCTGTGAGTGTCCAAATTGTACGATCCCGCTGACACTTCATTTAGCGGAACAACGGCTGAAATGCCATTTGTGCGGCCATGTTGGACTGGTCCCCAAGCGATGTCCCGAATGCTCGGATCCCACTATCCGTTACGCCGGCTTCGGCACCGAAAAGGTCGAAGGGATCGTCCAGAAGCTTTTCCCAAAAGCCCGGTTGGGACGCATGGATTCTGATACCATGGTACGAAAGGATTCTTATCGACAAACCCTCGGTGCTTTTCGGAGTGGACAGATCGATATTCTCATCGGCACGCAAATGATCGCCAAGGGTCTCGATTTTCCCAATGTCACTTTGGTGGGCATTATCAATGCAGATATCGGACTTCACTTACCCGACTTTCGAGCTGGTGAACGCACATTCCAGTTGCTCACTCAAGTCGCTGGCCGCGCCGGAAGGGGAGAGATCACCGGGGAGGTTTTTGTGCAGACATCTACCCCGTTTAGTCCGTCGATCCAATTTGCGCGGCATCATGACTTTGACGGCTTTTGGGAACAAGAGAGCGAATTTCGGGAGCGTTGCGATTACCCCCCGTACGTTCATCTCATACTGGTGCAGGTGCGATCCAAGCATCAGCGATTAGCCGAGTTTACTGCCCAAACCGTTCACCGGCGATTAGCAGAGCAACTGGATGATACGACGACACTGCACCCGGCGGTCCCGGCACCGATCGAGCGAACGAAGAGCTACTATCGTTTCCAAATCCTGTTGAGAACGCGAAATACGAAACGGCTCTCGGCCGAGATCAAACAAGTGTTAGACCGATTAACTTTGCCCGACGAGGTGCAAGTCGCGGTCGATGTCGATCCGTATCACCTCCTGTGATAATAGCCGATAGCCAATAATCCGGCAGCGGCGACTAGCTTGTCCGACATAGTCGCCGAACGCTTAACGCCAAGCGCCTAACACGTCAGCGTGATTTCCGCGATTTCAGGAGGACAATTTATCCGGACCGGTAGATCTACCATCCCAATTCCTTGGCTGGTGAACAACTGGGAATCTTGTACCTGGTAAAGCCCGCGCGGGTAGCGGCGACCCCAAGGGGGCAGAATGATGGGACCGACCCCAGGGAGCCGAATCTGTCCGCCGTGGGAATGGCCGGAAAGCTGCAGATCGATCGGTACGTGTTGTGAATAGTAATCGATGGTGTCGGGCTCATGGGCCAAGACTAGAGTGGACGCCTCGCTTCGACGGGCAGCAAATGCTGCGCGCACGTCCGGGGCGCCTGCCGCCATCGAATCAACCCCCGCGAGATAAAGACCGGATGGTCCAACGGATAGGGTTACACCTCGATTGTTCAAGACCTCAATTCCTGACTGCCTGAGGGCATCTTGAACAATCGCCGCACCTTTCACGTGATCGTGGTTCCCGAGGACGGCGAACGAGCCCAGTTTCGCATTCAATTGTGCGAGGATCGGTGAAAGCTCGTAGGCTGCCTCTGCTTCTGAGTAAACAAAATCGCCCCCGAACAAGGCCAGATCCGGCTTGAGGGCGCTGGCTTCATAAACCGCCTTCTTTACCAATTCGGCCGACGTAAATGGAAAGAGATGAAAATCGGCCATTAAAACGATGCGCAACCCATCTAGACGCCTCGGCAGCCGCTTCATTTGTACGCGCGTCCGGCTGATCTTCAGTCGATTCGGTTCGAACAGTGTCGCGTATCCGGCAGTTGTGAGTCCTCCGGCTAGAGCCGATCCAACCGCAGCATTGCGAGCTATCCTTAAGAATTCCCTTCTTGTCATGGCCACCTCTTGCCCCAGTCACTGTAGCCAATAGCCGGTCCCAAATGCGGGGACAAGTAATAAAGACCTCCCGCCTGAGTCCCCGATCGCCACAGACGAGGGACCGGCCCGGAAGAATCGACGGAAAAACACAATGCAGTAGTACGAATCCAGGAGCATTGCACCGGGACCTTTAATTGGCAACTGCCTGTCGGTGACGACGAATCGAGAGACCATGGAACCGGCAGTCAGTAATTGGATATCCGCTATCGTTTCAGACCATCATACGAGCAATCGGCTCGTTTTGATGGCTATGAAAGATCGCATTGATAGAGGTGGTCCGGAATCGGGCCGGTTCGGCGTCACGGAAAAAAGTGAATTCCAAGCGCCCTCCACAAAATAAGCGACGCGGCTTAAAGGTAGTAGAAAACCCAAAACCACAGCCGGCGATCCGCACGCGGCCAGTCGGGCGGTCCGGACGAGAACAATGCAACTCGGCCTCTGACCCCTCAACGATCTCAAAAACATAGTCGGTATGATCTGTAACAACGTGGAGCGTATCGCCAGGGCGTACACAATCCAGATCAAGTTCCTCCGAAATTTCGTCGGAATGGCTCTGAACGAAGCTTTCCCAGTCGCTGATCATCTAGTGAAGGCGTTGCTAACCTTCTCACATTAAATGACAACCGTCACGACCAGAATCACTCGAACCGCAGGGCTTTCACCGGGTCCAACCGGGCCGCGAAGTAGGCTGGGATCAGTGCCGCAATCGTGCAAATGACGAATCCGCTGCAGCAGATAAATGCCACGTCCTTTGGTACGATTTGGGCCGGAATTTCCGCAAATTGGTACACCTGCGCCGGAAATAGCTGCATGTGAAAGGTCGCGGACAACAAATCTCTTAATTGATTCCGGTATTGAACCGCCAATATACCTGTCCCGAGCCCGATCAAAGTGCCAAAAAAACCGATCGTCATCCCCTGAGCGAGAAAGATCCAGAGGATCTGGGTCACTTTGGATCCCAGCGCCTTCATCACTCCGATGTCACGAGTCTTTTGGACCGTCGTGGTGATCAGAGTGCTCATGATACCGAAAGCCGCTACCACGACGATAAAGAGAAGGACAAAGAACATCGTGGTCCGCTCTACGCGAATGGCGTCCAGATATTCCTTATTTCGGTCAATCCAAGTCGTCGCTTGCAACGGCGGCTGGAGAATAGCGCTGAGACGTTGTTTCACCGCTACCACTCCAAATGGGTCGCCACCCGTCTTAATCGCAATGAAATGCACCGAATCTCCCAACTGATAGAGCTCTTGTCCGATATGGAGCGGAACCAGCACGTAGTTGGAGTCGTATAGGTAGCGTCCGGACCTAAAAATTCCGGTTACGGTCAGATCGGTGGGAAGCAATAGATCGATCGCTTGCTGCACTTTCTCTTTATTGCCGGGATCGCTCTTCACTTCTCGTAACAGATTGATGATATTGTTTATATTTCCCGGTGAATAGAGCGTGAGGCTGTCGCCCACCGAGATCTGAAGATTTGCCGCGAGGTCAGATCCAATGATGCAGGTGTCACCACCCAAGTCCATCTTTCCGTCCACGATCATCGATTCGAAATTGGCGACCTTGTTCGCGAGGCTTGGTTCGATCCCACGGACCAGGGGTGTCATGCGAAGATTTTGACCATTGGCGTGCGATTCGGCGACAACCGGGCCCTCCATCATTGGAGCCGCCGCCTCTACTCCCGGAACTTTTTCGATGGTCTTAAGCAGCTCGCGCCAATTCGTGATAAACCCGCCATTCGGTCCTTCTCCATTTGCGTTCACGAGCACGGTCGCATCAAAGCCGATGATCTTGGCTTCGATCTCTCTTTCGAATCCGGTAAAGACTGAAATCACCACAATCAGCACCGCGATGCCGAGAACGACGCCGGTGACCGAGATCAAGGTGATCAGCGAAAGGAAAGTGCGTTTCGGTTTAAGGTAACGAAGCGCGATAAAGTAGCTAAAAGGTAAGCGGGTTCGTTTAGACACGATGGGCGAAAAAGTTGGTCGCGTTCATTCGTCCGATAAGATTCTGCTCACCGGTTAAGAAACCGGGTAAACAGTCGCAGACGCGAGTAGATCACGGCATCGCGAAGAGCAAGTGAAAATGGTTGCCCTTTCTTTTCAACCAAAGGATTGGCCAAGAAAAAGGTGGCGATAACCAGAACTACTAAGAGCGAAAAATAAATGCTGTACCGATTGATTTCGAACGCACCAATCCTCGCTTCCAAGTTCGCTAACAAATCAAGAAAGATGCCCCAACCGATTGGTGCCAGTCCTAGGCTGAGAGAGGAAAAGACGGTGAACAGAGAAAAGAAGTGATTGCGGCCCATCACCGGCATCGTATCCATCGCGATTCGGGTGTTGGCGATCGAGAAAAGCCCACCCGCAATACCCAAGATGAAATAGATGATCGCTACGGTCGATGCTGAGCTATACAAAAGATTGCTGGAGAGCAACACCCAACAAATCACTGCCCAAAGATAGCAGACGATCGCGATTCGCAAGATCGGTTTGCTGCCCACTTGGTTCAGCAGCTCGCCGAAGCTGGACACACTTACCGATGCTCCAACAAAGGAGAGCAGACTACAAGCGAGGATGGCTCCGTCGGTGAACCCGGCTCGACTCTGAAGAAATCCAATTGCAAACGCGGCCAGTCCTCCGACCACCCAGTTATAAACCACGTTGAAGATCAGCAGCTTGCTGAACGGAGGGTGGCGCAGGATCTCGAGCCACGGCACAGGTTGACCTGAACCGCGGATTTGATCCTCTATCGATACGTCTGGTATACGCCGGATGAAGAATAGGCTCAGAGTTCCAGCACAAGCGCTCAATAGGAACAAGAACGAAAAATTCCCGGGGTGCGCTTCGCGCCAGAGCACGAGCGTGGAAAGAGCCATCGCGAGCATGCCTCCGATCTGCATGAAGGTTTGGTCTCGCCGGAGAAAGGCTCCCCGCGAGGTTTCAGGGATCAGGGAAGTTAACCAGGGGAGCCAGGCTCCGGTCGAAATTCCTCGGAGAACATTGAATGTAAAAAGGCACATTAACATCAGGCTGGTTTTGGTGGCCGCATCGAGTGCAGTAACCAGCGGGAGTAGTGCCAGACTGAACCCTATAATCGTGCGGGAAAGCCATCCCAAGAGTACGAAGCGCTTGTAGCCGACTTTGGGTATGAAATAGGCCGTTGGCAATTGCAGAACGGTAAGCAATGGCGCGAGAGCCGCCACGATGCCGATCGTGGTCGCGCCGGCTCCGAGCGACTTGGCGTACAAGATCATCGGAGCTCCCAGCGTGATCTGGAAATTAAGCTGATTGTAGAGACTGAACTGGTTGGCGTTCCTCGCCTCCGGCGCGAATTCCTCGCCCACCGCCGCAGACGCGCTCATTCTTGACCCTTAGGTTTCAAATGCGGAAAAAGGATCACATCCCGGATTGATTCCGCGCCGGTCAATAACATCAATAAACGATCGATTCCGATGCCGACTCCTCCGGCCGGCGGCATCCCGTACTCCAACGCCAAAAGAAAGTCTTCATCCATTTTCTGAGTTTCTTCTCCGGCCTGTTCCAGCAATCGTTGCCGTTGGACAATCGGATCGTTGAGTTCCGAGTATCCGGGCGAAATCTCCTGACCGTTGATAATCAATTCATAAACATCAACTATGGCCGGGTCGGCAGAACTCTGTTTCGCGAGTGGCACTAGTTCGGTCGGGAGGTGAGTTACGAAAACCGGGTCGATCGTTTTTTCTTCCACCAATTTTTCGAACACCTGTTGCGTAATTTCAAACTCTTGCATTGCCGGTTGAATTTCCACGCCCAGCTCTTGGCATTTAGCAACCTTAGCCTCGCGCGAGCGTTCGAACCAGCCGCCATCAATTGCGCGAATTAGATCGGCGTAGCGGGCTCGACGCCACGGACGTTGCAGACGGATCGTCCGTCTCACTGTTCCATCACTGTCGCGATGCTCGATGTTCAACGTTCCGATTACCGTTTCGGCCAGGTAACAGATGAGTTCTTCGACGAGTTCCGCCATCTGATGAAAATCGGCATAAGCCCAATAAACCTCCAGCATGGTAAACTCGGGATTGTGTCGTCGTGAGATCCCTTCGTTACGAAAGTTCCGATTCATTTCGAATACCTTCGGAAAGCCGCCTACCAGAAGTCGTTTCAAGTAAAGTTCGGGCGCGATTCGCAAAAACAGGTTAATGCCTAAAGTGTTATGATAGGTCTGGAATGGCTGAGCGGCCGCTCCGCCAGCGATCGTCTGCATCATCGGCGTCTCGACCTCGATAAAGCCGCGCTGGTGAAGAAACTCGCGAATTTCGCGCGCTACCCGGCTGCGTTGGAGGAAGATTCTTCGCGACTCCGGATTTGCGATAAGGTCGAGATAGCGCTGACGATAGCGAACCTCGACGTCACTCACGCCGTGCCATTTGTCCGGTAACGGACGAAGTGTCTTCGTCAACACTTGAAAACGAGCAACCCGGATCGTCGGCTCGCCGGTCTTGGTGAGAAAACATTCTCCTTCCACCCCTAGGAAATCCCCTAGATCGAGCAACTGAAAAATCTCTGCATCATCTGGGCTACATTCCTTCAAGTTGACGAAAATCTGGATTCGGCCACTGATATCGCTCAGGTCCAGAAACTGGCTCTTGCCCATATTGCGATGGGCCGTGATTCGGCCAGCAGCATGGACTGGTTGCCCTTCGGCAAAAGCGTCGCGAATTTCGGAAATCGAACCGGAAACCTCGAACGAACCGCCAAATGGATCGACCTTTTTGTCGATTAACTGCCGCAGTTTTTGCCGCCGAATGACAAGTAGCTCGTTTTCTTCCATGACTTTCAGGGTTACGAGTTGCGGGTTAACCGCTCGATCCTAACAGTGAACATTCGTAGTCATATTGAACCGGTGTCGAGATCGAAGGGAACCTCCGACTCGCAACCTGTAACACGCAACCCGCAACCTTGTTATCCCTGGAACTTGCCGTGACGATCGTCAATGATGATATCGCGATAGGTCTTCCCTGCCGGAATCATCGGTAGCACGTGCTCAGTATAAGGCACCATCACATCCAAGAGATAACATTCGTCCGCATCAAGCATCCGCTGAATGGCGGCTGGGAGATCCTTTTTGTGCAACACCCGTTCGCACTTCACACCAAAGCCGACACAAATTTCCACGTAGTCCGGATAGATCCGTTCCCGGTCCTTCGGATCTCCGAGAAACGTGTGACCGCGATTGCTATTGTAAAAACGGTCTTCCCATTGCACCACCATACCGAGGTGCTGGTTGTTCAGAATGATGACCTTTGCCGGTATATTCTCGATGTGGGCACAAGCCAGTTCTTGAATATTCATCAGGAACGAGCCGTCGCCGTCAATATCGATTACCTGACGGTCCGGGAAAGCGACCTTTGCTCCAATCGCAGCCGGAAAACCGAACCCCATCGCCCCGAGTCCTGCTGACGTGAGGAACTGTCGAGTATGACTAAAGTTGTAGTATTGGCCCGCCCACATTTGGTGTTGTCCGACACCGGTAGTGATGATGGCCTCACTTTTAGTCATCTCATCCAAAAGCTTGATCACATACTGCGGTTGGATCACGTCCTCGGTATCTCTAAAGTCAAGCGGATAGCGCTGTTTCCAGGCCTCGACCTTTTTATACCAGGAACCGTGAAGAGTGAAATTCGCCGACTCGCGTTGATGGCCGGTTTCGGCGAGCAAACGATTCAATTCCTTCAGGGCGTGCTTGATATCCCCATGGATCGGCAGTTTGACCACCTTATTCTTGTTCAGTTCTGAGAAATCAATATCGATATGAACGATCGTGCCGTGCTCAGCAAATTTCTCCACTTTGCCGGTGACTCGATCATCAAAACGAACGCCTAAAGCCAGCAATAGATCCGCCTCGTTCACGGCGCAATTCGCATACACGGTCCCATGCATTCCCAACCATTTGAGCGAAAGCGGGTGCCTTTCGGGAAACCCTCCAATACCCATCAGCGTGGTGGCAACCGGGATCTGGCTGCGCTCGGCAAACTCCAGAAGATCCGCGGCGGCATTCGCGGAAATAATACCACCGCCGGCGTAAATCATCGGACGCTGAGCCGACTTTATGAGACCGATCACTTCGTTGAGCGCGACCGGGTCCGGCTGTGCTGGGATCGTGTACCCCCGTAAGGTCAACTCTTGCGGGAAGATCGGTTGGGCCGTTTGGTTCTGAATATTTTTCGGGATGTCGATGACCACCGGCCCCGGACGCCCCGTCTGCGCGATGTGAAACGCTTCTTTCACCACCCGCGGGATCTCGTGGATATCCATGATCAAATAGCTGTGTTTGACTACCGGTAAGGTCATTCCGAACACATCGGTCTCCTGAAAGGCGCCTCGACCGATCATTTCTTGAGGCACCTGGCCGGTGATTGCGACCAGCGGAACAGAATCCATGTAAGCGTCGGCAATACCAGTGACGAGATTTGTCGCCCCGGGGCCGGAGGTGGCCATACAGACGCCAGCGCGTCCGGTTGCTCTTCCATAGCCTCCGGCGGCAAACACGCCACCTTGTTCATGGCGAGGAAGAATGGTGCGTATTTTGGTTGAACGCGTCAATGCCTGGTGAATCGGCATGCTGGCACCGCCCGGATAGGCGAAAATTACTTCTACGCCTTCCCGCTCCAGGGCAGCGACGAGAATCTCGGCGCCGTTCATCGTTGCGCCCCGTTCCGGGGCTTGACGCAAATTGGCAGCTTCGGACGTAGGAGAAGTCTTCATAAAACGAGCGGGTGACTATAGAGGCAGAGGCCCACGGGATCAATACTGAAAGGAGAGAAGACCGAATCCACAAGATTCGCGCGGCCGCGTCCGGATTGGTAGGGCTATACGAAAGCCACCCAATTGGAAGACCTAACGTCTATCCTTTCGAATGGCACAAACAAATTGCTCAGCCTACGGTCCGACAGCATTAGTAACATTCACCGTTTGTCAGATTTAAACTTATGATGAATCGACGCTCTGCAATTAAGACTGTCGCGCTCGCCGCGGGCGCTATCTCCATGGCCCCAAAGTTTTCCTGGGCTGAAACCGATACCGCTATAGCAAAACTCACTTATCCATTCAAAGTACCCGATCTTGGCTATCCTTACGACGCGCTCGAGCCGTATATCGATACGTTAACTATGCAGATCCATCACGATAAGCATCACGCCGCTTATGTGGAGAATCTGAACAAAGCTTTGGCCGGTGCGGATCCGAAATTTCAACAGCTATCGTTAGAAGAATTGCTGACGAGCCTGGATACACTTCCTGAAAACGTCCGAACAACGGTCCGCAACAATGCCGGAGGCCATTTCAATCACTCTTTGTTTTGGAAGTTTCTGAAGAAGAACGACGGCGGTAAACCGACCGGCGATCTCGCGAAGGCGATTGACACAGCTTTTGGGAGCTTCACCGATTTTCAGAAGAAGTTTAGCGAAGCGGCGACCAAGGTTTTTGGGAGCGGTTGGGCTTGGTTGGTCGTGGATGGTAAAGATCTGGAGATCACACCAACGCCAAATCAAGATAATCCAATCTCGAAAAAGGATGAAAAAGAAGTGCCGATTCTGGGAATCGATGTTTGGGAGCACTCTTACTACCTGAAGCATCAGAATCGCCGACCGGAGTATATCGCCGCGTTTTGGAACGCGATTAATTGGGACTATGTCGCGGAGCGATACGCTGCAGCCATGAAAGGGTAGAAGTTGCGGGTTACGGGTTTCAGGTGCGGGTTACAGGTCCTATGCCCTGGCGGTTCGTGGCATGTTCTTCGGCCGCGGCGACTGTCCCCAATACGCCTCTGGTTTGGCGCGACGTCGAAACTGACGCGGAGCTGCCCGCTTGGCGCTACCAAAAATCGCAGTCGCCTTTGGTTGCCATCGCACCAGGCTCGCGATTTAGAGCCATTCTTCGAGATCCAGGTCCCGCATCGGCGAAAACCAGTGCACCGATTTTGAAAGGGTAAACGCCGAGCCGCTCGTCGGGTTCACGCTCCGGCCTGATCGTCAGTCAGGATGATAAGGATGGCGACTGCGATTTTTGGTAGCGCCAGACGCGCAGCTCCGTGCCAACTTCTAGGCGGCCCCAAGTCAAATACACAGTTGGACAGTCGCCGCTTGTACCGAAGACAATGCCGCGAAAACGCAAGGGGCGTAGGACCTGCAACCGCAACCCCTAACCCGTAACCTGTAACCTGCCACCCACAACCTTTCATCCCAGCAGCTCGCGCATCTTCGCAAAATGACTGCGGGCGGTGCCTTCGCTGGCCGGTTGATTGGCGAGCTGGTGATAGTTCACTATTTCCACGTACTGTGGATCGAGATCTTTCAGGAAAGAGCTCGGGTGGCACGGCACCGATCCGCCATATTTATTTCGGCTAGCACAATGAGTAATGGTGAGTGTCTGCATTGCCCGCGTGATACCAACGTAAAATAGGCGGCGTTCTTCATCGAGGTTTCCTTCGAGTTTCGAACGATCGTGCGGCAGGATTCCCTCTTCAATTCCGATGAGAAAGACGTGCGGGAATTCCAGGCCTTTGGCGGCATGAAAGGTAATTAGCGTCACACCATCTTTGTCGGTACCCGTCTCTTCCTCGTGTTCTCGATCGAGAGCAACTTCAGCCAGAAATCCGCTTAGTCCTTCGGTCGATCGGCGTTGATAATCTGCTAGTGTGCGAACGAGCTCGCGAACATTCTCCTCTCGATTCAAAGCTTCTTCCGGCGTCTTGCAACTTCGCCGTAACTCTTCCGGGTATCGTATTTCTTGGAGCAGTGCCATCGCTATTGGCGCCAGCTCGACCAGTGGCTGATGAATCTGAGTCTCGTATCGATCAATCAATTCGATGAAGGCGTGCACCGCCGTTTTGGTCTTAGCCGAAAGCAGCTCGTGAACCCCTGGCGATTGCAGGGCGTCGAAGATGCTGGTTTTCGCCTGGTTGCTTTCGGCGACCACGATCTCAATCGTTGACGCTCCAATTCCGCGAGCCGGTGTGTTGATGATCCGAAGCAAATTCAGATCGTCGTGTGGATTGGCTAGGCAGGCCAGATAAGCCAGTAGATCTTTCACTTCTCTTCGCTCGAAAAAACTGCGTCCACCGATGATTCGATATGGAATTTGGAGACGGCGTAGCTGTTCCTCGAACAAACGAGATTGGGCATTCATCCGGAAAATAATGGCAAAGCGTTTCCACGGTCCGGCTGCTTCCAACTGCTGTTTCTGCAGTTCGGAAACGACGTAATTTGCTTCTTCTCGATCATCCGGAACTGCGACAATCTTGACGTTTTGCCCGTCCCCCTTTTCGCTCCAGAGCGATTTTGGTCGGCGTCGTGGATTGTGCCTGATAATGCTGTTGGCTAATCCGAGGATTGCGGTTGAACTGCGATAGTTCTGCTCCAACTTGATGATCTTCGGATCAGGAAAATGAGCTTCAAACTCAAGGATATTGGCGATCTCTGCTCCGCGCCATCCGTAGATACTTTGATCGTCATCCCCGACCACACAGACGTTCCGATGCCGGCGGCCCAGATAGCGCACCAATTCCAATTGCAGACGGTTTGTATCCTGAAACTCATCGATCATTAGATATTGGAATCGCTCCTGCCATTTGTTGGTGACATCTGGATTCGCTTCGAGCAGGCGTACCGTCAGGATTAAAAGATCATCGAAATCTACCGCATTCGCCGTTTTTAACTCTTCCTGATAACGCTCAAAGACCGCAGCCAATAAACTGCTGTCGGTTGCGGATTCAGCCAATTTCCAATGCTGATTCTTGGCACGGCTGATCAGAGTCCTGGCCAGTTGCGGATCGAGCTTTTCATTCTTGGCCGAAATTCGCGAAATAATTTTTCGGATGAGTCCGAGCTGATCTCCCTCGTCATAGATCGCGAAGTTGGTTTTGTATCCGAGCCGTTCAATATCTTGGCGAAGAATGCGAACGCAGAGCGCGTGGAATGTGCAAATGGTCAGCCGCTTCGCCTTGGCTCGTTCCACCATGGTCCCAACTCGCTCTCGCATTTCGTTGGCTGCCTTGTTGGTAAAGGTCACTGCGAGCACGGCATCGGGACTGACTCCTTCGTGAAGCAGATACGTGATTCGCATCGTGATCACCCGAGTCTTGCCAGTGCCGGCGCCGGCGAGAATGAGAACCGGACCTTGTGTCGTCGTGACCGCTTCCAGTTGCTGAGGGTTGAGATCGAAGAGACGGGCCATGGGAAAAACAGGCCGCAATTAACCGCAAGCACGCAGCCAAGCAATGCCGATCCGCATCAAATATTTCGATGATGGAGCAGTGTCCTGTGAAACCTATTTGTCTCACAGGGACCTATGGCTCCCATCCCTACCGACTACCTCTCCGCTTTCGGCAACAAAGCGATCTCTAGTACCTCATCAATCTCTGACGCCGGGATGAACTCGAGCCGTTGTTTGGCCTCCAGGGGAACCTCTTCAAGATCCTTTTCGTTTGCTTTTGGAAAGATCACCTGCCGGATCCCGGCACGGAGCGCGGCTAAGCTCTTCTCTTTGAGGCCGCCGATCGGCAAGACTGATCCGCGAAGCGTTATCTCGCCGGTCATCGCAACGTCGCTGCGGGTTGGTCGTTCACTGAATAAACTGGCCAGGGCGGTCGTGATCGCAATCCCCGCGCTCGGTCCGTCTTTCGGAATCCCGCCGCTTGGAACGTGAATGTGCACATCGCTTTCGGCGAAGACCTGAGGATCGATTCCTAATTGCTTTGCCCTGCTTTTTACCAGGCTGAAAGCGGCTTGCATCGATTCACGCATAACATCGCCTACTTGTCCGGTGAGCAGCAATTGGCCTTTGCCTGGATAACGAGTTGCTTCCACAAACAATACATCGCCCCCTGTCGGGGTGTACGCCAGACCAGTCACCACCCCAACCAAATCCTCCGAGAGACGTTGTTCGCGAATGCTCCGAGCAGCATTGCCGAGCACAGCGCGAACAAAAGAGGGCGTAGCGACGACTTCGGCCTGCACGCCTTTAGCAATTTCCGCAGCAACGCTTCGGCAGACCGCCGCGATACGGCGCTCCAAATCTCGAACTCCGGCTTCATAAGTATATTCCTGGATGATCGCCAGGATCGCTTCCTCGGAAAATTGACACTGTTCGGGTCTCAACCCGTGTTCGGACAGCTGCCGTGGGACCAGGTAGTTCTGAGCAATATGGAGTTTCTCCGTCTCGGTGTAGCCTGGAATAGCGATCATTTCCATCCGGTCCCGGAGTGGGGCGGGAATACCTTCCACATAATTGGCGGTCCCGATGAAAATAACGTGACTGAGATCGAATGGCACGTCCAGGTATCGATCCACGAATGTGTGGTTCTGCCGCGGATCCAGTACTTCGAGGAGCGCACTTGCCGGATCTCCTCGGAAGTCCGTTCCGATCTTGTCCAGTTCGTCCAACAGCAGTACCGGATTGCGGACGCCGAGCCGGCGAATCTCTTGAATGATACGCCCCGGCATTGATCCAATATAGGTGCGCCGGTGGCCCCGAATTTCCGCTTCATCCCGGATTCCACCGAGCGAGACGCGCGAGAATTTTCGTCCCAGCGCATCCGCAATTGATTGCCCTAGACTTGTCTTACCGACGCCGGGCGGACCCAGAAAACAAAGGATTGGACTCTTTCCATCCGGATTAAGCTTGCGCACAGCGAGAAACTCGACGATCCGCCGTTTTACTCGTTCCAATCCGAAATGATCTCGATCGAGGATCTCTTGGGCCCGCTTGAGATCGTTTTGATCTTCCGTCTCCTTTTGCCAGGGAAGATCAGCCAGCATCTCCAGATAGGAAATGATAACCGAAGTTTCCGGACTGGCGCTCGGCACGTGGGCCAGTCGCTTCAATTCCTTTTCAGCGACTTCCAGAACTGCCGGGGGTGCTCCTGATTCTTTCAGTTTGGTGCGAAGCTGCTCGACTTGTTCCTCGTCACCAGGTTCTTCCTCTCCCAACTCGCGTTGGATAGCCCGGAGCTGTTCGCGGAGATAAGCTCGCCGTTGCGAGTCGGAAAATTGGCCTTCGACATCTTGTCGAAGCTTTTGCTGCAGTTCGGCAATCTCAAGTTGTCTTTGTAGCGACTCTTGCACCAACCGGATGCGCTGCATGAGATCGGGCTCTTCCAAGATGGCTTGTTTTCGCGTGGTCTCGATTCCTAAGTTCCCGGCGAGCAGATCGGCTAAGGCTTCCGGTTGCTCCACGTTGGCCAGAACCGCTCGCGCTTGATCTGGAATTTCCGGTGAGAGATCCAACAGCTTGGTGGCTGCTTCCTTCAAATTATTGAATGCTGCGGCGAGAGCTTTATCGTCCGGCGTACTGATCGTCTGCACGGCGCTAACCGTCGCGCGCAAGTAGGGTTCGACTTGTAGGAACGTTTCCGTTCGAATTCGGTGTTGCGCCTGGACGATCAAAACAACCGATGCGTCTGCCTGTCGGATCAGCTTTAAGACTTGCGCCATGACCCCTACGGAATAAAGGTCGGCCGGCCCTGGTCGCTCGTTAGCTTCGTCTTTTTGGGTGAACAGCCCGATGAGCTTGTGTTCCGGCAACTCGCTGTCGATCAATTTTAGAGCTGAAGCTCGACCGATCGTCAGCGGCAGAACCATTCCGGGGAAAACGACAATTCCTCGGATGGGCAAAATAGCCACGTCGCGAAGCTCGCTTTCGTTGCCGGGACCGGGAACGGTTTGCTCGTCCTCCGTTTTAACCTGCTCTGAACGCGCTGCGTCTTCTTGGCCCCCGCGAGTAGTCAACGCAGTCGGCTCATGGGGGGAACCATTACCGGTCAACAACACTGGATTTTTACTAATTTCCGATTGGTTCATGATCTGTAATTCGAAGCCATCGTTCAACCGCTGGGTGCGGAATCTGAAATTCGCAATCCGCAGTCCGAATTTCGAAGTCTGCTCATGCCTGGTTCAAACGCGGAATCTCAATCCAGAGAATCCCATTATCCCAGGCCGTTGCGATTCGACATAGGTCGGCATCTTTGGGCAGCGCGATCGCCCGCTCGAAACGGCCATAGTCGATTTCCATCGCAAGGAGTCGCACCGTTTTGAGTGGAAAAGTCAGTTCTGGATCTTCACCGGAGTCGGGTTCCGGCGGAGAGCGATGCCCCCTAATCCACAAGCGTTCTGGTTCGATGGTAAGGTCGATGTCATTTGGTTGTACCCCGGCTAAATCGACGCAAATCCGGAGGCAGCGGTAACACTGAAAAAGGTTAATCGCTGGCGTCCAGGTCGGGTCAGGATGACGAAGTTGTGCAAAATGGACTTTCGAGAATTCGTACGCGAGCTCACCAACCTTGCCTTGCAGCCGGCGCAGTCGAATTGCTTGGATCTTGCGACTCACATAACATGATGGCCAAGCTTTCACCTAAACGCAAATGCTGGGTGCAGATGGTGTCGATTCAACAGGAGCCTGCGAAAAAGGCTCTTAACAAGGAGGTCGCAAAGATCGCAAAGAAATCCGGATTTGCTGTCGTTTCGCAACAGGTTGTCTAGAGTAGCCGTGGCATGAGACTACTAATCGTTTTTCTCTTAGGATTGATTATTGGTGGCGCGGCAATGTTGTATCTGCCGAATCCCAATCGGGATCTTATGAGCATGCAGCTTAAGCAGCAGTCAGCGGCTCTCGAGGCGCAGATAAAGTCCCTCGGTGATCAGCTGAAAAGTATGAATTTGCCGAAGGCGGAGTTTAGCCCGCCGGCTAGTCCAACTCCTCCCTCTAGTCCGACCCCGCCTTCCCAGCCGTGAGGCGGCAAACGGTAAGCCGTAGATGGTGAGCAGTAACCAGTGATCGGGCGTGGTAACTTGTCCAGTAGCTGAGATTGTCCGCTTTCAGGTTGCGCCGTCGGGCGCCCGCCCCGGCAACCCTTTAACCTGCAACGTCTAACTTGTAATCTCGACTGGAAACCGAACGAAAATTTCTGGTAGTCGCTGACCAAGTCCCACCGCTCCGGAACGGTGCGCTCATTGAGCAAGGCTACCTGGTCTTTCAGAATCCTCCAGAGGTACCGGTGGAACTGCGCCTGCGTCGCGTCGATGAAACGGATTGTTTTCTGACTGTAAAGAGCGGAAATGCGCCGACGCGGGTTGAAGTTGAGCTTGCTATCGTGACGGATCAATTCTTGGAATTGTGGCCGCTAACGGAAGGGCGCCGCGTGTTCAAGCGGCGTTACCGGATTCCTGTGGCGGGCGGGCTTACCGCAGAACTGGATGTCTACGAAGGAGCGCGCGCAGGACTCCAGGTCGTCGAGGTCGAGTTTTCATCCGAAGCCCAGGCCAGGGAGTTTGCGCCGCCTGCTTGGTTTGGCCGAGAAGTTACCGGGGACAGGCGTTACACCAATGCCGAATTGGCCGGTTGAACCGGTGAAGGGGTAGGGGCACGGGTCTGTTGGCTGCGCCAACAATCCCAGTAGCAATGCATGCGTTTGAGAAATCGGCGCGGTTGTTCCAGATAGACCAGGCGGCTTCTTCGTAGGGCTTCATTCTGCAACCTGCGTCTACGTCGATCGATTGTTCGAATCAGATTGAGTCGAGCGGCAGAAAACTGCTCGAAGTTTGTCTCCGGTAACGCCACCTGAGTCAGTCGAAGCCGAATCAGCGCGAGATCGTGATCCTCTCCCAACCGCTCCGATAGTTCTTCCAGTTGCTCCGCGATCGCGTTTAATGTCCCCGGCCAGATTTTCCGTAGAAAGCGCAGTTGATACCCAAGGGTTTTAGCCCTTTTACGAGATTCGTGCCAGAGCTCGTCACTTGCGTTGAGGAGTCCGACTGAATTGGATACGGCGAATAACTCTCGGCCTTGTCGATATGTGCGCCAAAGACCTTTGCCGACTGTCACGGACCAATCCTCGGGTGCAGTTGAACTTGGCAACCAAACCCGCCGCTTCATATCGCGAAGGAGTTTCACGGTTGCTTTCATTTCCAATGGGTCCAGCCCTCGTTCCGCATGATCGCGCAACTCTTCGCGAACCTGTTGAAGTAGTTTCTGGCCCTCCGCGGAAATACGACGGCTTTTCCGATCCTCCGGCATCAATGTTCCAAACACCTTTTCTACGGTTTCCAGCAAAGCCGCGGCATCACGACTCTGGGCCAGCGCGCGTCCGACGTTTCCCAATGCCTGGTCTTCGCGAACTCTAACCGGTTTATCCATCGATCCACGAACCAGCCGCACCAGGGAGCGCAATCGTTTGAACTCCCGGCGCGCATCGTGAATCGCCTCGGCTGAAGGTTGCGGTTTTCCTTGCAATGCCGCGATAGCTTTATCCAGGCGTTCATTGCGCGTCCGAAGAATCGCTTCGCGCAGAGTCTCTTCTGCCTCTATCTGGAACGGCATATCAGTGCACGGTGTCGTGGAAATATGCTACCGGCCAGCCATTAAAGCAGCCATTTTGATCGTCCTCTCTCGAATTGACCGATCTATTTAGAGGCGTCGTTGATTTTCGCGACTTCTTGCGCAATGAAACTCTGAAAAATTGTGCTTTCGCCAGCCTTAACCTTGTTGGCTGTCGGGACAGCTTCGGCTTGGATCTCGGTCGCGCGGCTTTGAATGCTGGTCAGATCGGAAGTGTCACCAGCTTGCGCTGCCTTTAAGGCCGCAACGTAGTCATCGGCAAACTTCGAGTATTTTTCGACGAATGTGTTAATGCTCTCGTCGGTGTATTTGTAGGATAACGCGATAGAAGACGCGATCTTTTGTGTGTAGGTCGTAAGAAATTCCGGAAACAGGGCGTCCTCCCGAAACAGTTTGCCATCGACCTTTTTCAATTTTCCGGCCGCCTGAATGGCTTGCTGCTGAAATTCCTTCTCCTCTTTGGCCTTGGTGCCGGCTAGCTTAGCGGCGTCGCCCGCCTTTGCTGCCGCTACATAGCTGTCTACAAATTGAGCATATTTCGTAATGAAGGTATTAACATCCGCGACGCTATATTTGTAATACGGCAGTATCTTCTCTTTGTAGGTGGCGAGAAAAGTCTGAAAACTTGCGCCCTCGTCTTGTTTCACTTTTCCATTTGGCTGAGTGAGCTGAGCGAGTTGCTGCTGCAGTTCCGATTCTTTTGCTTGGATGCCGGCCAGCTTGGCCGTGTCTCCGGTCTTGGCCGCGTCAACATAGCTATCCACAAATTGGGAGTAGCTCTTCACGAAGGTGTTCACTACCGGATCGCTAAAGGTGGGTGGTCCATCAGCGAACGCGTGACCGGGCAGTCCGAAAGCAGAAAAAGCAGCAACCCACGTCAAGGCGGCCGCCCGTCCCGCGCCCATCTTAGCTAAAGTTTGCATTGATCGGATCTTAAGGATGGTCGCTGCCGCACTCATTTCGATCGGGATCCCAGCGGTCCTTTCTCGAAGTGATGGGTCTACTTCGCCGCGTCGGTGATCTTTTGGGAACAAGTGGCGACAAACTTCTGAAACTTGTCGGACTCATCTGGTTTGAGTTTTCCGGCTGCCTGAGTCGCTTGGCTCTGGAGTGTTCCCGCTTTGGTTTGGACGTCAGCCAACTTCGAATTGTCCCCGGTTTTCGCCGCCTTTATCGCCGTAATGTAGTCATCCACGAACTGAGCGTAGGTCTTGACGAAAGTATTAACGTCCGGATCGCTGAAGGTGGGCAAATCGTCGGCCAACGCGCGGGCGCTAAATGTAAAAACCGAAAACGCGGTTGCTAGACTGAGGGTGGCCATCCGAAGGGACCGAATAAAAATAGAGGTCTTCATCATATTTAGTGAATATTGCTAGGTTCAATTTGTCACGTGAAACGGCGGCTACGATTGAGCGAAGCGGGGATCGTGCCGAACTGATCACCAAACCGTCAATGAAAATTACCAAATCATCAATTGAAGGTGGAGACTGCCATTCTCGCCTCCAGCTCGAGTTTAACCTTTGACCGCGCCGGCGGTGAGGCCCTCGACGATACGGTATTGGAAAACCATGACCAGGATCACGAGCGGTATAGTGACAACCATTGAGCCCGCCATAATCGATCCCCAAGGCTGCTCAAAAGAGCTGGAGCCGCTGAATTGCGAAATGACGACCGGGACCGTCTTCATCGTGTCCGTTACGGTGAAGGTAAGGGCGAACAAGAATTCGTTCCAGGCAGCGATAAAGGCGAGCAGACCGGTGGAGACCAAGCCCGGCAGGGTTAATGGAAGCAATATGTCCCAGAACACTTTCAACGGGGATGCTCCGTCAACGTAAGCAGCCTCCTCCAACTCCTTGGGTAAGCTACGGAAATACTGCGTCATTACCCAGATGGTGAACGGCATCGTGAAGATCAGATAAGTGACGATAAGGCCCTGGCGCGTGTTGAATAGATTCAAGGTCTTGAGCATCACGAACAGGCCCGAGAGCACTGAGATCGTCGGGAACATGGTCATCGTTAAGACGAGATAAAGCACTGGCCCCTTAAAACGAAAAGGAAGGCGACCCAGCGCGTAAGCACATAAACTGCCAAGTCCGAGTGCGATCAGGACGGTACAACCAGCTACGATGATGGAGTTGATGAGACCCGCCACAAAACGAGCGTCTTTAAATACCGCCTGGAAATGAGCAAGCGTCAATTGGGTTGGCAGAAGCTTCGTTGAGAACAACTCGCTGCTTGGCCGGAAGGAGGAAAGAAGCGCCCACACAAATGGGAATAGATTAAAAACGATAATGACGACGACCAACAAATAGAAAAGGACCCGAAGGACAACGGTCTTGGTATCGGTCTCTTTAGTGGCGCTGCTAACCGCTGCGGCCACGACTTTGGTATCGATCCCTTTGGTAGTGCTCATTCGAAGCTGGTCCGGCTAAATCGAGTGTAAAGGACGACAAACAACATAATGATAACCAGGATGACGACCGACGTCGCTGAACCTACGCCGGCGTCCAGGAAGGAAATTAGCTGTTGCTGATTATAGACAGCCATCGTCGCCATATTGCCTTGACCCCCAACCATCACATAAAAAATATCGAACACTCGCAAAGCATCGAGTGTTCGGAAGATCAGGGCGACGAGCAGAGTCGGTGTTACCAGTGGAAGTGTAATTGCCCAGAATTGTCGAATCTTGGTGGCGCCATCGATCGATCCAGCCTCGTACAGGTCTTTTGGAATTAATTGTAAGCCAGCCAACAACAGAAGCGCCATAAAAGGCGTCGCTTTCCAAACGTCTACCGCAATAATGACTGGCACCGCCGTCGCCGGTGTTGCCAGCCAGGCGATTTTTTGCGGGATCAGGTGCAGGTTGGTTAGAATGATATTCACGACTCCGTAGATATCGTTGACCATCCATCTCCAGATCTGCGAGGAAACAACCGTCGGAATTGCCCACGGAACCAGGATGGCCACGCGTAGGAAGGTGCGGCCTTTGAACTTCGAGTTCGCCACCATCGCGATAACCAGACCTAAGACGCTCTCCAGGATGACAGAAACGATAGTAAAAATTAGCGTGATCCAGACCGCGTGCCACCAGTCGGGGTCGGAAAAGACAAACGCATAGTTATCAAGCCCGGCGAAGCTCGGCGGGGTTACCCCGTCGAGCTTGTATTTCATAAACGAATAGATAAAAACCTGGATCGTGGGGTATGCGATAATCAACAGCACGACAAAGACCGATGGCGTGATCAAAAACCACGCTAAGCGCTTTTGCCGCGCGTAGAGATCGATTTCGATTTGTTTGGCCACCGCTTGAGTGTCCGGTTGACTGCCGTTATCTGACGATCCGCTTTGCTACTCGTTCGACATCAGCGACAGCTTGTTGGGCCGATTCACCCCCACTCAGAACCTTGTTCACGCTTTGGAAAAAGGAGGTCGAGACTTGATTATAATCTGCCTTGGTGACCGTTGAGGGGCGGGCTATCGCGTTATTCAAGATCGCCAGTGCATTCTCAAACCACTTGTTTTTTGCCAACACATCCGGGTCTTTGTAAACCTCCGGGCGCGTTGGCAACTGACTCAAGTCGATCGCGCGTTTTTTCTGAGCCTCCGGCGAGCAAAGATACCGCACCAGGTCGGCAGCCACCTCGGGATTCTTGGAGTACGCGGAGACCATCAATTGCCAGCCACCCAGGCACGCCGCATTTTTTCCATTCGCACCGCCTTTCGGCAGAACTGTCGCATCGAATTTTCCGGATATTGGGCTCTTCGGATCGGCACTTAATGCGTAGGCATATGGCCAGTTGCGCATGAAGGCGGCGCCGCCGTTCTGCCAGATGTTTCGAGCCTCTTCTTCGCCGTAGCTCACGACACCCTGCGGAGAGATCGTTCCGACCCAGCTTTTCGCGGTCTCAAGCGCCTTGATGGCGTTCGGATTGTTAATGGTGACCTTCTTGTCCGGATCGATGATCGTGCCGCCACCATAGCTGTACACCCATTCGATTGCGTTACAGGTCACGCTTTCGCTGGCCTTTCCTTCGAAAACGAATCCTTGAAAGTCAGCTTTACCATCTTTTCTTTCACCGTCCTGGATCTTCTTTGCCATCTCCGTCAATTCTTCCCAAGTCTTCGGCGGCTCCTTGTAACCATATTTCTCCAAAAGGTCAGTGCGATAATAAAGGACGCCGGCATCGGTAAAAAATGGCCATCCGACCAGCTTGCCGCCCACCGTGTTGTTCTCGATGATTCGGGGGAAATGCGCTTTGATTTCGTCTTCTTTGAAGTATTTTTTTAAGTCAACGGCATGGGGAGCAGCAATTCCGGGCCAAATGACGTCAATCATGTAGACATCTACGTCTCCACTTTTGGCGGCCCAATATTGTTGGTACTGCTGCAAAGTGGCCGAAGCGTCGTTAGGGCGGCTAATGTATTCGAGTGTGTTTCCGGTCTTTTTCGCCCATTCTTCTGAGAGCGCTTTCGTCCACCGCCCTCCCTCACCGACATCGGAGTCGCCGGCAAAATGGATCGTAACACCGGCAGCCTGCAGCGTAGCAGGCAACAAAAATGCAGCAGCCGCTGCCAGGAAAGATTTGGGCAGAACGCACCTGTTAGAGGGTTGTCGATAGTTCATTGGGGGTTTGAACAGTTGGGGGATCTAGTTGAGTTAACAGTCATCAAACTAACGTGTCAAGCTTATGACCGGATACTTTAGAGCCAGTCGCATCCGTGATCGGAGCATAACGGCCCTATGAACGCCATCACCGTAACCGATCACCAATCACTGGTTACCGATACTGCTTACCGATTACAGCTCAGTGTCGCCCTCAACAGCATCCGCGAAATTTGCCTTTACCCGCCGCATAGCGAGCGTTCTGGCGTTCCCGGAAAAATTCTTCGTAGGTCATAATTGGTTTTCCGGGATGGTATGCGCGTCGATGTTCCACGTAGGTCTCATAGTCGGGAACTCCGACCATGAGACGAGCGGTCTGTGCCGCCACACTGAAAATGGATCGAACACTAGGCATGAACACGTTCCACGGCCGGCGCCGCAGCTCCAATCTCAATTGCGGTCACGTCCGGATTAGCGAACGCCTTACGAATGCTGATCAGACCATAGACAACGACCGTTACCACGACCGCGACAAACAGAATCGCTAAGGTCGCGTCCACGTAGTCGTTGAAGATGATCCTCTGCATTTCGGCGATGCTCTTCGCCGGTGCCAGGACTTTACCGCTTGACAACGCGCCACCGAACTTCCATGCGTGGGAGACGAACCCGATGGCTGGATTATCGCTGATCACTTTCTGCAAACCGGCTGTAAGCGTGCATACCAGTAGCCAGACGGTCGGCAGAATAGTTACCCAGGCGTACTGTTGTCGTTTCATCTTGAACAGGATGACCGTGCAAAGAGTAAGCGCGATTCCGGCCAGCATCTGGTTTGAGATACCAAACAGCGGCCACAACTCATTGATTCCCCCAAGCGGATCGATGACGCCCTGATAAAGGAAATAACCCCAGGCCATCACCGCGATCGCCGAGCCGATCAAGTTGTTGGCCCACGACTTGGTTTCTCTGAAAGCGGGGACAACGCTGCCGACCAGGTCTTGGATCATGAACCGAAGGACGCGCGTACCAGCGTCAACGGTGGTCAAAATAAATAGAGCCTCGAACAGGATTGCGAAATGATACCAAATTCCGATTAGTGCGCGGCCGCCGAACAGGTTCGACAAAATTGTGGCCATTCCAACCGCCAGAGTGGGCGCGCCGCCGGTGCGGGAAAGTATGCTGCTTTCGCCGACATCATGTGCGATTTGATTGATCGCGTCCGGGGTAATGGTGAATCCCCAACCGGAGATCGCCTGAGAAGCTTGCGCGGCCGTAGTACCAATCAGGCCGGCGGGGCTGTTCATCGCAAAGTAGACCCCAGGCTCAATCACCGTAGCGCCGATCATCGCCATAATCGCGACGAAGGATTCCATCAGCATAGCACCGTAGCCGATAAAGCGGGTTTGGCTTTCGTTTTCAATCAACTTCGGAGTTGTCCCGGAAGAAATGAGTGCATGGAAACCCGATACTGCGCCGCAAGCGATGGTGATGAATAAGAAAGGGAACAGCGTACCCGAAAACACGGGGCCGGTGCCGTCAATGAAACGAGTGATCGCTGGCATCTTTAGGTCGGGCCGGACCAAAACGATGCTGACAGCGAGCAAAACGATCGTTCCGACCTTAAGGAAGGTCGAAAGATAATCTCGCGGAGCGAGCAGTAGCCAGATCGGTAGTACCGAGGCGCAGAACCCGTAACCAATGATCATCAGCGCCAAGGTATCGCCGCGGAAGTTAAAAAGCGGCGCAAGGGAGGGACTCTCCGATACTGTCCGGCCAAATAAGAGGGCTGCCAGGAGGAGGACCAATCCGATCAGCGACATCTCAGCAATGCGGCCGGGCCGAAGAAAGCGGCCGTAAACGCCCATCAGCAGCGCGATCGGGATGGTGCAAAACACGGTGAACGTTCCCCAGGGACTGGCGGCCAAAGCCTTAACCACGACAAGCGCGAGAACCGCGAGCAGGATCACCATAATCAGCATCACTCCGATCAGCGCGATCGCACCTGCAACAGGTCCCATCTCAGACCGGACCATCTCGCCCAAGGACTTACCGTCGCGCCGGGTGGACAGGAATAGCACGGTGAGGTCCTGGACCGCTCCCGCAAACACGACTCCGGCCAGAATCCAAAGGGTGCCGGGCAAATAGCCCATCTGCGCGGCCAGCACCGGACCAACCAAAGGACCCGCGCCCGCGATTGCGGCGAAATGGTGGCCAAACAGCACGTATCGATTGGTCGGCACGTAATCCAGACCGTCGTTATGGCGGTAGGCGGGGGTTGAGCGGGTTGGATCGACGCGCAAGACCTTGCTAGTGACCCAAAGAGAGTAGAAACGATAGGCGATGAAATAGGTGCATATCGCGGCAATGACTAGCCATGCGGCGTTAACCGATTCACCGCGACTTAATGCAATAATACCGAGCGCAACGGTGCCCAGGATGACGACGCCTGCCCACAACAGCTTGCTTTGGTTACCGGAAGAAACAGTTCGGGGGGTGCTCATAATTTTCTTTCTGCTACCTGTCGAAAATTGAGGTCGGCCGCTGGTCGCTCTGTTTTGATTGAAGAGCGTCTGCTCCGCGCTCAATTGACCTGTTATCGAGCGCAATATGGCTGCGCCACCAAATTTGATATTCGCCCGGAGGTCCTGTCCAGATCTTTCGCACGGTCGAACGACGCTCGCTCCTCTGGATAGGTTATGCTAATCTGCTCGGCTTTCAGGAAGACTTACGGTTTCAGGTCGCGAGTTTTTCGCAATCCGAATGCCGCTCTTGTTAAAGCAAGCTTTGTCTGTTATGCGCGTGCTGGTTGTTGATGACGAGAGGAATATTCGCCAGACGATGGGGACTGCCCTGGAGTCAATGGATCATGAGGCGGTGACCGTTTCTACCGGCGAGGAGGCGCTCCGCCGAATGGAAGCGGAGGCTTTTCAGGTGATTTTGCTCGATTTGAAATTGCAGCAGGGAAGCGGCATGGATTTGCTCGGCGAGATTCTTCGTCGCGATCCTAGCGTTTCGGTCGTGATGGTTACGGCCTACGCCTCTATCGAGACTGCAGTGGAAGCGATGCGTCGCGGCGCCTACGACTTCCTGGCGAAACCCTGTACTCCCGATCAAGTACGTCAGGTCCTGAATCGAATTGCACGGACTCGGCAATTGGAAAATCGGGTGGTTGAGCTGGAGAGCCGATTACGGGCTGAAACGGCTGAATTTGATCTAGAATCGGATGCTCCTCTCATGCAGAAGGCGTTAGCGATCGCGAACAAAGCAGCCACTAGCGAAGCAACGGTCTTGCTCCTTGGAGAAAGCGGAACCGGTAAGAGCGTGTTAGCTCGCGCCATGCACGAACACAGCCGGCGAGGCCAGGGCGCCTTTATTACCGTGAGTTCCCCCAGCCTTTCGCGCGACCTGCTCGAAAGCGAATTATTTGGACATGTGAAGGGAGCATTTACCGGCGCTCACGCCGATGCGATTGGCAAAATAGCCGCCGCGGAAGGTGGGACCCTGTTTTTGGATGAAATCGGCGACTTACCGCCGGAGGTGCAAGCTAAGCTACTGCGCTTGCTCCAGGAGCGCGAGTACGAGCGAGTCGGAGATACCCGTGCACGGAAAGCCGATGTCCGAGTTATTGCTGCCACCAATCGTTCTCTGTCGGAAGCGGTGGCAAACGGTCAATTTCGCGAGGATCTGTACTATCGTCTTAACGTGATCACGATTACCCTGCCGCCATTACGCGATCGACTCGTTGATTTGCCTCGCATTGCGAACAAACAACTTCTTTTTTTCGGCGCACGATCGGCGAGAAATTCGCTGCAATTCTCGCCCGAAGCAATGTCCGCTCTGCAACAATATTCTTGGCCGGGAAATCTCCGCGAACTGCGCAACGTGATCGAACGCGCGACCATTCTCGCCGAAGGTGATTGGATCCAACCTGGTGATCTCGCCGATCTTGCCGATGCTAGCCAGGAACCTCGCATCGGCGGCCCGGCCACTCTGGCCGATCTGGAGAACGAGCATATCCGCCGTGTGTTAGCCAATTCGCGAACCATCGAGGAAGCCGCTCATACCCTTGGCATCGATCCGGCAACTCTCTATCGGCGGAAGAAAAAGCTCTAGAGGTTGCGGGTTGCGGGTTCCGTGAACGCTACAACCCGCAACTCGCAACCTCTACTTCTGCTTCCATTTGATATTGCAGCCGATACTCGCTTTTTGATCGGGAGATACTGGTTTGCCGCTCAACACTGCATCCAAAGCCGCGCGCAGGTCTTTTCCAGTCAGCGATCTTCCGTTCCCGGGGCGGCTGTCATCAAGTTGGCCGCGGTAAACTAATCTCCGCTCTTGATCGAAAAGAAAGAAGTCGGGCGTGCAGGCTGCGTCATAGGCTTTGGCGACCTCTTGGCTTTCATCAAACAAGAGCGGAAACGGAAGGTCGCGGCTGAATTTCGCGAGTTTCGGCGGCGCGTCTGCCGGGTATGCTGCCGGGTCGTTCGCACTGATCCCGACTATGCCAACCCCACCTGAGCGGTAATCATTCCCTAACCGGACCAGTTCCGGTTTCACGTGGATTACATATGGGCAATGCGCGCACATAAAAATCACCAGGAGCGTGGTTGCGTCCGAGAAATCGTCGCGCCGGACGATCTTACCGGTGAGCGGATTTGGAAGCGAGAAATCCGGAGCGCCGGATCCCAGTTCCACCATATTGGAAGGGGTAAGCGACATAGTGGCAACGTGTCTCAGGCTGGACGCCAGCGCAACGGGAGACGACATTTAGTCGAATAGGCAATAGCCGATCGTCAAAGGCTTTGGCGATCGAGTTCCTGGACCTGTACGTCCTCTC
>DATNNZ010000460.1:0-3971 GCA_035601575.1 Chthoniobacterales bacterium
TTCATGAGCCAGTCCTCAAAGACGGCATCACTCGTTTAGTACTCAACACGGATGAAACCCGGGAGTGACCTCGTTGATCACAGGCTAAGAGAGGTTCGAACACGTCGTCCTGGCCTCGATGCGATCAACGCTTTCTCCCTCTGCGATCTCCTGTTCAAAATTCTGTCTTCGCGGCCTCCAGTTTAGGAGCAACCCGGGAGCCCGGCTTGCTAGAAAGAAAGCGATCAAGGTCCAAATATGACCATTGGGCCCTAGGTCTAACCAATCGCAGTCACCCTTCTCTGAGCTCTCTGCGATCTCCTGTGCAAAATTCGGTCTTCGCGACCTCCAGTTTAGGAGCAACCCGGGAGCCCGGCTTACTCAAAAAGAAAGCGATCAAGGTCCAAATATGACCATTGGGCCCTAGGTCTAACCAATCGCAATCACCCTTCTCTGAACTCTCTGCGATCTCCTGTGCAAAATTCGGTCTTCGCGAGCTCCTGTGTAGGAGCAACCCGGGGAGCCCGGCTTACTCAAAAGGAAAGCGATCAAGGTTCCAAATATGGCCATTGGGCCCTAGGTCTAACCAATCGCAGTCGCCCTTCTCTGAGCTCTCTGCGATCTCCTGTTCAAAATTCTGTCTTCGCGACCTCCTGTGATCAAACAATCTCGATCTCGCGCCGCTGTTCTATCGAATCCGCCACCGCTTGCACCACCTTCATATATTCGAGTCCCTGTTTGAACCCTGGCTGGGGAGAGATTCCGCTTGGAGATCTCACCGCGGCGATGAAATCAGCTTCGACGTTCCAACTTTGCTCGAGCTGCGGCGGTATCGACAGCTGAGTCGCTGCTTCATCGCCAATTTGCGCTGCGGAAATCCGATCCGTTGAGAAATCGTATTCCAACATTCCTTGGCTGCCGTAGAGCTCCAGTCGGTCAGGCACTGCAAAAGGGGCGATTCCGCTGAATTCCAGGACACCCTCCAATCCATTGGCAAACGTGCAAAGTACCGTCACCATGTCGGGAATCCGAATTTCGTAGCCCTGGCGGACAGGGGTAATCGTTTTTTCGTGAGCAACCAATCGCGCGATGGGACCGAACCAATGGAGCATCACCTCTGCGTAGATGCCAAGAGTCAACACGTTAAACCCTGAGTATTCGTCGCGTTGACGCCAATGGGGTGGTTTTTCCGGATCGATGTAGGCGCTTGTCAGACTCTGAAGCCGAAGGTGATGAGCACGGCCGATATACTCATCGGCTATCAGTTTCTGCATGAACCGGCTGCCTCGCAGACCGTGAGGCGGCGGACATAGCATGGTGACTAAATGCGGATGTCGTTGCACTGCCGCTACCATCTCCTCCGCTTCGGCGAGAGTCATCGCCATGCGCGCCTGGCAGAAAACATGTTTACCTGCCTCAAGTGCGGAGACTGAGATTGTGGAATGAAGATATGGCGGAGTACCAATCCAAATAATATTAATGTCTGGTTCGGCAACGAGCTCCGCCCAGTTACTGTACGGTTTTGCATCGGGAACAAACTCGGAACAGAACTTCTCCGAGCTTTCGTAGGAGGAGTTGCAGACCGCAACGATTCGGATATCCTCGATTTCTTTCAGCGCTGGCAGGTGGCGTTGTTTGACGATATTCCCGGCGCCGATGAGACCTATATTCAATTTAGCGCGACGCATTGGCATGGAATGCTGTGTCTGACAAGAGAAACAGCGGATTGTTTGATGCGATCAATAATTTTCTCGGTTAAACCAGCGCAGGCGAACGGGCGGGCACGATCGGCGGTTGACAAATCCGCTGGATGCAGCGTTCCCAAGTTTCGTGTCCGCTCAGAATTTCGATTTCCACTCGCAGATAGTAGATCGGAAGCGGCAACGGATCGATTGACGGAAGGCGGACCGCATCTTTTTCCGTAGTGATGAGCGCGCCCACGTCCCGGCGAATACAACGCTGCAGAAAGGCCGTGACCTCAGCAACCCCGTAGCGATGATGATCGGCGAACCTTCTCGATAGCTCGAGATTCGCGCCGAGACGACGCAGACCGCCTTCAAAGCTCTCCGGAGCGGCAATTCCACAAAGCGAGGCGATATACAAACCTTTCAAATAATCGAGCGGAAGCTTCTCGTCCCTATAAACATGCCGAAGATAGAGCGGCTTATGGGCACATTCGATGATTTCGGCCGTTCGATTATATTTCCGGATCCGACTGATGAGCGCGGCATTCGACTCGCCGTTGCATTTGGTGATGAAAATGTAGTTTGCGCGGCGGAGATTCTTCGGAGGCTCCCGCAGCGTACCGCGGGGCAGGAGATGTTCGTTTCCGAAGGGAGCTTGGCGATCGACTAATACAATGTCGATGCGATGCTTTAGATGGAGATATTGCAATCCGTCATCGAGCAACAGTGTGTCTGCTTTTAGGTCTCGAATCGCGTACGACCCGCCCTTTACCCGGTCCTTGTCGACCACTACCGCTACGTTACGGAGATTGGAGGCTAACATGTACGGCTCATCACCTGAGGTCGCCGAGTCCAGAAGAATTCTCCTCCCGTCGGACACCACTCGCGGCGGATTTTCTCGTCCGCGGCGCAGCAGTCGATCTAGCCATGTACGCCGCTTCCGCGCATCGACGCTTTTGTAGCCGCGACTCAGGATCGCGACCCGTCGTCCGCCCTTCTGCAAAGCGCGAGCAAATTTTTCCACGATCGGGGTCTTGCCCGTTCCTCCCACCGTAAGGTTGCCGATGCTGATCACGAGACAGCCAAGCTGGTGCTCTTTGAGAATGCGACTTCGATAAAGGTAAATACGCAGCTGGACGATAAGGCGGTAGATAGAGGAGAGAAGCCAGAGCAATACTCTAAGCAATGACGGCCGGAAGCCATGCTTGCGATCGAGAATGACCTCGATCGCATACTGTTCCAGTTCATCAAGCCATTCCCGCATAAAATTCAAGAAACTTGTGCTCCGCTGTTATCTACGCCTACCAGCAGCTTTGTCGTCCGAATGCTTGAGGGAACAGCTCGGGCCATAGCCTCGGCCACCGCCTTGGCATTCGTAGAAGTAACGCAGGCGATGGTCGATCCGGACCCACTCAAAAAACCGCCGTAAGCTCCGGCCTCGCGTCCGGCCTTAAGGACAGCACTCAAAAACGGAACGAATCGTTCCCGATAGGGCTGATGGAGTTGATCAGCAAAGGCATTTTCTAACATCTCGTATTGGCGCGAAGCGAACGCTGCAGCAATCTGGCTGCTGTTGGCCAAATTACCGACCACGGATGACCGCGAATATGCTTCCGGGAGGACAGCGCGCGCGTCGGTTGTGCGCACCTCGAAGTCCGGAATGAGCAGAACGAAGGTCACGCTTGAATCGACGTCAAAACGATGTACTTGGTTGCCGGCTTTGTTCACCACGACAAATCCACCGTGCAGCGCCGCTCCGACATTATCCGGATGTCCCTCCAAATCCGAGCAGAGTTGAAAGAGTTGATTTCGATTGAGCGGTGATCCCGCCAAAACATTTAGCCCGAGTAGTACACCAAGTCGGATCGTAACGCTACTCCCAAGGCCGCGAGCGGGAGGCACGTCGCCGGATATAACGGCTCGGAACGCAAAGGGATTTATTTGGGCCGCCCCAAAAAGAGCTTTGGCAGCGGCACGAACGATCGGTGGGTGAGCGCCCTCTTCCAAATTGGTATCACGATCGACCTGAACGCGATTGTAGAGCTGCAGAGCCGCACCCAAGCAGTCGAATCCCGGACCAAAATTCGTGGTGGAAGCTGGGATTTGAATGGTTACTGCCATAAAGGCGAACCCGAAAACTGAACCAGTCCCAGGCATGGATCAACCCTGAATTCTGGGTGTTTCCGGCGTTTTCTCGGTTGCGGCGACTGTCCCGCTACTCTTAGGTTTTGGCGCGACCTCGAAACAGACGCGGAGCTGCTTGTTTGGCGCGACCAAAAAGCGCCACTCGCCATGGTTTGCCACGCC
>DATNNZ010000461.1:0-6212 GCA_035601575.1 Chthoniobacterales bacterium
CCGTTGCCCAGGAAGTCTCCAACTCCAACAATCTGCCAGCTCGGATCCACATGGCCCAAGTCGAAACTCCGAACAGGCCCCGGACGCAGCAGCCAGACAGCTCGCTGACCAGTTACGCTATTTTCCCACACCAGATCCGCAAAACCATCCTCGTTAAAGTCTTTGGCGACGCCGGGTTTAAGTAAGCCAAAGACGCCGACCGAGTTTGTCGTACTGGCGAACACCTTACCATTGCATACCGTCGGGGTGATAAACTTGTTAGCTACTCCAAATTGATCGCGCAACGGATTTTGGTTGCTGTTGTAGAGCTCGTGAAGATCGGTGGCATCATACGCATGTAAGACGGCCTGATTGCTTCCCGAGTCCGGGTTCTCGTACGCCCAGACAATTCCTGAATTGTTCCCAGAGGATGAAATGCTGGGCGTAACGCCCGGATAATGAAATATTGTCGTACTCTTTGCCGCTGGAACCGGATTCAAGCGTGCCTGGGTAAAGATAAACTTTCGTAAGACTCCTCCGACCGGTCCGTAGTAGACTGCGCCATTGAAGTAAGCGGCCGTGGCCCATTCGCCTCCGGGTAGAGCCCCAGCCAATTCCTGATAAATGTTTGTGTTGGATGTCGTGCCGGGGATGAACTTCCCCATATTATCACGGTCGACCAGATAAATGCTGGAGTCTTTGCCCGCGCCGATTGCGAGATGGCGCGTCCTGCCATTCGCGTCTGCCATATCAGGGAGCACCACCGCTCCACCGGAACCGAGATCAGTATCACCTGCGGCGGCTGCCGCTTGATCGAATGGCGTAAAGTAGTCACTGACGTGCAGTGAACCCTGGGGCGATAACTTTAAAAAGGTATCGCCGTAATCGCCGCCGCTGGGAAAGCCGTTGACCAGAGTGGTGTCGAACGGGCCATTTGCGGAGAGGGCGTAGATATTTCCGTTTGCATCGGCAGCCGGACCTGCTCCGCTGTTCCAAAAGGCGTTTCCGGATCCATCCGATAGGAACGTGTTATTGCGGGGACCGTTGGGATCGCAATTTAAGACACTGACCTGAGCCAGAGTCGTCTCGCTGTATCCGATGATCCATGAGGTGTAAGGAGCAATATCACAATGAGATGACCAAGCTGTGTAAACGATGCCATTAAGCAAGAGCAGGCCAGGTCTCTCCTTGTACGCTCGAGGATCGAAGATCACGTGGCCATGACCATCGTTATGCGGACCTGATCCGGGATAACTCGCCTGAATCTCGACTAAGCGAGCGTCCTGACCCGTGGCTACGTTCAGCGCGTGCAGACGTTGATGGTAAATGGGGCCGGGTGCCTTGCTCATCGCGACCACATAGATTGTTCCGTTGGGTCCGTTGATTCCACTGGTCCGATCAATGACGGGCGTTGCGGTAATGCCAATTTCGGGGGTTACCTGGCTACATCCTCGGTCGTCCGATGGTGTCTCCCCGGAGCCCGATAGAGATGTACGCCAATAGAGTACGCCCGTGTTCGCATCAAACGCATAAACCGTGTTATGTTCGGTAGCGACAATTACCAAATCGTGGTTTCCTGCGAAATTGCCTCCGCTGTAGACAGGCGCGTTCGAGACATAAAGCGGTTGCGCGTCCACCTTACCGTCGACTGGAAGATTGAACTTAAGCCCAAACGAATTCGTGTTAACGTTGCTCGGCGTCAATGTCACTTCATTCGGATTCCAACCGGTCCGTCCATTGTCGTTATGATAGGTCAGAACATCAGCAGCGTTGCCTGGGTAGAAGGCAGCAAATAGAGACAACAAGGCAAGGGGGAGTATCGATCTTCTACTTGGCATCCAGTTTCCTTGGTGAAAGACAACTTTCCTATCGGTGGTTCCCCCTGGATCCCGCACTTCGACGAGCATCGATTTACCTAAGCCAAAACGGGCGACTCCTTTTCGGGACCCCGGGGAACTTCGCTGAGCATAGTCAATTGACGATTTGTTCGAAAAGAGAAATCCGTCGGATTAATCTATTCGCCGGTTCGCTCGTGCTTCGAAACTAGCTTTGACGCCGGGACAACGACTCCAGAAGCTTGAAGAGTTTGTCGAGTTTTTGGAATCGGCAAAGAAATCCCGTCGCTCCACTTCAGAGACAGATAGGGATGCCAAACCGATTTAGGTCGCTGCTTGAAATTCTCGCTGAAGCGGATGTTCAGTTTTATTTTGATCGGTGGTATGGCCGCAGACCTTCACGGTTGAGCCTGCTTCACATTTGACATCGACATCGTTTATGCCCGCTCGGCAAAGAATCTTGGCGCGATTACATCGGCGTTTTCACCATTAGCGCCGAGGCCCACCGCCAGGACTTCCGTTCCGACTGGACGAGAAAACGCTGGCAAACGGTCTGAATTTTACTCTGACCACGGCATTGGGAGATCTCGATTTGCTGGGGGAAGTGGCTAGCGGTGGAACCTATGAACGCCTCCTAACAAACTCGATGTGAGCAGACATCGACGATCTGAGAATCAAGTGCGCCACGGAAGAGCGGCTTGCCGGTGGTGAGCTCTGCGCAATTCAGGAGGAGCGAGAAAAGCAATGAGAAATGTCAACGAATGCACCGTCTCTCACGAGCCGATGCTACCAATCCTCATCCGATTCGTATCCGGTCGCGATCAAGAGGCGTCCATACTTTTCCTTGAACGTATCCTTCACACGCTCCGAAAAATAATTTGGCCAGTCCCCGGCGATGGCTTTTCTGCGGTGAGCGCAGCGATCTTCTTCTCCCCGTTTGCGTTGGGTGACTGACTCGAAACGACAAGCTGAGACGATTTCTCTAAAACGGCTTTGCCGGATGGGAAGCCCACAATCTTGCAGCACGAGTTTCGAAAAGATCTCCAAGTCACGGTGCAGTAGTTCTTCGTAGCGGATCACAAACATCTCGGTTCCTAGCCACGAAGATTGAATCCGAGCAATCGTTGGAAGCCAATGATCGATCATATCGAGAAGGCCGGCTTCAAAATCCATTGCCTGAAGTCTCGCACGCCAAGTCACGACCCAGGGATTCACGACCCTATGGCTGTGGAGCAGACTGAAATAACCGGAAACGAGAGTGTCGCGAAGATCGCGAATTACTAAAAAGCCGTACCACTTATCGGGCAAGGGTCTGCTGTAGAAGTCCTCCTTGCAGAGATAGAGCGTAGGATAGACGTGAGATTGGAGCAAAGGCCTACACAGGAACGCCGAGTTGTTGGAGTCTGGCTCGACGATTCGATGCGGAAGGCAAAGTCGAAGAAAATCGTAAATCCATTGTGAACCTGCCTTATAATGAGTGAGGTGAAAAATGGTCGGTAAATGGCTGGGACACCGCCGTCCTCCCGTATTGATAAGAAAACTGATGCTGGGGTACGTTGTCAGCAACAGCGACTGGATAGCGTGGAGATGGTGTCCTAGCACTTAATTACCCTCTATCTGTCACAGTTGGCTTCTCGGGCCAAAACCGTGTTTCACTTCCGAAATGATCAAAACGTATTCCTAAAATGCGACCGTAATCGTCACCGCTCCATGGGGTCTGTTTGTTTTCTACTTCCTGCCTGTCAGAGGGGATGGGTACAGCAAAAAGCGGCTTCGAATCGAGAGTGTTGGCAAGTTTGCCGGCAGTTGGCAATACTTTTTTGGAGATGATTCAGTCTTTTGGTGATAAGGCAAACCCAGTCGCTGTCGGGATTTGTAGCGGCTATTTCTTTTTCTGCTGATGAAGCTCAATAAAGGTGTCTTCCTCGATCGTGACGGAGTGATTAATCGGCCAGTCATCGTTGATGGGAAACCATATCCGGCACGAACCGTCGCCGACTTTGAGATTCTGCCCGGGGTGAAGCAGGCATGTTCGGATTTGAAGAAGGGCGGGTATCTGTTGGTTGTCGTCACAAATCAGCCGGATGTCGGACGCGGCACCCTCAAAAAGGAAGTGGTGGAGGCGATTCACGAAACAATGATGCAACACCTGCCGATTGATCGCGTCGAGGTCTGCTACCACGCGGGTGCTGAATTCGGCGAAAAGTGCGATTGCCGGAAACCGCGGCCCGGGATGCTCATCAACGCATCGGCCGCGCTCGATATTGATTTAGGCCGATCCTTTATGATCGGAGATCGTTGGCGTGACATCGACTGTGGCCGACGCGCCGGCTGCAAAACAGTTTTCATCGACTGGGGGTACAGCGAGGAGCTGCGCGAACCGCCTGATTTTAGGTGCATAAACCTGACCGAAGCCGTTCGATGGATTTTTCAGAGTTGAACAGAAGGACATGGAGATCGCGAAGAAGAACGTTTCAAACAGAAGGCAGCAAACGAACCAAGGGTCAAAGCTAGGAACGCCGGGAACGCTTGTGTGATAGGGCGCCAGTAGAAGCCCCGTTTGGTATTTGAATAGGAGTTAACAGCGCGGCATAGCCGCAACCAAACTCATAGAACAGGAGGTAACAGAGCTAACGGAGAACCTCTGTTCCCTCCGTTAGCTCCTGTTCAACTGTCTTTGAGCCGAGGCCGTGACGCGCTGAAAAGGGCTTTAGCGCAGCGCGCCGGACCAGGCGCGAATCCTCGCGGAAAAAGCAAGATTTCTAGCCAGTGTAGTACAGAGGAAACAGAGATCTTTCGGTTTGTTCGATGCTACGGCTGCCAAAATCCTGTTTGGTCGGAACAATATTCTAACCACGAATGGACGCTAATTGACGCGAATGACTGAATCTAATTCGAGTTCATTTTGTAGCCTGTTCGCCATAGCATTGCTTCATTATTCATGGCTTGTTTCGCTACGGCTCAGCGAAAGCGGATCTATGCGCGGTTGTACTTCGTTTCGTTTGTGTTCGACTTACTTCAACTCTCTTCCTAATCCGCGTCCGTTTCTTGGTTGGAAGATTACGTCGAGGCTCAGTCGGCGGACAAATCGATTGGCCGGTTCGCTCCAAAATTTCCCGATGAGCTCGCCAATCAATACGCAGATCAGTACGAACAGAGGCAGGAAAGTTGGAGAGTAAGAGACCAGATCAAAATCCAGCGACTTCAGATAATTGACGAGGAGGAGCAAGATCGTTCCATGGAATAGATAGATCTCATAACTGCGCTTTCCGAGGATTCTGAGCGGCCAGGATAACGCGGCGGAGAAGCTTCGAGATTGGTGTTCCGAACCAACCATGCCGATGAGCAGTAATGCTATCCCGATGCCCAGGAAAGTGGGTCCCCAAACGATTTGGTTAGGGATGGGCATGGTGGCAATGGCGCAAATAGAGAAGCAGATACCTAAACCGGATACCGCCAAGAAAAGTTTGCGACCGACTATCTGCTTCGTCACAAATGATTGAATGATGGCAGTAGCGCATCCCAAGGCTATCAAATCAAAGCAAGAGAAGTATCCGTAGAGCTTATCGAAATCGGTTGCGCCGGTGAATCTGGCAATCGGACCGGCAGCGAGCAAGAGGAGACAACAAGAAAGGATGGCCCGTCGCGTTCGAAGTAGCAGACAAAGCACCGGGAAAAAGAGGTAGAATAATTCCTCGATGGAGAGTGACCAAAGGATATCCCAGGGCAGGAGACCCCAGCCGTTTTTGCAGAACAGCAAATTATATCGAAACGTCAGTGTGTAAGTGAGCAACTCAGAAAGCGAAGTCTTTTCCGTGTCGTAAACGAAATCACGCACGTGACCAAAGTGGAGGCTGAGTAACACGATCAGCGTCAGACAAAGACAAGGCGCGATTCGGCCGAATCGGAACAGATAAAATCTTCCGGGGTGGATGGCGTTAAGAGCACCATATCTCGCCAGAGAGATGCGGGTGATCAGAAATCCGGAAATGACAAAGAAAATGGTGACTCCATAGTAACCTCGCTGAAACAGAACAGCGGTGAGTTGGGTTGGAAACAGGGGAGCAAGGGCAGATGCCTGAACAGTGAAAAAATCGTCGCTGTGGTAAAGGACAACCAGCAGAATCGATATCCCTCGCAACGAGTCGATGAACCGAGACCGGCGTCGTTGCGTTGCTTCGGATAGAATCTTGGACGGTTCGGTGCGCACGCGGCTCACCGAAACTCAACCACAGAGACCTTAAAAAGCACAGCGCAGAAAAACTTAAGAAGCGAATTCGGGTTGGGTGGGAAGAAATACTTGCCCGCATGCCGTTTCCGGCGGTACTTGGGCGGGTTATTTGCATGAACTCCCTCGAAAACCTCTCGGTCAAGATCTTCGCCGACGGCGCTGATCTT
>DATNNZ010000462.1:0-66939 GCA_035601575.1 Chthoniobacterales bacterium
GGTCTCCCTGCCGAGGCTTCCCTGATGACGGCCAGCGCAACCGGTGCGGTAACCGACTTTGGTACTAAACTTTTAGCCGCATTCCAGCCACAGAACGGAGCAAGCACGAGCATACTGACCGCAGAAAACGCGATTCCCAAAACGATTACCAATAGCAGGGCGCGCCAGTTCGCGAGGATCAATTCCTTGCGCTGCCAAATTGGCACGGCGCACGAACTTTATTTCGTAATTAAGCGATAAGGGATTTGCCGTGCCCGAGTTTCAGCAATTCGAAGAATTTCTGCAGGTCCGCGAAACATTCGCTTTTGTGGATCAGTCCTAGGCGATCTACCCGGAACGTGGTTTGTTTCGCTATGTCTGGTGAACTAAAGCCCAACCGGCTCATCCACGAAAAGTCACCGTATCTACTCCAGCATGCCCACAATCCGGTTGACTGGTTTCCATGGGGTGAGGAGGCGTTCGCCGAAGCGCGTCAGGAGAACAAACCGATTTTTCTCTCGATCGGGTACTCCACCTGCCACTGGTGCCACGTCATGGAACACGAGTCGTTCGAGAATCCAGAGATCGCTGCAATCCTGAACCGGCATTTCGTCAGCATTAAGGTCGATCGGGAAGAACGGCCGGACGTCGATCGCGTTTACATGCTCTTTGTGCAAAGCACGACCGGCTCGGGTGGGTGGCCGATGAGTGTATTTGTTACGCCGCAGCTCCAACCATTTTTTGGTGGTACTTACTATCCGCCCGAGGACCGTTATGGCCGACCAGGATTCGGCACTTTACTGGAACGCCTCGCCGGCATCTGGCAGCAGCATCAGGACAAAGTGATCGGTCAAGGTCAACAATTCACCAATGCGTTGAATGAGGCCATGGCGAAAAAAGGGCCGCTATCCGCTGATTTGTTGCGCTCGGAATGGCTGGAAACCGCGTACCGGCAAACTGCTTCCGGTTTCGACCCGGAAGAGGGCGGGTTCGGTTCAGCACCGAAGTTTCCACGTCCGGCTCTGTTTCATTTTCTATTGCGATACTGGGCGCGAACTGGCTCACACACCGTCTTGGATATGACGCTATTCACATTGCGGAAAATGGCGGCAGGCGGGATCTACGATCACCTGGGCGGCGGTTTTCACCGTTACTCGGTCGACGAACGCTGGCATGTGCCACATTTCGAAAAGATGCTGTACGATCAGGCGCAGCTCGTCTCGATCTACACCGAGGCTTATCAGATTACCCGGGATAGGCTGTTTGCCGACATCGTGGACGAGACGCTCGGTTATCTCATTCGCGATTTAGCCGCTCCCGAAGGCGGATTCTATTCGGCCGAAGATGCTGATAGCCTACCATCTCCGGCTGCTTCCGAAAAAAAGGAAGGTGCATTTTATGTCTGGACCGATTCCGAGATCGACGCCGTTTTGTCGTCCGATGAATCGCTGGTCTTTCGGCGATCTTACGGTGTCGAAAAGGCCGGAAACGTGCGTGCCGACAGCGATCCCCAAGGGGAACTGTCAGGCCAGAATGTGTTATTCCGGCAAAACGACGCGGAACTGGTAGCAAAGCTAACCGGGAAGAGTCAGTCAGAGGTGGAAAAACTACTCGCATCTGCTCGGGAGAAGCTTTTCCGAACTAGATCGCAACGGCCTCGGCCGCATTTGGATGATAAAATTATCACCGCATGGAACGGTCTCTTACTTTCAGCCTTGGCGCGCGCCTACCAGGTTTTTCGCAATCCGACTCACCTGCAGCACGCGCAAAAAACCGCGGATTTCCTACGAAATCAATTATATCCCGGGCGATTGGTACGGAGCTATCGCCAAGGAGCCAGCGCAGTTCCTGGTTTTGCCGAAGACTACGCGTTTCTTATTCAAGGATTGCTTGATTTGTACGAGGCGGATTTTGATTATCAATGGCTCCAGTGGGCAATTGAACTTCAGAGCGAATTCGACCAAAGGTTCGCCGATCCGGCCGGCGGCTACTTTAACACGGAAGGAAGTGCAGCGGATATTCTCTTTCGTTTAAAAGATGATCACGACGGCGCCGAGCCGTCCGCCAATTCGGTGGCAGCAATGAATCTAATCCGGCTAAGTCGCATTTTAGGTCGGTCAGACTTCGAATCGAATGCCAGAAAGGTGATTAGTAGCTTTCAGGAAATGCTCGGACATCATCCGTCGGCTATGCCCCAAATGTTAAGCGCGGCAGATGCTCTGTTAGCCGATCCGCTCCAGATTGTGGTTGCGACGCGCACCCCGATAGACGATCCGCTGTTACGGATCGCTCAAGTCGCCTATCAACCACGTCGTATATTGTTACTAGCTGGGGAAAAGGGGCTTGCTCAACAAGTCCCGGAGTTGCGGGGGATGGATCTGATTGACGGGCGCTCTGCTGCCTACGTTTGTCGCAACTTTGCTTGTGAATTGCCAATCACTGATCCGGAGGCGTTGGCGACGAAGCTGGGTGGGATCAGCCGTGCCGATAGTCGATGAATCTATTAAGAGGCTCGGCATTCTACGTGGCGCAGTTCGGCCCGAAGCGCCTTGCAAGCTTAGCCCAGGTTTTAACCTGGGTGGCCGTGTTTTATCGTCCGCCAGGTCTGAAGGACCGGCAGCAGGCGAAGACGTTGATGGTATCGTAAATGGGGGATTATCGGTGCATAACCCTAATCCCAGCTTTTGCAGGCGAAGGCTTCGTGTTTCTTACCGGTCCTTCAGACCGAGCGCCTTATTAAACGGGCAACCCGGGTTAAAACCTGGGCTAAGCTTCCAAGGCCCTTTCGGGCCGAAACGCGCCGTCACGCGCCGACTGTTTTTTTGGAAGCCCCATTATCCATGACTTTCGGATCCTGACCTCGGATCCCGTCTTTGGGCGTTATAGAATAGCGCCAATCTGGTAGAGTAACGGCACCAATATGGAAGCACCAAGCCTTGAGACCTCCGTTCGCGTCATGTTCTTCGATACTGATGCCGGGGGGGTGGTCCATAACATTGCTTACCTACGGTTCATAGAAATTAATCGATCCCTGTTAGCCGAGAAGCTTGGCTGGGAAATGGGTGAACGATTACTTCAAGGCGATTGCCCGGTTGTCATCCGCACAGAAATCGATTATCGCCGGCCAGCGCGTCTTTGGGACGAGTTGGTTGTCCGTGGCTGGTTGGACAAGTTTGAGCGAACTCGGTTCTGGTGCGCTTTCACGATCACCCGTCCCAGTGACGGCCAGGTGCTGATTACCTGCCGTCAGACATTGGTCGTAGTGAAGTTGCCGGAGATGAAGGTACAAAGATTGCCGGCTTTCTGGAATAGCGCCTGGGAACAGTTGAGGGGGTAGAGGTTCGAGATTGCAGGTTGCAACCGGTAATTCGCAACTTTCAACTTTTAACTCTTAGCAGATGTAAGACCGCGTCGGAAAAGTCCATCGCGCCCTGCAGGAGTTCGGCGCCGAAGGAATAAAAGGTCACATCGCGGCTGGCGAGAATGAGCATGAGACTCAATCCGAGGAAGTTCATCAGATAGATCACCATCATCGAGAAAAACGTTCCGTGCTCGACGAGATCAGTTTGCCCGTTCCAGAGCATCCAAACGGTGAACGTTACGTGAAACATCCAGGTAAAACCAATCAGCCCCAAAAGCCATCGATGGAACGGTGACAGGTCCCAGAACACGCTGATGCCGCCGTAAAAAGCGAGGATAATCAGGCTGTAGATCGGAAAAAAATAGGGGGCGAGCGAGATCCAGAAATTGTTTCTATCGGTGACAATATGTCCGCCTTCACTACCCACACGGAAACGAGTGACCCGGCCCCCCATGATCCAGACCCACAGCACATGAGTAAGCTCGTGGCCGAAGACGTACATGAGCACTGGCTTCGGTAATCCAAAAAAAGTAATCAGCCAAAGGATTGCCCCAAGCGCAAAAAACCAGAATTCTTCCGAGGCCCAGAAGGCGTGATTAACCGTCGCTTGGGAAAAACAAGAAAAGAAAGCCCGCGTCAGAATCCAGGCCGGGGGGATCAGAAATACGGCAATCAGCTGCTTGAGCCAACGAACGGGTACAGCAATCTCTCGATCTAATTCCCCGACCTTTTCGGTCGCCGAACGCGCCGATCGCAGTTTGCGGCGTTTTCGGTTTGTCGTTACCACAGCGCGAAAAATTCACAAAAGGATAGCCAAGCGGCACCCTTTTTGAACAGCTTCATTTGTTCAACACGAAAAACACCGCTTGGCCATCCTTTGTGAATTTTTCGCGCTAAGCACGTCCCATATAAGCCCCGGTCCGCGTATCTACGCGAATCAGTTCGCCTTGTTTTATAAATAGCGGGACCTGAACGGTCTTCCCTGTTTCTAGTTTTGCCGTTTTTTGTACGTTGGTTGCGCTGTCGCCGCGCAATCCTTCCGGCGCTTCAGAAACCTTAAGCGTCACCGATGAAGGGAGCTCGATTTCGACCGGCCGGCCTTCCGCATAGAGGACTTCTACTTTTAGATTCTCAGAAAGATACTCTTGCGCGGCTCCCAACAGTTCCGGCCCTAGCGTTTCGGTCTCGTAATTTTCCGGGTCCATAAAAACGAAGCCGTCCTGCTCCTTGTAACTGAACTCCAAGGTCCGCCGGGTGACATCAACCAGTTCGACGGTCTCCGTCGAACTGAAGCGCACGTTACTAGATTTCCCAGTCCGAATGCTGCGAAGCGTTCCTTGGACGAATGCGCGTAGATTGCCCGGAGTACGGTGTTGCACTTCGAGCACGACGGCGATATCGCCGTTATACCGGATTGCCATTCCTTTGCGAAGATCGTTTGCTGCTGCCATAAAGCACGTCCCGTGATTCAAGTGATTGCGGGAGAGGGTACGATTACAGAAGCTTCACTTTCGTCAAATCTTGAGAATCAATAATTCCGACCGGCCGGTTTGACTCGTCGACTACGATGAGATCGTCAATCCGATGTTGGTCAAGAATAGTGAGTACCTCGACGGCCAATCGGTCGGACCGGATCGTAATCGGATGCTTCACCATATAGCCGCCGACCGCTTCCTGAACCATGGCCGGTCGATCTTCAAATGCCCGCACAAAATCACCATGCGTAAAAATTCCGGCTAAAACGCCCGATCGGTCTACTACTACAGCAACCCCAGCGCGACACTGATTCATCGCGTGCAACACCGCCAATACCTCCGTATCAGGTGTCACTCTCGGCATGCGGTCACCTCCCCGCATTACGTCGGTGACCCGCTGCAATAACGCGCGGCCGAGTCTGCCGCCCGGATGAAACTTGGCGAAATCCTCTTTCTGGAAGCCGCGTACCTGCAACAGCACCATGGCCAGTGCGTCGCCCAGGACAAGCATGACGGTCGTACTCGAAGTTGGTGCGAGATTCAACGGACAAGCCTCTTGCTCGACTGAGCAATCCAGCACAATATCGCTGTGTTTAGCCAAGGTAGAATTCAAATCCCCGGTGAACGCAATGATTTGAACGTCAAAGCGTTTCAATGCCGGTAGGATGTTCAGCAATTCAGCGGTTTCTCCGCTATAGCTCATCGCGAGAACACAATCTCCGGTCACGGCGATTCCGAGATCGCCATGCAACGCGTTGAGCGGATTTAGCACCACCGCTGGCGACCCAGTGCTGGTTAGAGTCGCCGCGATTTTCTCTCCGATCTGGCCTGATTTACCGACACCAAGGACGATGATTTTTCGACCCGCTTCAACGGTTCTGCGCAAAAGCTGAACTGCTTCGGAGAAGCGCTGATCCAGTCGCTTGGCCAGCCTTTCCAATTCATGGATCTCGACCTGCAAGACATGTCGGGCCTGTTCGAGAACGCTCGTGCTGAGCTTGTCGAGGTCATTCATAGCGAGCTTGTCGAGTCATTCATAGCGAATTCAAATGTCCTGCGTACGCTGCCACAAATTGCAAGTAGCAAAACTGCTATTTGCTATCTGTCATTTGTCATCGCGCCGAAGGCGCGCGGTCAGCGTCGGCGCTGGAAGTGCCAAAAGGTTACCACTACGCCGACCAGCATCAATAAAATCACAATCGGGTAGGTGTCGTGCCATCGATGTATCAGCGAACGAGGGGAATGGCCGAAGAAGCTCATCGCGTACAACATCGCGATCGTGATGACCGGGAGGCAAATCGAGGCGACGAGTGCGAGCATTCGAATCGATTCACTGGTCCGCGAGCTCAGACTACCTAAGTATAAATTGGAAAGATTGGCCGCCGTTGACGCTTCGGTCTGCAGCCGTTCGATGACTTCCAGCAAACGCGAGTATCCGAACCGGAAGAACGGTTTGCTGCGGTCTCCGATTGCTCCGCTCCGGTCTTCGGCCAATTGTCGCCAGGCTTCAGCTTGGGTAAGGCCAATCTGTCGAAGTGCGGTCACCGTTCTTTGCATGTGGCTGATAAGCGGCAACAATTCCGGACTAGGATCGCGCAGGATATTTTTTTCGAGGCTCTCGCGGCGATCGGTTAATTGGGCAATCAAAGCACCGTAGGGTTCCAGCGTAGCCTCGAAGATGGAGTAGACCAAATAGTCGCTTCGCAAGAATCGTAACTGATTTTCGTCGTCGCGAACGCGCTCCCGCAATGTTTGAAAAGGATCAAGCGCGGTATTGGCCAGAAGAGTGACCACAATCTGATTTTGCAGGAAGAGATGGAGGGGCTCAATAACCAGTGCTCCGGTGGGCGAAGCGGAAACAATCTGGAGCACAACGGAGAGCTGTTCATCATACGCTTCGACCAGCGGACGTCCAGGATCGGTTTTGAATCTGGCCAAAACAAGCGGATGGAATCGGAATTGGGAAGCGAAGCGTTCCAAAGTTTCGTCATTCGGCCGTCCCTGTAAATGGAGCCAACGGACACCTCCGCTCACTGAGGCGTCGACTGCATTTTCGAGACGATCGATCTGCTTCTCGGTATGCGAATAGGCGTTGTATTCGATGAGATAAACGGCCTTCCCAGGTTCAAGACTGTGCACGGTTTGAACCAACTGGCCGGCCGGTTCAGTGGAGACCGGGCCGTTCATTTCAGCCTGGCGGATCCGAGTTAACCACGTCTAGGTCCTCTCCATAGCGCCGCATCGAGGCAGGCAATGATGTGGCCAAGCCATCCGAGCCAAACCAACCATAAGAACCCGCTAACAACGAAAAGGATGATGGCTGCGATGATGCGACCCTGGACCAACTGGCCGAGACCAGGGATAAAAAAACTGCAAATCGCAGCGAGCACGTTTCCGGTGGAACCTTGTCCCATAGTTATCTCCTTCCAGAATAACAAAGACGATTGCCCCTAAGTTTCAATTAGGTTGAAGAATTAAGAATGATCTCTGGCGGTTTCGGGTCAGACCGACAACGACCGGTTTTGCTGGATCAAGTTGGCTGGTGATTTGAGCAAATGCCTGAGAATTGGGAGTTGGTTGTCGGTTCACCTCCTCAATCACGTCGCCGACGCGCAAATCTTGTCCGTTCGACGCCTCTGGATCTACCTGTATGACGATGACGCCTTTGACGTACTCAGGAACGTTCGCCTCAGCACGTAACCGTGGATTTAAATCGTTAATCTCGACGCCGGCAAATACCCGGCCGGAACTCGGGTCGGGACTGTTTCCCGGGTTGCTCTGGGTAGCAAGTTCGGCCGGTTGCTCGGCGACCTGAGCTCTGATCGACATCTTTTTGCCGTCACGAGAAAGTGCGACCGTAAGAGTCGAACCGATATCCGCGTCCGAAATCTGATTGCCGAGTGAGAGGGTATCCTTGATATCGTGGTTGTTGATCTTCTGGATTACATCGCCTCGAATGATTCCCGCTTTTTCTGCCGGAGACCCTCTCGTAACATCGGTAACTAAGGCCCCAGTGTTACCGTCCAATTTGAATTGTTCTGCGATTTCTTTTGTCACTGGCTGGACGCTGACGCCAAGGTACCCGCGTATTACCCTTCCTTTTTCGACGAAGTTCTTAATCGCACGCTTTACCACGTTGGCGGGGATCGCAAACCCGATACCCTGGTTACCGCCAGATTCGGAATAGATTGCAGTATTAATTCCGACGACCTCTCCTTTGATGTTGACCAAAGGACCGCCCGAATTGCCCGGGTTGATCGCAGTATCGGTTTGGAAGAATTCCAGCGAGCTTTCGCTGATCGCCCGACGATTTTTCGCGCTAATTATTCCCTGGCTGACACTCTCCTCTAGCCCGAACGGATTGCCGATCGCAAAAACTACTTGACCCACTTTCACCAAATCGGAATCGGCCAGAGGCAAAGGAGTGAGCTTCGGCAAATCGATCTTCAGTACCGCTAGATCAAGTTGGCTATCGGTGCCGATCACCTTGGCTTTCGCCTGACGTCCATCGTTCAGTTCCACCACAATGTCGTCGGTGCCGTTGACGACGTGATTATTCGTCACGATGTGGCCTTCCTGCGAGACAATCACGCCAGAGCCAAGAGAGGTGACTTGTTGCTCGGTCGGATTCCGACGCTGAGAACGACCGCCAAAGAAATATTCCAAAGGATCCGACCATTGCCGCTGCACCACCGTTTTCATCGTGGTGATGCTGACCACGCTGGGCACTACGGTATCAGCAAGACGCGTGTATTCTTCGTTGAGGCGTTCTAGCAGGGGGACCGATCCAAGCTCGATCTTTGGTTGACCGGCCGGCGTAAATTTTTCAGTCTTTACGTCGACAGCGCCGAACTGTCTGGCCTGCCAGACGTAAATCAACGAAATGACCAGCGCCAGCAGGAGCACAAAGACGAGAAACTTGAGAAAGCTCTTCATGTTACGGCTGCACCCTAGTTAGCTAAATTTGCGGCCCTTTTTCCACTCTCAAATATCATACGCCGAAAACGGACGTTTGCAGGCGTTAGCAGATCTGGGTCTTGGTCGAGAATAACGCGGGCAATGCCCCGGGCTTCATCGATCAGGTGTCCGTCTCTAAGCAGGTCGGCCAATCGGAGGGGCGGAAGACCGCTCTGTTCGGTGCCCAGGAGATCGCCCGGACCACGAAACCGAAGATCGGCCTCTGCGATTTCGAATCCATTGTCGCTTTGCTCTAGAATTCGCAGCTTGGCCAACGGTACCGGGTCGTCGCTATCGGTCAGGAGCACACAGTAGCTCTGGTGATTGCTACGCCCGATGCGTCCCCTCAACTGATGAAGTTGTGCCAGACCGAAACGCTCCGCATTCTCGATCAGCATGACGGTGGCATTGGGTACGTCCACACCGACTTCGATGACGGTGGTCGAGATCAATACTTCAACTTCTCCCGCTCGAAAACGGGCCATTACCGATTCCTTCTCTTCTGGAGTCAATCGCCCGTGAAGTAAACCGCACGCAGCCGGAGCCAGGAGCTTGCTCCAGCGAGTAAATTCGGTGGTTGCCGCTTTGACGCTCAGCGATTCCGATTCCTCAATGACCGGGTAAATAATATAGACCTGACGGCCGGCTTTCAGCCGCTCTTGCAGAAACGCGGTCGCCTCCGGGAGCTTGGCTGTAGATCTCACTCGCGTGATTACCGGCCGGCGGCCAGCCGGCTTTTCATTGAGGATCGAAACATCGAGATCGCCGTATACCGTCATCGCCAGCGTGCGGGGGATGGGCGTTGCCGTCATCACTAGCAGGTCAGGCACGGGCGTTCTCTGCACCAGTCGCGCACGCTGGAGGACGCCGAATTTATGCTGCTCATCGATAACGACCAGCCCTAGCCGGCAAAAAGAGTCGGCATCGTAGAGCAAAGCATGGGTACCGACGATGGCATCGGCTTCTCCCTCGAGAGGGAGAAAGGTTTCTTCTTTTCGCACGCTGGTCCGCAAAGCGAGCTTGACACCCAGCGGCTGGAGCCATTCGGTCAACCCTCGATAGTGTTGTTCGGCAAGCACTTGAGTAGGGGCCATCAGCGCTGCCTGGAACCCAGCTTCGATGACCGACAGCATCGCAGTCACCGCGACGAATGTTTTCCCTGAGCCAACGTCGCCCTGCAAAAGACGGGCCATCGGTCGAGGTGCAGCCAGGTCGCGATGAATCTCATCCATCGTTCGGAGTTGCGCTTTGGTTGGTTCAAAGAGTAACCGGTCGAGAAACTTCGCGAGGATCTTTCCGGTTCCCACGTGGGATTCTCCGGCTCCGCTCAGAGCAGTCCGGCGCCGTTGTTCCACCACCAACTGCATCCCGACCAACTCGGCCAGGGCCAAGGTTTGGCGCGATTTTTCGAGTTCCTCCCAAGATCCGGGAAAATGGAGTTGCCGGAGGGCCGACCGCAGCGAAGCAACATAGCCAGGCAAAACCGCCCGGTCCGAGATAGTTTCCAGTTGCTCAACGCTGCGGTATAAGCATTCTCGCAGCGCTCGCTGGCGCAGTCCTTCGGTGAGCGGGTAGATGGGCGTAATCCGGTCGAGATGGATCAGGTTTTCGTCAGTCTCGTCAACAATCTCAAATTCCGGGTGGTCGAAATAGATGCGGTTTCGCACCTCTTTGGGACGACCGAAAAGAACCACTGTCTGACCCGCTGCTAGCATCCGCTGTACATAATACTGGTTAAACCAGCGACAGGTGACCCGACCGCTCAACGCCGTGCCGCTACTTTCCTCTACCGTCGCCTCGACAACCTTCCGTCTCGCAAAGTAGCGGCCGGTTATTTTGGTGATGACTCCTCGGATGCAGGTGGGCGTTTCGGAACTCGCAGTCGGAAACCGGCCGAATCGAGAGCGATCTTCGTGGCGACGGGGATAATGTTCGAGGAGGTCCCACCAAGTTTCGATTCCGAGCCTCGACAAACCTCGGTTAAGTGATGGATTGACCCAGGCGAGTTCTCGAATCGGAGTTTCTAAAGGATCCATTGGCTTTTTAGCAGTCCAGCGTCTCTTACCTCCTCCGCAGTGCCCTGGCCGCGAAGTAGAGTGGCTCTCGTCCGGCAGACGCCGGTCAGTTGGCTGTTTTTCAAGACCGTCCTCCTTCCATCCGTCCGGCTGGGACCGCCCTGCAGAGGCCCATTTTGATCGCAACGAAGCACATGTTATTTCGCGGACAGGACACTAGCAAGAAGAGCGAATCGCTTCGATCTGCAGTTGCAATTCGAGACGGTCCTGGAACCGATTAGCTTCTAAGAAGAACGCGATATCCCAAGGCGGCGGCGGGACCGGGATATTTCCAACTCCAAAGTGAATGGCCCGAAGCAGCCTTCCGTCGTGGCGGATGCTGAACACCCGATGTTTTTCTTTCAGGAGGCGGTGCTCTCCACCAGGCTCGGCGCCCCGCAAGCAGAACAGTGGCGCTGGATTACCGATCCCGAACGGCTGGAGTCGTTCGTATCCGGTCAAAAATTCAAAATTCAAATCCCGGCCGGAAACTACTGCGTCAATGATATACTTGGGAGTTAACAGATCTCTGGTTAAACTTTCTCGCGCCGCCGCCAAAAACATTTCAGTAAACGACGCGAGCCGGTCGAATTGCAATGTGACTCCGGCCGCCATCTCGTGTCCTCCGAATTGAGTTAATTCTCCATCGCAGGCCTCTAGAGCGCGTACGAGCGAAAAGCCAGGGATGCTGCGACCGCTACCTTTTCCGATTCCATCCTCGTCGAAGCCGATCACGATCGTTGGACGATGGAAATGCCGCATCAATCGAGATGCGACAATGCCTACCACGCCGGGGTGCCAACCGCGCGAACCGACGACGATGGCTGCACATAAAGGATCGAACCGATCAGCCAGAAGCGCGAACGCTTCGTCAACCGTAGCCTGCTCGACTGCTTGCCTTTCTCGATTCTGCCGATCGAGCGATTCGGCCAGCTGGTCCGCTTCGCTAGCGTTCTCGGTCAATAAAAGGTCCAGCGCTTCTTGAGCGGCACCGATTCGGCCGGCCGCGTTAAGACGCGGCCCGATTCGAAATGCGACTTCGGTGGCTTTTATGGGGCCCTCGACTGCTGTCCGTTGGATAAGAGCGCGCAAACCGATCCATCGACTGGAAGCGAGCCGTTTGAGTCCGTGGTAGACCAGCGTTCGGTTTTCACCGATTAATGGGGCCAGATCCGCTATCGTCCCGATTGCGATTAGGTCGAGGAAATCCTTCAGATCGACTTCGGCCAGCCTGCGTTCTTTGAGCAAACCGTGACAAAGTTTGAAAACGAGACCGATCGTACAAAGATAGTGAAAATTCGAACCGGTCTTCGGATTGATGAGAGCCTGACACTTCGGAAGCTGCGATTTTGGCTCGTGATGGTCAATCACGATGACGTCTATCCCTCCCGCCTTGATCTTGGCGATTTGCTCGATTGAGGAAGTGCCGCAATCAAGCGCAATGAAAAGTTCCGGCTGAAAAATCTGCAGACAACGATTTACCCCTTCGGCGGACAATCCGTAACCTTCGTCGACCCGGTGGGGAAGGAATTGGGCCGGTTCGGCGCCGTATGACCGCAAGACTCGAGTAAGCATCGCGATCGAGGTCACCCCATCAACGTCGTAGTCTCCGAAAAGTACGATCCGCTCTTTGCGGTCGATTGCATGCAAAATCCGGTTTACCGCCTCTCGGATACCTGACAATAGAAAAGGATCCGATAGATCCTGCAACCTCGGCTGGAGAAATGTCTTGGCCGTAGCGAGGTCGCCGAACCCAGCCTTGATCAAAAATCGCGAAAGAGCAATGGGAAGTTGAAGTGCCTCGCCGAGAGCGTGAACATTCGCGTCGGTGTCACCCGGAGGAAATTGCCAGATCCGGTCCGTGTTCGCCCTCATTTTCGGATCATTGCGCGAACTTGCCCATCTTCACGGCCGATCGTTTTGTCACTATAGCCTCTATCTACCATGCCGCCCGATTCCTACGTCCGACTGGCTGCTCGGAGGACGAACAAAGAGACCGCGTGCGGTCAAAAAGGATTTCGCATCCGAGACAGTGAACTCCCCAAAATGGAAGATACTGGCCGCCAGCACCGCATCGGCTTTCCCGTCGCGCAGCACCAATTCAAGGTGTTCCAGGGTTCCAGCGCCGCCGCTAGCGATAACCGGGATTCGAATCGCAGTGCTAACGGCTGCAGTGAGTTCCAGATCGTAGCCATCTTTTGTGCCATCCGCATCCATACTGGTTAAGAGGATTTCTCCAGCGCCGAGAGACTCCACTTTTTTTGCCCATTCAATCGCATCGAGCGGTGTCGGGTTCCGTCCGCCGTGCGTAAATACGCGCCAGGAACCGTTGCCCTCTTTTTTTGCGTCAATCGCGACCACAATACATTGCACGCCAAATGTCTCCGCCGCTTCGGAAACCAGCTTTGGATTCTGAATGGCAGCCGTGTTTATACTGACCTTGTCGGCGCCGGCCAATAGCATGTCACGCACATCGGTGACACTTCGGATGCCGCCCCCTACGGTCAGCGGCATAAAACATTCATTGGCTGTGCGCTCAACCACGTCAATCATCGTCCTGCGGTGATCAGAAGAAGCCGTGATATCGAGGAACACGAGCTCATCCGCTCCTTGCCGATTGTATTCCTTAGCGCATTCAACCGGGTCACCCGCATCACGCAATTGCAGGAAACGGGTTCCTTTAACGACGCGTCCGTCGGTGACGTCGAGGCATGGAATGATTCTTTTGGCCAGCATGTGAGCGGTACGCGTAAGTTTAGGTTTCTGTCAACGATCCGCAACAATCGGTGCCGAAAATCCTTGCGCGGGTAGGGCTATACAGTCCGGCCCGGCATGTGCGGCGCATGAAGCGTCGCCAGACTATTGGCTCACCCGCCGCTCGCTGTCGCTCGAGCGTGTATCGCCCTGCCGCTCGCTGTTGCTCGGGCCTGTATCGCCCTACCCGCCCGCCAAAAAGCCGATACTTTTCTGCAACGTGTTAAACAGAAGACCGCGTAAAAGGTTAACGACCGGCGATTTTTCATTCTGCCTGGAGAGCATATACAACTGGATCGGTGGGAGCACTTTCAAACCAGCTAGTCGATTGTTCATGGTTAAACCTTTGGGAACCCCGAGTGGGGTCCGAACCGTGACACCGAGCCCAGCCTCCACCGCGGCCCAGGTGCCGGAGAGGCTTGGACTGGTGAAGGTTCGTCGCCATGGCCGGTCTCCCAGATTCTCCAACGCGGCCGAGCGGAAAGCACATGGCGCTTCGAATAGTACGAGCTTTAGCTCCTCGTCCGGTTCAGGTGAGCGTTTCCAGATCCAAACCATTGGCAGTTTTCCGACCGGTTGGGCGATGAACGCCTCACCCGGATCGGTGAACCCGAACATAAGGACCAAATCAAGCCCCCGTCGTTCCAGCGCATGGAGCAGCTCGGTCGAGCGCTCGACGCGTACGTCCAACTCAATTGCAGGATGGGCGCGACTGAATGAAGCAAGAGCGGAAGGAAGAATTGTTTCGGCGAAATCCTGTAGCATTCCCAACCGGATCTTTCCACGCATCTTCAGTCCGGCGACCGCTTGCACGGCTTCATCATTTAGCGCGAGTAGCCGGCGAGCGTATTCTAGGAGAACGAGACCGCCCTCGGTCAGTTGGACGTTGCGACCGGCCTTCTCAAAAAGTTCGACGCCAGCCAAACCTTCGAGACGCCGCATTTGCAAGCTGATCGCTGACTGAGTACGACCGACTGAATGCGCCGCATCACGAAAGCTCCCCTGATCATGCGCGAGCGTCAGCGTGCGCAGCAAATCAAGGTCGAATAAAGGCAGATTCATACATGAGAAAAATTAATGTATATATACCAATAAATTAAAATTGATAACAGATGAACGCAAGCGTTGATTAGGGCCGTGAGCTATCCAGATTTTTCCAACGCGATTCTGATGCAGTACGAAACACCGTTACCCGATGATTTCGGTATGGAAGGTGTTCGAACTCGAGTCCGGGAAAAGGCGGGAGTCTTTGATCAGTTGCCCGGAATGTTCGTCAAATTCTATGCCGTCAACGAAAAGACGAACGCTTCTTTAAACGAATACTCTTCGATTTATTTGTGGTCGAAGCCCAGCTTCCTTACCGAATTCTTCACCGGCGACTTTTTCGAAAATTATGCCAACGCTTTTGGACGGCCGACTCCGCGATGGGCATTGGCACATCAGGTAAGCGGAGATTTTCGACAACTCCAACGAACCAGAGCGGCTATTCGACAGACAATCGGAATACCGCGCAAAACGCACATTGGGCAGTTTGTGAAGAGTTGGGCAGAGCGACAGAGTAAATCGGACCGTTTGGCTCGGGTCATCGCTCTTGATCCGGTGCGCTGGGAGTTAATCGACTTTCAATTCACGGCCGAGCATGTCGCTCACCCGGTGGGAATGAATGCGCATCAATACGACATCGTGCACGTATCGCTGCCCGACGCTGCGCATGACAAATAACAAATGACAAAAGGCAGCCTCGCCTCTCAGCACGTTCGCGCGTCGCTTGCGTTACCGGCGTTTTCTGCTTTTCTTAGCTAGGGGAACAAACCAAATTCTTGCCGAGCTTTCATAACGCGCTCGACCGCTATGGCCAGGGCAGAAACGCGATGGGGAATCTTCTGCTGTTTGGCTCGTCGCGTTACCGCCACAAAAGCCTGTTCCATGGTTCTAAAGAGGCGATCGACAATCTCGCTTCGTGTCCAGAAAAAGTTCTGCAATCCCTGTACCCACTCAAAGTAAGAGACCACTACACCTCCGGCGTTGCACAAGATGTCGGGGATCACGAAAATCTCGTTCCAGCGCTCAAAAAGAACTTTGTCTGCTTCGGTTGTCGTTGGCCCGTTCGCTGCCTCCGCCAGAATGCGGCAACGCAATTTCGCAGCATTCTGTCCGTTGATCACACCGCTCACTGCCGCCGGAACCAAGACGTCACAGGGCAAGGTCAATAAATCGTTCGCGCTGATCCGTTCGGCCCCTTCAAAGTTTCGCAGGTCTCCGTTTTCGAGAACGTAGCTTTGAGCTCGCCAGATATCGATGCCGGTTTTATCGAAATAGCTACCGGAGGTATCACCAAGCCCGATAATTTTCATTCCGTTGCGGTAAGCCAAACCGTGCGCGACCACCGATCCTACATTACCGAATCCTTGAACGACCGCGCTGCCGCCCGCTAACTTCAATTTTATCATGTCGGCGGCTCGCTCGATCAAATAGACGACCCCAAGACCGGTGGCTTCACGGCGGCCGGTTGTTCCGCCGATACTCACAGGCTTTCCGGTCACAATCCCAGGTTCAGAGTATCCGAGGTAGGCGGAATAGGTGTCCATCAACCAAGCCATCACCCTCTCATCTGTACCCATATCCGGGCCCATAATATCGGACCTAGGGCCGACAAAAGGGATCATTTCTTGCATGAAGCGCCGAGAAAGCCTCTCAAGTTCGGCAACGCTCAGTTGCCTGGGATCGACGCGCACTCCTCCGGTCGCCCCGCCGTAAGGGAGACCAGTAAGCGCGCACTTCCAACTCATCCAAATCGCCAAGGCCGCTACCTCTCCCATCGTCAGAGTCGGGGTGAATCTTATCCCGCCTTTGGTCGGGCCCATTGCGAGGTGATGTTGGACCCTGTAGCCTTCAAAGTTCTCGATCGAGCCATCATCCATTTTCACCGGCAGGGAAACCGCGATACATCGTTTGGGCCAGAAAAGTGGTTCCCGCATGCTTCGCGAGATATCGAGGTAATCGGCGATTAGCTTAAACTGTTTAGACGCCAGACTGAATGCCGGAGCATCGAAGAAGTGGTCCATCGGTCTTGGAGGAGAAGGGGGGAGGATTTAGGATCTAGAATCTAAAATCCGCGAGCTCCGATCAAGTATCAAGAAGCCATAGATGATAGCCGATAGCCAATCGGCGAACCCGCAACCTGTTACTACCTAGCACTGCTTTCCCACACCTTTCGATAGAGTTCTTCGATTTCCTCTGCCGTCGGCACGCGCGGATTGTTTGCGGGCGAGCCGGAAGCTAATGCCTGGCTCGCCATCGTCGTCAAACTTCCAAACCAATCCGATTCGGCGATTCCGTACTGCGACGGTGTTGGGACCTCCAGTCGTTGGTTCAGTTCGCGCAGGTTTTCGACAAGGGCTTCCGTTGCACGATCATCGTCCGCGTCGTCCAGCACGAGAGCCATGGCTCTCGCACAATCCGCGTAGCGCGTCTTAGCTGCGGCGATGGAAAACGCGGTGATCGTGGGCAAAAGCATCGCATTGGATAATCCATGGGGCACGTGGAACTTCGCTCCGATCGGCCGGCTCATACCATGGACCAACGCGACACTTGAATTGGAGAATGCGATCCCAGCTTGAGTCGCGGCCAGCATCATGGCTTCACGCGCAGGCCGATTTTGCGGATCGAAACAGGCGGTCGGCAGATTTTTCCAAATCGCTCGCATCGCGGTCCGCGCAAACCCGTCGGCAAATGGATTAGCCAGCTTGCTGACATAGGCTTCGATTGCGTGGGTCAGCGAGTCGACTCCGGTGTCAGCCGTTAATCGCATCGGCTTGCTCAGCGTCAACTCGTAGTCAACAATCGCCGCAGTTGGCAAGTAAGCGAGCCCGATGCAGAGCATTTTCTCGCCGGTCTCTTCGTCGGTCACAATCGTGAATCGTGTCGCCTCGGAGCCGGTTCCCGCGGTCGTCGGAATCGCGACAATCGGCAATCCTGGAATATCCTGTTGATGTGGCGCTTTGTAGTCGCGCATTTTCCCTCCATGCACATTGAGAATTGCGATTGCCTTGGCCGTGTCGATCGAACTACCACCGCCTAAACCGATAACGGAGTCGAAGGTTCCATGCCTCAGCGCCTCAAGGCCGGCATCGACCGAGGAAGTAGTCGGGTCCGGCACGCTTCCAGAAAAGACCACAGCGCCGATGTCAGATTGCTCGAGGATTTCACTGAGCCGATCAGCCAATCCCTGCTTGGTAAAAAAGGCATCGGTGACAATGAGCGGAGCACGCAACCCAAGGGTTTGCAACAGTTGTCCGGTTTCTTTGAATGCGCCGCCTCCGATGCGGAGAACTCGCGGCAAAGCAATTTTCGCAATCATCTAACTCAGCGGTGAAAACCGCCTCCAAAATGGCGGGCGCCGAAACCATGTCCGTAGAAATGATGCCAACCGTAGTAGTGATGGTAGTGGTATCCTCCGACAATGAACTCGCCTCCGTTGTATGGCCCGTATCCGCCATAGTATGGGCCGTAATACGGTCCGCCGTAGACGCCTGGCACATAAGTTCCAACTACGTAGTCACCAGCGCACCCAGAGAAGACCAGGGCAATGGTCGCCGCGCCAAACACCAGCACTTTTTTCATCGTCTTCATGGTTTAGGAAACGATCGGTCTATCTCGCTGTACTTCACTTGATTCGGAAGTCGGCTTGACGATCGAACTCTCTCTTCTGCTCCGGCGTCAGTTCATTGTAGTGCGCGCGTATCGTATAGCCACCAACCAACTTCCCGTTGTCAACGTATACCCAATCTGAAATCTCGTTCGGGTTTACCGAGACCAGTTGACCGACCTTTAGACCGTGAATCTTTCGTGGAGTATTATCCACTCGCCCCTGAAAACGACTTCCGGTGAACTGAACGTCAGACAACCAAATATGTTCGACGTCGCTTCCCTGCACGAACGGCTTTTTCACCTCAAAATCGGTCTGACCAGCCACCGGGTGCTTCAACGCATCAATAAACTTGCCAACGGTTTTGCGAGCCTTGGTCACCGCTTGATGCATGGCAGCATGCTCGTTCTGAACTTGGTAATACTCCGGTTCAATCGTTGTTTTGTTCTGGAGTTCTTTTGCGATCGGGTTATCGGCCCTGGCCGGTAAAGTTATCCCGGCCAAAAAAACGGTTGCTAGGAGCTGGTTGATCTGAGTTCGTCGACACCTCATGACACGACCGTAACACGCGAAGAGTCTCCGGCAATAAGCGTTCAACGAGCTTACGTGACCTGAATCGAGCGATCTTTTTCGACGGCTAGCCCCCGCCTTGAATACAAGGCTGGGGACCAGAAATCCGCCACCACTCGCAACCCGCAACCCGCAACCTGCAACCCGCAACCTACTGTATGTGCGGTCCGAGTAATGAGAGATCGGCCTTGCTGAGTCGTTCCTTGGCCGTTTTGGCCTGATGCCAATAGGGGTATAACAACACCGGCGCGCTGGCTTTATCGAGTCGAGCTTGTTCTTGTGGTGCAAGCCGCACGTTGGCCGCGGCCAGGTTATCGGCCAACTGCTCTTCGGTTCGAGCACCGATGATCAGAGAAGTCACACCCGGTCGTCCGAGCAGGTAAGCCAAAGCGACTTGAGCAGGCGAAGCCTTGTGCGTCTCTCCAAGTTCGACCAGCAAATCGATGATATTATAAAGCTGTTCTTCGTTGTGAATTGGTGGTTCGCCCCAATTATTGAAATGACGGGTGCCTTCCGGAGTTTTCTGACCACGGCGGTACTTGCCAGTCAACAAGCCTCCAGCCAGTGGGCTCCAAACGAGAATACCAAGACCTTGATCCAGTGTAATCGGAACGAGTTCGTACTCGGCGTCTCGAGCCTGCAACGAGTAGTAAATCTGCTGGCTGACAAAACGCGCATAATTCCGGCGATCGGAAACCGCGAGAGCCTTCATCAGATGCCATCCCGAATAGTTGGAGCAGCCGATGTAACGCACTTTTCCGGAGCGGACCAGGGTATCAAGGGTTTCCAGCGTTTCTTCGAGCGGCGTTTCTCCATCCCATTCATGGATTTGATAGAGATCGATGTAATCCGTCCGGAGCCGCCGTAAACTGTCCTCGCACTCTTTGATGATGTGGTGCCGTGAGGCGCCGCCATCGTTTGGTCCGTCACGCATGACCATCCGGAACTTCGTGGCGATCAGTACTTGATCACGGCGTCCCTCCAAAACTTGACCAAGAATCTCTTCCGATAGCCCGTGAGAGTAGATGTTGGCCGTATCAAATAGGTTGACACCTGCATCCAGACAGAGGTCCACTTGATAGCGCGCGCCCTTCACGTCCGTTGCGCCCACTTTGTTGAAGAACGTCTCGCCGCCGAAGGTCATGGTGCCCAGGCTAAGCACCGAAACGCGGAGACCCGATTGTCCTAGTTGACGATATTCCATAAGTGAACCCATATATCACCGTTTGGCTGTCGCCAAACGGTATAACAAATGACAGATAACAATTAGCAGTTGCGAAAGTCGAAGGGCCAGCCGTTTTGAACCGCAACTTGTAACCCGCAACTTGCAGCCCGCAACCTGCGTGAGGGAGTCAGCCGCCGATCTCCACACTTGGTCGCCGCAAATACGTGATCAAACCTGCCGCAATGAAGATAACCAGGATCCCAGCCAGCATGACACTGCCGGGGCTCAGTGACAGACGCTCAAACCACTGCGTGTAAAGGTGGATGACAGCGAACACCGTTCCTGTCGTGACGACCCAACGCCGGTGGGTAAAGGCGGCCCACGCAACCAAGAAAACGAGAAAGAGCGCCATGTCACCACAAAGACCATTGCTGACTCACCCCCGAATCGGCTGCGATCGCCCCATAATGATCCAATCCAAAACGCCAGATTCACAATGACGAAAGCGCTCGCTGCGAAGCTTTTCACTGGGCGAGAGAAACGGATTGGCAATCGGTTACCCATCGCGCCCGCAATCGCCGACATGATGGCAAACACTGCGATCGTCAGCGTTGGTTGTTCAACGCAGAGGAAGTACATAGCGTGCATGTAACCGGTCATTTCGCCAAGCGCGCCGAGAAACATGAAGCTCGACAGGGCAGCCATCGATCCGCTTCGGACGCTCAGCCCGCCAGCCAAAGAAACGGTTGCTTCAGCGGCAAATTTGCGAAGGCGGTTATATTCCTCCGCTGTGATTCGCCCTTCATTTTTTAGTTGGTCCAAATCGAGTGTGACTTTCATCGCATCGCTGTTTGTTGCGAAATTGGGTATGATCGAAGTCTCGTCATAGAGGAAAGAAAGCTTCATCCATCGCGCTAGCATAATTGATGATTCTTGAAGCTATATTGATTCGACCGATGATCGAATGGGTAATCGGCCACAGCTAAAGCTTGACGCAGATGAAGTCACAACCCAATCGTTCGAACCTCCCGAGGCTTCCGACTTCGCCAACCCGCAACCTGCAACCTCCAGCCTCTACGGCTCCATCCTCGCCACCAACATCGGTTCGACAAAAGAGATCAGTTGCCCTTCGCCATCGAACTTAGGGTCCAACCATCTCGTCACCTCCGGACTGCGAGCGCCAAAATGTTGGTTTAGTTCGGCAATGCGTGCAGCGTTATAACCCGCCTGAGTTACCCACCAGTCAAACTGTAAACGATAGGGAACGATCTGGTGTTTGATCCAAGAAAACCCGGCATCGCGAGCTAGGTCCTGCCACTGCGAAACGGTTCGCTGAAGAAAATGAGATGGGTCACGCGTGCGTTCCCAGCGGTCAATCCAGTCAGAGATTTCAGCGGCTGGGCTGATCTGATCGGCCAGGATAAATCTTCCATTATTCGTTAGGACTCGATGGACCTCGTCAAGAAATTTCGCCGCATTGTGAAAATGATGCGGCGCGTGTCGCGAAACAACCAGCGAGAAAGCACCCGCTCTGCCAAGGAGTTGAACTGGTCTCGACTGGAAGAGATCTGCATCAGCGGAAAAATGGTGGAGCCCACACCGTTAAACAATTTAATACTACGGTCCCCCGACTATCGAGCGTTTAAGAATACTGTAGAGGAGCCCTGAATACTCTGGAGGCTTGCAGTCGAAATCGGAAGCGGGCAGCCCGGCCGGCTGCTGATTTCTGCATGTAGTTTTCCGTGTTCTGCGTGTATCCGGGGTGGTGACAAGCTGGCCGATGCCGGAGCCGCCGCCGTCCCAGCAATCATCCGATGACAGCCGTTTATTAGAAGGGTATTTCATGTTGACGATGCCCACATTAAGCATGGCATGTTGCTCTTGTCAACATTTTGTGCTTTGCTCTCTCCATGAAAGCCGAACGACCTTATCATCACGGCCATCTTAAGCTGACCCTCCTTAACGCCGCTCTCGCTCTAATCAGTGAGGTCGGCCCCCAGGCTTTCACCTTGCGCGAGGTGGCGCGCCGAGCTGATGTCTCTCATAATGCCCCTTATCGTCATTTCCGCGACAAAGATGAACTCCTGGCCGTCGTCGCAGTCCAAGGCTTCGAACGATTGACCGCAGCGATGAAGCGTTCCGCTGCTCGTGGTTCGAAGCCCGAAGAGCGGTTTCGACTCTGCGGCCGCGGTTATGTCAGTTTCGCTCTGCGGTGGCCACAGCATTTCCTGGTGATGTTCGATTTGCCATTAAGCCGCGATAAATATCCGGAATACGCTAAAGCGGGAGATGAAGCGTTTGCCACATTGCTCGCTCTCATCGTTGAATGCCAAGAAGCCGGTGTGTTGTCGAGAGGGGACCCTGAACCGATGGCTTTGGTAGCATGGTCGATGGTGCACGGCATTGCAAAGTTGGCCGCCAGTTCTCATTTGCCGTTTCCGAGAGATGGTATTCTCGATTTCGCGGATGCCGCCACGCGCGTGATAACGGCGGGAATGGGCAAGGCGTGAGCAGGGAGCAGGGAAGGCGTGAGAAGTGAAAAGACTATGTCGGACAGGCTAGTCGGCCGCTACCAATCTGGTCGGTCACCAATCACCAGTCACTTCTCACGCCTTCCCGCCGCTGTCCTCTACATGCTGGATTCTGGAAGCGTCTCATCAGTAAACCGTGAGCCCTTTAGTCCAGCTACTGCCGCAGTCTTAATTCCGGAGGCCAACCAGAGACCAATGGCAGCCCAACCGATGTAGATCCAGGCAACTTGGCCGAAGCCGACGAGTTGATGATTGGCTCCATCGTGGATCACCCACCCGGCCATCGTTGCCGCCAACGCTGCGGAAAATTGTGCAACGGCCGAGTTGACGCTCATAAATCCGCCCCGATGCTCGGGCTCTACGCTGCTGGTGATCATTGCCATAGCGGGAACAAACCGGCCAGTCATCGAGATCATAAAGAAGGTCGAAACCGCGACCGCCAGAGGCGCTGGGACGGCAGGTAAATGAGTCGCCAGGAATGCCGCGACTATCGAGCAGATCATCATGATAGTGAAAATTCTCATCCGCCCGTATCGATCAGCCATTCGACCAACGCCGTTCATGGTAAAGAGCGTCGCGCTTCCGCCGATTAAGTAGACCCAGCGAAGCTCGGCGCTATTCAGTCGGACGTTGGAAATAAGATAGTTAGCGAGATCAGGTATGATCATGAATCCGCCTAAAGTGATTACCGACATGAGGGCTAATGCGCGAAGATGATTCGCGCTGGCCAGGATACCCCAAAACCGGCGCAGCGGCGTTTCACTGCGGCTGGCCTTCAGATGCGCTCGGACCTTCGGCAATCGCACGAAGGCAAGAATCCAAACAATTGCGCTCAGGGCAGCCAAAAGCAGAAAGGGAACATGCCAGCCAAGCTTGTCCGCAAGGTAGAGGCCCAACGGAATACCCGCTACTTGAGCGACCGAAAACGCGGACATGACGGCTCCTACCGCCGAGGCCTGACGACTGTCCGGCACGAGATCTCCGACCATCGCCAGACTGATGCCCCCGACGATCCCGCCAAAAAAACCAGCTAACGCGCGGGCGAACACCAACGTTTCGTAGGTTGGAGCAAGTGCGCAGAGCAGAGTGCCGATAGCAAACCCAGCGTAGATCATCAGTAGCGCGCTCTTGCGATCGAATCGATCGAGAAAGAATGCGGCACCGAGCCCCGACACGCCCGCTGCGCCCGCGTAGGCCGATACCGCTAAGTTAAAGGCGGGCGTATCGATACCAAAGATGCGCATCAACTGCGGCCCGAGAGGCATCATAATGACGAAGTCGACCGCGACCGTGAACTGCACCGCTGCCAGCATTAGCAGCAGAAGCCATTCGCTCAATGGTCGTCGCAGCGAATCTTCGGGTTGAGATTGAGGCCGGGGAACTTTTGCTTGAGTGGCCGAAGAATGTACGGGCGTGGTCAAGACGGCCACTTTCGATGCGGATCGGCTTAGAGTCAAAACGCACCGGAGGTTCCCGCCACCGTGCGCGCTATGATCGCTGATGCGCGTGACTTTCGGTCCAAAGGCGAATAGAAAATCACGATGAACCGCGCTGAGTTTCGAAACACTTTATTGTCTCTCGACCTTTCTGCTCGGCCGGACGAAGTGACTTGTCGGCAGCGGATGGTCGAATTGCTCGATTCGTGCCCGAACTGCTTCAGACGTGATGCTTTTCCGGCCCATTTTACCGGGAGCGCGTTTGTGGTCAGCGCGGACGGAGCCCGCAGTCTATTGCATCATCATCGAAAGCTAGACCGTTGGCTGCAGTTCGGAGGCCATTGCGACGGCGAGGAAGACGTTCTTTCGGTAGCGCAACGCGAAGCGTACGAGGAATCCGGGATTCAAGGCTTGGTCGTCGCCTCGGCCCGGCCGTTTGATCTCGATATCCACGAGATTCCAGCATTGGGAGACGAACCCGGGCATCTGCACTACGATGTCCGATATGTTCTCATCGCTCCGGAACAGGCGGAGATTCAAACTAGTTCGGAGAGCAAGGAGTTGCGTTGGTTTGAGCCCAGCGAGATAGGGAGATGGCCCCTGGATCCGGGGCTGCTACGCCTGATTGAAAAGTGGCAAGCGCTTTTGGCCAGGCGTTCGCATATTTGATCGAGCCGGCGGTCGCATTGTTGGTGCCATTTTTTCTATGGCTGTTTACTAGGCTTCACGGTGAGTTTTGTGAGTGCCTACTATCATGCGTAGCGCGGAAGCCGCCGAACGGCTTCCGCATACATTCGTTTTCTTAAGTATCGTCCGCCTTTAGCCGGGCCCAAAGATGACAAACTCGTGGCGGTGATGCCGAAAGACCCAATAGCCACGTTGGCCACGCCAATAACCGTAGTGATGGTGGTGCCAGTATTCTTCATGCCAATCATGGTCGCCACGATCTTCATAGTGATCCCGCTCATGATGTTCGTAATAGTGATGATCGTCCGCGCGTGCCACGTAAGAAGTTCCGACGACCGCTAGAATAGTGCTGAGACTGAATAGCAAAGGCTTCATCTGAAAGCTGTGACGAACGTTAACGGCGAATTATTCGGTGGAACGATCCAGCAATCGCAACACTTAAAGAGAAAGATATCGCAGTTATTTCGCGCATCGTAAAAAACGCACGATCAATCGGTTCAAATGCAATACGAGAAAAGAAACGAGACGGGAATATTGAAGCCGGAGTAGAGTCTAAGATTTAGAAGGGCGCATTTAACCGGTGGTTACCCAAGAATTGTTGGCCAGCGAAAAGGTGAATCCATCGGCAATGCTCTTTACGTAAATCAATACACGAGTTAATCACAACGTACGTGTTCAGGGATGTAAAAACTCCAATTCCAACGACTCCACTTTCTATGAAATTGATCGGCTCCGGTTCGCTTCTCTGCCTTTTATCACTTCCGTTCTTCGGCTGGGCGTCAGAGACACCTCAGACCAACGGAAAATTATCGATTGGTGATCCGATCCCGGCGGTCATAGCTGCGGATCAAGACGGCAAATCCGTTAACCTTGCGCAAGCCGCAAAGGATGGATACACGCTGGTCTATTTCTATCCAAAAGCGATGACGGCCGGTTGTACGGCGCAAGCCTGCAGTCTTCGCGACGCCTATCAAGACCTTCAGCAGAAGGGGGTGAAAGTCTACGGAGTGAGTCTGGACACGATAGACGCCCAAAAGGAGTTCCAGACAAAAGAGAATTTGCCATTTGAATTGCTCTCCGACACCGACCATAAGGTCACTTCCGCTTTTGGCGTGCCGCTCATAAAGGACGCATTCGCGACCCGGCAGGCATATCTATTTAAGAACGGGCGGCTCGTGTGGTTAGATACGAAGGCTTCGACCGACAAGCAGGCAGCCGACGTTCTTCTGGTGCTTTCCGGGAATAACGGCACAACCGTTAATGCGGCAAATAAGGCCGGTACTGAGGCAAAGAAACCGGGGCCTGCGGCGGCTAATTAGCAAATCAGCGAATAGCGATTGCTGATCAGTGAAAATTCTCAGCTCGCCGAAAGGCGGAATCGTGTCTATGGTCCGCCGTATGCGTTGTCGTGCGGGCAGTCTTCTCAGCCAACAGAAACATCTCCCATTTCTTTTGCTAGGTCTATGTTCGGTTGCCCGGATTCAGGCCGAAGATCTAACGACGGCGTCAGGCCATACCTTTCACAATGTTCAGGTTACCAGCCGGAGCACCACGACCTTGGTCATTCAAAGTAACGAAGGCCAAGCAGTGGTGCCGGTTTCGGATTTAAAGCCGGCCGACAAGGAGAGATTTTCCAAGGATTTGACCAAAGCGATCGAGCTTCCAGCTCTTACCGTTATCGGCGAGCAAAAGGCTGATTTCACGAAGGCTCCGCCAGATTCGCGGATCGACAATATCGCTGATAAAGAGTTTCGCCGGCAGTCTCAGGATAAGAAAGACAAAGCCGAAGATAAGGCGCTTCATCCCCAGTACAAACCGTGGCAATTGATGCCGGGGGTTGGCCTCGGAATCAGCGGCGCCAATATCCGGAGCGACAGCGCGACGAGCCCATCCTACCTGACGCCCGAATATCAAAGCTTATCCCCCTCGATTGTGGAAAAGCAGTTGAAGGTGTTCGCCGACGCGGTCGATAAGGGGCAGTGACAGGACCGCTACGCGGTCATGACAGATGACAGATGGCAAATAGCATACCTTGGCTATTTGGTATCGGCTATTCGAAGATGAATCCAAGCGTCGAACGGTTTACCGGATTCGCTCAGGTATATGATCAGGTCCGACCTTCGCCGCCAGAGGCAATTGCCGATCTCCTGCTTCAGTTTGCTAAGTTGGAGACGGCCCAACGCGTTGTGGATCTCGGCTGCGGCAGCGGTTTATCAATGATGATGTGGGTTGGGAGGACACGATCGATCACGGGGGTGGAACCGTCCCAGGATATGCGGCGAGAAGCAGAAAGACGCTGTTCTAACCTTTTCCCGCTGCGCGCGGTGGAATGGACTAGCGCGGAAGCAGATGCTACTCAAATCGCCGCCGAGAGTGTCGATATTGTAACGGCATCCCAGTCCTTTCATTGGATGAATCCGGAGACGACGCTGCCCGAAGTGACCCGTATTCTTCGGCCCGGAGGCGTTTTCGCGGCAATCGATTGCGACTGGCCCCCATCAGTTTTGCCGGAACTGGAACTGGCTTACAATGAATGCGTCGCGAATGCCGATCACCCGCAATACGCAGATATCCGGTTGGCCCGGGTCAAGTCGTGGTCTAAACATCAACACCTCGAGAACATTCGGCGCAGCGGCTGTTTCCGGATCGCGCGAGAATCCACTTTTAACAAAGTAGAATTAGGTGACACGGAGCGACTGGTCGGGTTAGCCAGGAGCCAAGGGAGCGTGGCCGCACTACTCAGAGCGGGCATCAGCGAAGAAGAGGTAGGGTTGGTTGAATTGAGAAGAACAGGCCAACGACTGTTAGGTGATCGCCAGATTCCGTGGTTCTGGAGTTATCGCGTGCGCATCGGGGTCAAGTGAGACGCTGAATCGGTAATCGGTAATCACTAATCGGTAGCCGGGGAATTAGCGGTCGGTGGGACTTAAAGATATTGCATTTGCTCTACTGATTACCGATTACCGATCACCGATTACTGGCCCAGTCGCGCCGATCGGTGGCGCTCCTCCAGATGCATATTAAATTCGACTTGTCTGGCTTGGAGTTGATCCCGGAGTCGTGACCGTTTTTCGGGATCGGTGCAACGTTCGATTGATTGCTTTAGAGAATCAATTTCCTGAAGCAGCGCGACCTCCGGCGGAACACATCCGGCGCTGCGAAGGAGTGAGTATCCCATTCGTTTGTCTTCCGGCCATCGAAAGTACTCCTCGAGGTCCAATGGTTTGCCTTCCCCGGGGAGATGCTCCTTCGGATTTTGGGCGACCCATTCATCGAGTAGTTTTTCGATGGGTGAAGGCATTGTTCACGGTAGTGAATGACAAATCTTGCTCTCTTATTTGTTATCTGTCATTTGCAATCTGTCATGACCATGCGGCCAAAGGCAACGAATGGTCCCGGCCTGCAACTCTATTCTGGAACAGGGAGTTTCCCGATGAGATAATCGACGAGGTTTAGCAATGGACTGGCTCAAATTCTCTGTCCTGGTCCTGACCGGATTATTCGCGGTTTACGAATACGCGATCGTCAGGCGCTTTATGGTGTTAGAAAGGCCCACTCAGCCCGATATCGCTGGTGGAAAAGTTCGTCACCCCCTAAGCACATCAATCTATGTGTTACTGCTCGGGACCGATGTGTTCGCGACTGTTATCTACGCTCTCCGTTTTCAGAGTGGCGGAGTGGCTAACGCAACCGCCTGGGTGGCGGTTTTTTGCCTGGGCGTTTGTTTGGCGATTGCGATCTGGTGGATTGTTCCATTGGGCGACAATCCGCCAACCGAAGACTTTCAGAATATCCCGCTGCCCCTGGAGCAAACATACCGGGCAGTGCAGATCTCGTCGGCCGTTTTCTTTCTTCTCGGTTTCGTTTGCTTGTGCGCAAGCGTTGCTTCGTACAGCTGAAGGCCTCGATCCAGAGTAAAATAGCTGAGGGTCGATTTTCCTTTTTTGTGATTGGCTATTGGTCATCACTCCTCAAAACCCTAAATGCAATAAGCCATTTAGGCCGATGATGATCAGGTAGATGGCAACAATAAAAGACAACAATCGGGGCACCAGCAATATCAAAATCCCTGCCACGAGAGCAAGGATTGGACCGATTTGAACCGAAATAACTGCCGCTAGGATATCCATTATTTTTCTCCGAAATCTCCGGGGCGTCTTAGCAGAATTGTTCGGCCAAGACAAGCGCGCCGGATCCAAAAACCTTTGCGTTTTTTAGTCGGTACCGTTACCAGGAGATGCGTCTCGCTTCCCCATGAATCGCATTGCTACGACTACAGACCGGCTCACGCGGTTGCAGTTGGGAGTCTATAGCCTGGGGGCGTTGGCCATGAATCTGGCCAACCTCGTGCTTACCGAATGGTTCTACGAGCGCTACGTGGTTGGAGGCGTTATCAGTACGGTGGCGTTCTCGATCATTATATTGGCAGGACGAATCACCGACGGTGTTTCCGATCCCTTCCTCGCTTATTGGACCGATAATACGCGAACCCGGTGGGGTCGACGAATACCGTTTCTCCTATTTGGTACCTTGCCCTTCGCGATTGTATCTTTTCTCCTTTGGATACCGCCCCAAAATGCTGGCGAACTATTCCGGATCGGCTATGCGGTCGTTCTGGCTCAGGCCTATTTTCTGCTTTACGGATTGGTGGTAACTCCTTATCTGGCGCTCCTGCCAGAAATTGCCGGCTCCACCAGCGACCGCCTGAATCTCACCACCGGACAAGGCGTAGCAGCACTGGTCGGCACTCTTTGTTTCGCGTTCGCTGGGTTGATTGTGCAGCACTACGGCTTTGCTGGGCTTGGTGTGATGGTAGCTCTAGCGGTCTTGATTTCCTATTATCCAATTCCTCTCGTGATATCGGAGCGGGAACACGCGGCTGGTGCGAAGCCGTCCTTGAAAATGCTGTTCCAGTGGATCAGAGAGGTAGTCGGAAACACTACCTTTTTACCGCTACTGATTTCCACCTCGCTTTACTGGTTTGCGCTCAATCTCTTATTAATGCTGGTCCCGCGCTGGGTCCAAGTGCAGTTGGGGATGCAGAAGGATGCCGTGACCTGGCTCATGTTGCCGTTCATCGCGGTCAACCTTGTCGCATTCTTCATCTTTAACTGGCTAGCAAAACGGTTCGGGAAATATCGCAGCTTTCTTTTGGTATTCGCGCTGACCGTTTTAGTGTTCGGATTGGTAGGCCTTTCCGATCGAATTCAAATTGGGCTTTCGCAGTTCACTGTTGCTCAATGCGTTGTCGGGCTAGCGGGGGTCCCAGTGGGCGGTTTCGGGGTCTTAGCGTTCGCCCTGCTGGCCGATGTAATCGATGAAGATAGCAGCCGGCGCGGCCTCCATCGCGAGGCGATCTTTTTCGGGGTTCAAGCCATCTTCCAAAAATCAATGATCGGTCTTTCAGCGGTGGCGTTCGGATGGTTACAGACCTTTGGATCAAGCCAGAGTTTTCATGGGTGCGCTTACCTTGCCGCAGCAATCTGTTTAGCCGGTCTATTCGCCTTCGCCCGCTTTCCGATTAGAAATTAACGGCATTACTCTCCCGGCCTCAATTCGTAAACTGTGCCGCTATCGTCATCCGAGATAAAAAGCGATTTACCGTCAGTCGAAGGCTTGACGTCGACCGGTCGGCCCCAGACTCGTTGGGATTGTTCGTCGAGCCATCCAGTAACCAGATCAACTTGGTTACCCGGCCGCTGCTGACTCGTCCACGGAAAGATGACGACCTTATACCCGGTCTTACGAGTTCGATCCCAGGAACCGTGGTACGCGACGGCGGCCGAGTTCCGGAGCCAGTCGGGCAATTTTGTTTCCTGCAGAAATGCCATGCCCAACGGCGCCGAGTGAGCCTGGATCCCTTTATCGCTCCGCGTAAACCTAGACTCCGGATATTTGTTCCAGTCCGGATTGTTATCGTAATACGGGTCGAGCGGCATGTCATCCAAACCGCTCGGACCGTCCGGGTTCGGTTCAGCGAATGGCCACCCATAGTCCGCTCCCGATCTAACATGAATAAATGTATCTGGCGGATGGTCATCGATGTAGGCAGTAATGCGTTTGCCAAAGTCATCCGAGCCGCTTCCTTTCCAGCTTCGGTGATATGGGAATCGAATATCGTCACTTCCGTTGACCACCGCCCACAAAGCGTTTGATCCCGGCACAAAGTCGAGTCCTTCCGCGTTTCGAATACCTTTTGCTAAAAGAATTCGGTTTCCACCATCCAGATCATAGCGGTAAATGGCGCACCGAATGGGATCACTGGTGGTATCCCTCGGATCCGCATTTGTTGACGAAGCGATATCGACGTAGAGGTGCCGATCCGGGCTGATCGCTAGGTTTTTCAATTCATGGCGATAGGAGCCGCGGAGCTCAGCGCTGCTGGTGTCGGGCAAATTTGGTACAACGACTTCTTTATGGAGTAGCGTGTGGCCGTTGGGATCGTAGGCGAATCGACTGATCTCGTTGGATTCACTCACGTAAACGTACGCTTTGCCTGCTCTCACTATAAACGCCATTCCATGTGGTAAGCGCAATCCGGAGGCGGCAAGAATGGGCGAGGCTATGCTGGCCGGCGTCCCAGAGATCCACCAAATCTTGCCCCTCGATGGCTGAGAGACAAGGAGACCGCCTTCCGGAGTCGGCCGGACAAACCGAGCTGCCGGAATTCGAGCAACCACCCGGATTTGAAAGCCGCGCGGTACTTGTAGATAACGGTCGCGATCAAACGGTGAGGTTCGAAATGGTGAGGGCACGGTCACCCTCTCGGAATCCAGCTGGGTTTGCCCAAAACTCTGCTTGGGCCCGAGAAAAAGAAATGCTGGAGCCGCAAAAATTGAAAGGAAAGCAGCAAGCCTGTTCATGAGAAGACGGTAGTTTCGGTTGGAATAACCGTTTCCGAATCGGGTCTCCTTTAATTGACAAAAAGTAACACTGCTCGAACTGATGATCATATGTTCTACGGACAACATACTTCCGTCTTTCGCGTATTATTTTGCGTTGTTCTATTCGTCGCGACCGAGAGGATCCTTGCCGCCGATTCGCCGTCGGTCACCGGTCTTTGGAAGAACGAAGACGCTTCATTTGAGGTCTACGAGGAGAACGGAAAACTGAATGCCAAGATTGTAAGCCTGCGCGAGCCGCTCGCTCCGGACGGCAGGCAAAAGACCGACATTCATAATCCGGATGCCGGCAAACACAGCCGTCCAATTCTCGGGATGGTCTTTATGACCGGGTTTACCTCGACCGGTTCGGGCAAATGGGGAAACGGGACAATTTATGATCCGAAGAGCGGAAATACGTACTCTTGCAATATGGAATTGCAAGGCACGGATACTCTTAAGGTACGCGGCTACATCGGTGTTTCGCTGATCGGAAGAACCGAAACCTGGAAAAGAGCGAACTGATAAATAACCGATAGCCAATAGCCAAGAGGGCCCAAGGTCATTTGGCTATCGGCTATTGGCTATTCTTCCAGGCGCGACGTTTCACCACAATGCCACCATCCCGATCGCGCAGGATCAACACCGTTTCGGTGACCGCGACCACTTCGTAAATAGTCGTTCGCGCCGGCATCCCGGTCGCCTCGGTGTGGTTTATCAGAACTCGGTTATGGACTCGCCATGTCCCGCGCAAAACCAATTTCGTCCGATAGCGTCCCTCGGCGATTCCCGCGGACGCTCCAAAGGTACCGTCCGGCCGATATTCCACGGTGAGTGTCATTGGCTGACCATCCAGGATCTCTTGGCTGATCCAAGCACCTGGAACCAGAGAGCGGATCGTCTCGTCCGATAGTTGATCCGATTCGTTTTCGCCCGCTGCGATAAACGAGAAGACGAGCCCGGAAATAAGGAGCAATGCTACTTTCGCGGCAGCCATTTTTCACTATAATCACTATCGATCGGGCCGCTCGATTCCTAGGTCCGACGGGCTAGGCCACAGCCTCAGTGAAAGACCAACCTGTTATTCTGACGAGTGCTTCCTGCGAAAAGCTTTCGCCAATGCAAGAGTGGCCTCGTGCTCGACTAGTCGCGATTGTTGCCGACACTCACGGTCTTGTTCGCGAATCCGTTCTCAGTGCAGTCGGGAATGTCGATTTGATTTTGCACGCGGGTGATGTCGGCCATGCAAGGGTCTTGGATCGGCTGCGGGAATGCGCTCCGGTGGTGGCGATTCGCGGCAACGTGGACACCGAAATGTTTGCATTACCACCAACCGAGTTGGTCTCTGTGCGCCGGCGGCTGGTCTATTTATTGCATAGTCTCGCTGATTTGGATCTGAACCCGGCGGTTGCAGGTTTTTCAATGGTGGTTTCGGGGCATTCTCATAAGCCACTCGTTCGGAGCAAGGATGGGGTATTATACGTAAATCCTGGAAGCATCGGACCGCGTCGTTTCAAACTCCCGATCAGTTTCGCGCTGGCCGATTTTGGGTCACAACCAATCGATGTGAGACTCGAGGAAGTTGTGGAATGATTAGAAATGCCTGAGCTGGCTGAAGTCGAGCGCAGCCGCCGCCTTTGGGCGGTCGGACGAGGTGAGAAAATCTTGGAAGTCATTTTGCGCAACCGAACGTCGCGCATCTTTCGGAGCATAAATCCAGAGGAACTCGTTCGAACCTTGACCGGCCAACGGTTGTTGGATTCGGAAGCGCTGGGCAAGCAAATGGTATTTCGATTCGGCAATCGGGGCGAGCATTGGCTGGGACTGCATTTGGGCATGACCGGCGAACTCAGGGTTGAAAAGCCAAAGTACTCGTTCCTAAAATATGACCATCTTATTCTTCGGCAGTCGAAACGATCTCTCGTTTTTTCTGATCCGCGGCAATTTGGTCGAGTGCAATTTGCTCGGAACGAAGTCGCCCCTTCATGGTGGGCGAAGCTGCCGCCATCGATTTTGTCCAATCAATTCAAGCCAAGCTCGATTGCGGAGTTTTGCCGGCGCCGAAAAGCGTCGCCGATGAAAGCATTATTATTGATGCAGGAGCGCTTTCCCGGCATCGGAAACTGGATGGCAGATGAAATTCTTTGGCGAGCACGACTAAATCCCAAGACTCGGGCCGGCACCCTTAGCCTGTCAGAGATTAACACGCTTTATCGTGTTACCCGAAGCGTCTGCGCGAAGGCCATCGAAGTCATGGATAAAGATTGGCAGTTTCCCAGGAGCTGGTTGTTTGCCCACCGTTGGGAGGACGGAGGGAAATGCCCGCGCTGTCGCACTGATTTAATGAGAGAAGTGGTTGGCGGCCGGCGTACCTGCTGGTGTCCGCAATGCCAGCCGGAACATGCGTATGACTCGAGCGACTGACCCCTGCAATCTGCTATCCGTCATTTGTCATGCCGTTCGGCGATAGCTGAAAGGCGAGCGAGGACCGTGCGTCATTTCGTTGAACAATGCGAAGAGCGGCGCAAGCTGCTCCGTATCCATTGTCGATATTCACCACGAGGAGACCGGGTGCGCAACTGGCCAGCGCAGCATTCAATGCGGTCTGGCCGCCGTTGGCGACACCATAACCAACAGAAGTTGGCAGGGCGATCACGCAGCCGCTCACCAAACCGCCGACAACGCTCGGCAGGGCACCGTCCATGCCAGCAGCGACGATAACAACACTCATCTGCTTCAGCGATTCTAGCCGGTCGAATAGACGCCAGATTCCGGCTACGCCGACATCATTGATGGTTAAAACATTCTGGCCATAAAAGCGCAGCGTACGAGCTGCTTCCATCGCGACTGGAACGTCCGACGTCCCGGCGGTAATCACCGCAATCTCGGCTACATTGACGACCGGCTTCAATGGGCCGAAAAAGGCCGTTTGTGATACCGGGTCATAGTCGAGCAACGAACAATATTGGCTGGGGAGCGCATTAAATTGGGCCGGTGATAACCGGGTCAGGAGTAAGGTGGTTTGTCGTTGAGCCGCTTGATTCAAGATTTCGGCAAGTTGATCGATATTTTTTGACGCTGAATATACTGCTTCGGCCAACCCAATACGCCGGGTTCGTTCGTGGTCGAGATTTATCTCTCCTTTAGTCATGTTGGTTCACCGGGTTATGCCCGCCTTCTCTCAATCCGTTATTCATGGTGCAATCGGGGAGCCTCCGATCTTTTGGCGATTGGTCGCTCCGACTGGATTTCGGCGTCCACCAAATCAGCAAGGAGCGGCGACGAAAGAGCCTGAGCTTCAGCCTTAGTTTTCAATTCTGCTCGAGCACTATACCCTTCGCCAGCCACTAATAAATCGTCCGCCTCAGCTTTAGCGGTCGCCCCGATTCCAGGACGTCGCACGATTTTCACTCTTACCTGGCGGCCGGCGACCTGCACTGATTCAGTTTGACGTGGGAGCGCGATAGCTTCGGTCGCGCGAAAACGCAAGCCGATGGTCGTTGTTTGCTGAAAGCAGAGTGCAATTACTTCCTCTTGCTTTGCGGGATCGGCGAGGATCTTTATATGACTGGCCTGCCTACCCTTCTTGCCGATCGCGGGAATTTGGATGACATCAAAAACCGCGACGTCATTTCGAATCCGTTCCAGCCCGGCGGCAAGCTCCTCGGCGGACTGATCATCGACCTCAAACTCAACAATCAAGAGTTCTCGATGCCCGCTCGAAGCTTGGCTCTTTTGTTGGAAACAGATCACACGAAGAACATTGCTGATGCCGGGAAAACGTTTAGTTCCCAGACCAACACCGGAACGCACGAGAACGCCAGTTCGGCGTTGGACTTCGTTTGGTCGACAGAGGTAGCGGACGATCGCAGCTCCGGTTGGAGTGACGCGTTCGCCTGGAATTCCATCGTCAAATACGGCGAAACCTTCGAGCAATAACGCGGTGGCAGGTGCAGGGATCGGCAACCGGCCATGAGCGGTTTCGACCTGTCCAGAGCCAAGAGGCAGCGGCGAAGTCGTCCAACGATCCACCTGAAGTGCGTCGATAAGAAAAGCTGCTCCGACAATGTCCACGATCGAATCGATGGCGCCCACTTCGTGGAACGCGACATCCGCAACCGGGATCCCATGGACACGGGCTTCAGCCCCGGCCAAGAGGCCGAAAATCCCGAGCGCATGTTGCTTGGCCGTCGATGAAAGGTTCGCCTGCTCAATCAGCTTACGAATATCTGACCAGCGCCTGTGGTGATGGTCATGTGATCCGTCCGAATCATGCGCGTGCTGATGATGGTGAATGGAAGGTTGGGCTTCACACTCTACAACGAATCTGGATCCGGCCAGGACTCCGTCATTCGCGGTTTCGATTCGGCAATTGACCCACTCAGGCAGCCCCAAGCCATACATCGTTTTTAAAAGTCCAGGTGTTAGCTCAGGGTTGGCATTAAGAACTGCGGCGACGAACATGTCGCCGGCAACACCTCCAATGGGATCAAGATGGATCTGCATAAGCCCGATTTACAACTAAACCATTTGTCAGCCCGGAGCTGGAGCTCTGCGGGTTGATTTCTAACGCTAATAGCAAATCTGCTATTTGCTATTTGTCATCTGTCATCCGCTATTTGTCAGACCATTCGGCGACAGCCGACGGGCCGAGGCCCGCTGACACATGACAAATGGGGTGCTCGACCGAAGAACCGTTCTGGGCAAATACCAACCCGAAAGCAATTCGGCACTGAGTCATGGGACACGACCAATCGCACAGGGCCAATCTGTCATCTGCTATTTGTCATTTGTCATACCATTCGGCGACAGCCGAATGGTCAGCTGTCCCAGCGCTCGAACACTTTTTCGCGCTGGAATGCTTCGGTCGCGAAAAAAATACCCGCGCCAGCCAATAGCAAGACGGCGCCAACACAGACCAGTAGAATGTACTGGTTGAGAAAGTCCAGAAGAGCGATCTGCGTTCCATAAAGAACGATTCCCGGCAGGGTTAATAGGCTGGAGAGCAGACTTCCGGTCTTCGGGTCGCGTGAACGAACGGCCACGATCATTGCGAGCGAGGCATTGGCAAAGGCTGATACCGGCATCACCAGGAAGGCTTCGATCAGCGGCCGTGGCGAAAACATGAACCGGAGCATCTCCGAATGTCTGTCCATGAGGCAGACAACACCGGCGTAGATGGCCAGGTAAAGGTATCCGGCCAGGAGAGGGAAGACTAACGCCGCGAGGATCTTACCTAAAACCAGATCAAAGGTCTTTACGGGGGTGGCGAGAAGTGGCTCCAGGGTTTTAGCCGTTTTTTCAACGACCATTGTCTGCATGACCAGTGCCGCCGAGAAAAGCATTGGCAGCATCAACAGTAGAAAGATTTTTGATCTGCTGAACCACTCCGCGGCTTCGATGTCCTCGGAAGACAGCCGGGATGCGGTTAGGGCGCCGACTTCGCTGTGCGAGCGATGGGGGAGGTTTCCGAGCGCTGTGAACGAGTAGAGAAGGACGAAACTTGGCGCGATGAAGAACCTAAGTAGAAATCGGCGCGTTCTCCGCATTTCCAACAGCTCTTTGCGTACGATGGTGAGAAGAGGATTCACTACACCTTGGCGGGCTGTTCTCGATCTGCCGTCGCCACGGAATCAAGAAGTTCAAGATAAATCTCCTCCAGCGATTTGCGGGCAGGCTCGACCGCGTAGAGCTCTGCACCGCCCTCAACCAAAGCACGGACGAGTCTAGGCGTGTCAGTCGGTGGGTTTGCGAGGTTTACTCGCAGCGCCGATTCGACCACGGTCGCTTCCTTTGCATACTCAAGCTGTTGAACAATCGATAGCCAGGGCTCGGCGGAAGTGGAGAAGCGAATCGTTACGACATTGCCGGACAATTCCGAGCGAATCTGCGATTGCGAGCCTTCCAGAATCAATCGCGTCTTCATGATCGCGATATAGTCGCAGACATCTTCGGCTTCGGCCAAATTGTGAGTGGTCAGAAAAATGGTTCGGCCGTTTGCGCGCAACGATTTGACGAAATCGCGGAAAAAACGAGCAGTCGAAGGGTCAAGACCGGAGGAGGGTTCATCCAGGAATAAAATTTCGGGCTCATGGGCTAGGGCTCGCACAATCGCCGTCTTTTGGCGCATACCCTTAGAAAGAGCGCCTACCGGTTTATGTCGGTCTTCCCAGCATCCAAGCAGTTTCAGATATTTTGCGACTTGAGATTGAGCATTCTTTTCGGAAAGACCATACAACCGGGCAAAAAAAAGCAGGTTTTGCCATGCAGTAAGCTGCTCGTACAGGCCAGGCGATTCCGTCAGGAAGCCGATCCGGTGCCGCAGGTGATCCAAGTTGCCATTCAACGGACAACCTGCCACGACTCCGGTTCCGGAACTGGGAGGCAGTAGACCCGCCAACATACGGACGGTCGTGGTCTTACCGGCGCCATTCGGTCCAAGAAAGCCGAAAACAGTGGAGCCTGGGACCCTGAGAGTCAGATCTTCTACCGCAATCTTCCGGCGGAATGCCCGTGTCAATGCCGTCGTCTCGATTGCGTACATGCAACTGGTATGAATCCGAGATCACTCACTTAGCGCAATCGATTTGCCGCACAAATTGCGCAACCCTCCACCGACTCGGCGTCCTAATGAAGGCGAGGGGCAACCTAACTATTTATGAAAGATCCGTTTTCTCAAAACAAATCGACGTTGGGCGATTCCATCGCTCAACAAATTCCGTTTGAGGGGGAGCCGCACTACTTGGTCCAATCGCTGTCACAAGGGGAATATCCTCTCGACCGCACTCTTGCCGAGAGCGCCGAATATTCGAACCGGGGATTCCTGTTATTAATTATTGCGGTTATTATCATCTTGATTGGTGGTTGCTTTGCGATAGCAGCCTCGTCGAGCGCAACGAACCCCGTAAGTGCCGCTGAAAAGCTGTTTTACGTTGATTAATTGAGGTTTCTTGTCGTTACCCACAACGGTTTGTCGACGGGATTTGCGGCTAGAAATGAACCATTGTGGCCAAGGGTGCTCACGTTCGTATTCTCGGGTCGCTACCCGGGCATTACGAAATTCTGATTTCCATTAGGCCTGCGTTCCGCCGTCGTAGTGGCTCATGTCGCGAAACCGGCTATAGCGATCTTGAAGCTCGCTCTTGGTGAGTTGGGTCAGTCGGTAAAGACTGAAGGATTCGACGCAAAAACTGGCGAGAACTGTTCCATGAACGACGGCTCTCTTTAGATCCGCGAATTCAAAGCCAGATCGATTCAGGCTCGCCAAATAGCCGGCGAACCCCCCGGCAAAGGTATCACCAGCGCCAGTTGGATCTTTCACTTCCTCTAGAGGATAAGCTCCGCAGCTGAAAAATTCGGTTCGCGATAACAACAAGCAGCCATGCTCACCTTTTTTAATCGCCACATATTTCGGACCGAGATCCAAGATCCTTTTGGCGGCTTTGATCAGGTTCTCTTCTTCCGTGAGCTGGCGCGCTTCACTGTCGTTCAATACCAATAAGTCGATCCGACCCAGAAGTTTGATCAGTTCAGGCTGCGCAATAGTGATCCAAAGATCCATTGTATCTGCGACCACAAAATCCGGCTGTTCGCTCTGATCGAGTACATGGTTTTGCAGTTCTGGGCCAATGTTACCAAGAAGAATAACCGAAGCTGATCGATATGTGGGCGGCAACTTGGGGCTGAAGGTCTCGAAAACATTCAGCTCCGTATGCAACGTCCGCCGTTTGTTCATGTCAGCTTCGTATTCGCCCGACCACCGGAATGTTTTCCCCTCAACAATCTGCAGCCCGGTGAGATCGATCTGCCGCTCGCGGAAAAGATCAAGATGGTGTTGGGGGAAATCAGATCCGACGATTCCGACGAGATCGACCGGCTGAAAAAAGCTGGCGCCTACCGCGGCGTAAGATGCGGAGCCGCCAAGCAGGTCGGGATGTTCTTCGGTTTGTGTTTTGATGCTATCCAACGCGACGGAGCCCACAATCAGCACGGCCATTGGGGCTCACAGTTGAGCAAACCACCTGCCTCCGCCAGCGCTTTTTTTTGCGCTTCGAATACGAGTGATCTCCCGCCCAAGACGCAAAGAAGACGAGAAACTTTTTTCTTCTACTTTGCGCCTTGGCGTGAGTTTTTCTGCTGACGCCCTTTCCGCGTTACAAAAACGCCTTGATTGCTCGGGTCCGGGCGTTGATATCGGGGGCCAGGAGAAGGTCCGATACGATACAGACCCTCTCTCCTCCTGCGTTGGTGACCTGGGTAAAATTCGTCTCCTTAATGCCGCCAATGCAGAATACAGGTATTTTGACCTTCGTCCGGAGGTTCTTCAGGTCGCCCAAGCCAATCGCGGCCGCTTCCGGCTTGGTGGGCGTCGGAAAAATCGGGCCGTAACCAATGTAGTCGGCGCCTTCGGCTTGGGCGGCAAGCGCTTGCTCGAGGGAGTGGGTCGACTTTCCAACAATTACCGCCCGACCGGCTAACTCGCGTGCTTGGGCCACCGGATAATCGGTTTGGCCAACGTGACAACCCTCGGCATTGACTTCGCGCAGGAGCTGCGGGTGATCGTTAATGATCAAAGGCACATTAGCCGGCTGCGTGATTCGCAGGATGCTCTCCGCTAACCGAAGAATTGACTCGAGCGGTTTGTCTTTTGCCCGTAATTGCAAGAGATCGATACCACCACGCACAAGCTTCTGTGTGACGTCCGGCGCTGCCTCCGGTTGGACATAGCCAAGATCGACAATCCCATACAGAAAACAATGATCTAACGTGTTCACAGGGTGCTAACGTTTCATCTCAAGCTGCTTCATCCGAATCATTTTTTCGACAAAGCCGGTGTCGAAATTTCCGCGCAAAAAATCTGCGTTCTCCATGATTTTTGCCTGAAATGGAATCGTCGTTTTAATGCCGGTGATGAGATACTCACTCAGCGCTCGAGCCATCCGCCGAATCGCTCCGGGGCGAGTGGAGCTTATACAAATCAGCTTCGAAATCATCGAATCATAATAGGAAGGAATTGTATATCCGGAGTAAACATGTGAGTCGATGCGTACGCCCCGCCCGCCAGGTGCATAATAGAGCTCGATTGTTCCCGGTGACGGTTGAAAATTTGCATCAGGATCTTCTGCGTTGATTCGGCATTCGATCGCGTGACTCCGCGGCCGTGCATTCGCGACTTGTTCGGACAGAGGTTCGCCCGATGCGACTTTAATTTGTTCACGCACCAGGTCGCACCCGTACACCTCTTCGGTCACGGGGTGTTCTACCTGAATCCGCGTATTCATTTCCATGAAGTAGAAATTGCCGTCCCGGTCGACGAGATATTCCATCGTGCCTGCGTTTTCATAACCGACGGACGCCGCGAGTTTCACGGAACAGTCACCCATTCTTTGCCGAAGATCATCGTCAACCATTGGTGAAGGACATTCCTCGACGATCTTTTGGTTGCGCCGCTGGATCGAGCAATCGCGTTCTCCGAGGTGGATGATTCGGCCGTGGCTGTCCCCGACGACTTGAAACTCAATATGGTGAGGGCGGTCGATAAGCTTCTCGATATAGACGCCGCTGTTCCCGAACGCGTTCTCGGCCTCAGTTCGGGCGGCGTGAAAGCCCTGGACGAGACTGCCGTCGTTGTGAGCGGGACGCATTCCGCGGCCCCCACCGCCTGCGACCGCCTTAATCATCACCGGGTATCCGATTTTTTTGGCGATCCTGAGCGCTTGTTGCTCAGTATCCACAGTCCCATCGCTGCCCGGCGTAACCGGCACGCCCGCTTTCCGCGCTTGTTCGCGCGCAGAGTTCTTATCGCCCATAGCTCGGATGGACCGGGCCGATGGCCCAATAAACTTGATATTGCAGCTGGCGCACACGTCCGCGAAATGAGGATTCTCCGCTAGAAATCCATATCCGGGATGAATTGCGTCAACATCGGTAATCTCTGCCGCGCTGATGATCCGGTCGATCTTTAGATAGCTTTCGGCGCTGGGCGCTTTTCCGACACAAACTGCCTCGTCCGCAAGTTGAGCGTGCAAGGAGTCAACATCCGCCTCGGAATAAATTGCAACCGTAGCGATTCCGAGCTCCTTACAGGCCCGGATAATCCGTAATGCGATTTCGCCACGGTTAGCGATCAGAATTTTGTTGAACACGCTACTTCACTCGGAAAAGCGGTTGACCGAACTGGACCGGAGTGCCGTTTTCCACCAACACTTCTACAATGACACCACGCACTTCCGCTTTGATTTCGTTCATCACTTTCATTGCTTCGATGATGCAAACCACCGATTCCTCATTGATCTCTTGACCCGGCTGAACATACGGCGCCGAATCCGGCGAAGGAGATCGATAAAAAGTGCCAACCATTGGTGAGACAATTTCCTTAAGCTTTGATTTCTCTTCTCCGACCCCACTCGATCCAGTGACGTTGGCCGGAACGGTTTGGGTGGCAATGGCGGCCGGCGGCATTGCTGCAGCAATGACAGGAGCTACTGGACGTTGTGCTTCTAGTTCAAGTTTGAATCCCTCTCGCTCCAGCTTGAAAACAGCGAGATCGTTTTGTTTCATCAAGTCAATGATCGCTTTAATGTCGTCCAGATCCAAGATGGGTTCTCCTCTTTTCGATGGAGCGTCATGTTAGGCTGCGGTCGAGAGATCGCGCAAGTGAGTTTATTCAGGCGATTTAGCCATCATGGTTACTCGCGGATGACGACGAAATCACAGGTAGCTAAAATTCGTGATCTGCTATTTGCTATTAGCTAGTCGCATGGCTAGTCGCTATCACTCCTTGAGCAAGCTGGTCGAAGCGCTCCGCCACTGCGACCGTTGCCCGCAGATGCATTTTTCGCCAGTCAGTGGCGGACCGGTTTCCAGTCGAGTTATTCTGGTCGGGCAAGCACCTGGAGTTCGAGAGCCGGAAGCCGGCCGGCCCTTCGCCTGGACCGCGGGAAGGACGCTATTCAAATGGTTTTCCGATGTAGCGGGCGTAGATGAGAGCAGCTTTCGTGCAACAGTCTACATGGCCGCAGTGTGTCGTTGTTTCCCGGGTAAAACGGCCGCCGGTGACCGAGTTCCGTCCCGGATCGAAATTGAGAATTGTTCTTCCTGGTTGGACGCAGAGATCGCGCTCCTTACTCCCGGTCTGGTGATTCCGGTGGGCAAACTGGCTATCGCTCAATTCATCCAACCGGTCCCTGCTTTGAGCGAAGTGATCGGTCAAATGCGAACCACTGAACGGGCCGGAAAGCGTTTTGATATTATCGCGCTGCCGCATCCCTCCGGCGCTTCTCCTTGGCATCGCATCGAACCAGGAAAATCGCTTACCCGACGAGCGCTCGAGCTGATCCGACAGCATCCCGCTTGGAAGAATCGAACCCGATTGAAACAACTCACGCCAAGACGCACAGAAGAAGAGAAACTCACGCCAAGACGCAAGGACGCAAAGGAAGAAGAGGAGTAGGGATCTGAGATGCTCCTCCGATCATGCCGGCGCGCATCGGTCATTCCCTCATTGAGTGTGGCATAAAGTAACGGACTCTTCCTCGTTCTTTCTTGCGATCTTTGTGCCCGTCTGCATCGCTACGGGAAGCATTTTGTGTAAAAACGTTGGCGGGGGCTGCGCGAAGCAGTGCAAGCAGGTCTTGGGGTCAGTTTCTCTTCTCCTTTGTGTCTTTGCGTCCTTGGCCGACGTAGCCTTGGCGAAGTCTGCTTGGCGTGAGATCGTTCTATTCCGTTGCTCCGACGTAAACCGTCGCACCGGACTGAAGATTTGGATCGGCGGCCGCTTCCGCGATCGCCTGACCAAACTCTTCGACGGTCGGCAATCGACCTGCTTGCTCGCGGCGAAATTCGATCAACCCGCGGTTCGTACGATTTAACAGCTTTGGAGTGATTGTACCCTCGATCATGTCTCCGCTTACGACGATGAGCGTGACCTTTCTGGTGGCAAGCTCCCGGATCATCGCCCGAAGTGCTCTCTCACCAGCGAGCTTACCGATGGCAACCGGCTCGTAACCCGGATAGACCGGCTTCCGTCCATAAAAATGAGCCAGATGACTAGTGACGAAGATCGCGCGGCCCTCGCGCTGTAACAGTGGTAATCCCTTCGTCAGAAGATCGAGCTGGGCCCAACAGTTTAGAAGCATCGAATAATCTTCGCCTTTGTCCTTCTCGAGGCCGCCGCTCGCATTGAGGATCAGAAAGTCAAGAAAACCAAATTCCCTTTGGATTTGGTCTAGCATTGAGTCGACCTCCTGCGAGACCGTAATATCGCACTGAATCGTCGAAGCCTTACCCCCAGCAGCCTTGATCGCCGCCGCTACTTTTTCGGCGCGAGCTCCTTTGCTGCGATAATTCAGGATGACTTGTGCCCCTGCTTGCGCCAAGACTCGAGCTGTGACCGCTCCGATCCCTCGAGAAGCACCGGTGACCAGGGCAATTTTGTCCACCAGAGCGCCCTTCGGAATAGGCTGGAGCCGGGGGTCAACATGGAGATCATCCATGTGCATCTCTTTGGGAAACAAACGGAGATAGTCAATAGAGCGTTCCTCTTTTTTGCGATTTTTTTATTCTGTTTTCCTTGGCGCTTTGCGCCCGCCTGCATCGCTCCGCGAAACACTTCGTGTGACAAGTGGGCACGGCTGCGCGAAGCGTTGCGGGCAGGTCTTGGCGTGAGGCTTTTTTGTTCTTTGCGTGGGTCCTAAAGGAGTCCCTGCTCTTGTTCGCCCAGGATTTTCCAGACCGTCCTGACGGCTAGACTGGTGGCGCGGACATTGTGGACACGAAATATGGAAGCGCTCGCCCGAATGCCAGCGACGACACAGGCGATTGTACCGGGATCGCGATCTTTCGGATCGGGTAGTCCCAGCACTTCGCCGATTACGGTTTTACGGGATACGGGGAGGAGAATGGGTCGCTTGAATTGAGACAAACGCTCCAGCTCCCGGAGAATCGTTAGGTTGTCATTCCGTTGCTTGGCGAAATCGAGTCCAGGATCGATTACGACCGCTTCGCGGCTGAGGCCTGCTTTCTCGGCCAATGCCAGTTTGTCGCCAAAAAACTGTTCCAACGTTCCCATGATGTCCTCGTATTGAACATCGGTATGCTTCCGTTTCGGCAAACCGATCGAATGCATGATGAGCAACGCGGTCTGATGCCGAGCGGCGATGCGTGCGTTTTCGTCAGTTGAGAGGGCGCTCATATCGTTTAGTAAATCCCCGCCTGAGTTCAGCAGCGCGCTGGCAACCGGTGAGCGCCAGGTGTTCACGGAAAGAAGAGGTGGGAAAACCTGTATATCATCGACCGGCCGCAATCTTTCATAACATTCCTGAAACCGAACTATAAATGGAGCTACCCGATCGGTTTCTTGCTGTTCAGTGACTTCCAGCCGGTCCGTGCGGGCGCTTTCGCCGCCAACATCAATTAAGTCAGCTCCTTCGCTGATCAATCTGCGGGCATGGCGGATCGCCTCGTTTACATCCCGGATGCCGTCTCGGGAAAACGAGTCATCGTTCAGATTCACAATTCCCATCACCAAAGGCCGGCGAGGGAATACGATCTCTCTCTGTTTGAGACGGAGAATCATCGGAAAGAACCTCACGCCAAGACGCGAAGAAGAAGAAGAGAAACGCACGCAAAGACGCAAAGGAGCATGAGGAGGAATATAGAGTTTGGAATTTAGAAGTCGGAAGCCTGCAGACGGTAGGGGCTGTGTCCCGCTAGTTTGAGCGCCTACCTTTTGGGTTGGTGATCGGACATAGTCAGTTAGATGCCGGGCGTTGTCTGTTCGCGATCCTTCTCCTGATTTCTGAATTCTATATTCTGCATCCCTCCTTTGCGTCTTTGCGTGAGTTTCTCTCCTTCTTCTCGGCGTGTGTTCTACAGCGGTACCTCGAATCGCTGACGACGTTCAAATCTCAAAACGCTGCGATAGCCAACCTCGATTGCGAGTTTGCGGGCGAAATCGAAACCCTTTGTCAACTCCGCTGGAGAATGTGCATCGGAATTGATCACGACAGGTATGCCTGCCTGGGCCCCAAGCTCAAGGAATTCGCGTGCCGGATACATTTCGTTTACGGGTTTTCGCAATCCAGCCGTGTTGATTTCAAATGCGATACCGTGCTGGTGGAGTGCCGCGATGGCCGGCTCATAGTAGCGGCGCAGGTCCCCGGAAGGACGGTGACCAAATTTTTTTGGCAGGTCTGGGTGCGCGACAAAATCAAACAATTCGGATTCAATGCAGCGAACGTAGTTCGTCCAATAAAGATCCCAAATTTCTTCGACGGATTGGTTTTCGAAACGGGAAATATGCTTAGGGTTGTCTACATCCCAACCGGGCCCGATATAGTGGACGCTGCCGATCAGGTAGTCCCATTCCTTTTCCCGGGCGAGTTTTTCGATCCACCACTCGAATCCAGAAAGATAGTCGCACTCGAGCCCGAGTCGAACGGTGACTCCGGCCGATCGAACCTCATCAACGAACTCGAAGTATTTTGGTAATTCCGAATAGTCCATTCGCCAGTCGTCGAATTTTTCCGGCATCGGGTTGTGGTCGGCAAATCCGAGTTCCGATAAACCAGTCTGAAGACCAGCTGCGGCAAATTCAGCCGGCGTTCCGACTGCATGATGGCACAGCGGAGTATGGACATGATAGTCGGTATGGTCATTTCTCGTACTCATTGGACTAACTGATTTTGGACAGAAAACAGAATAGCGTTGTCCGTCGATCCGGCGTTTTCATAGCATTTGTACTATGAAAAGATCTCCCCTGATCGGCGCCTTCTTGGCCTTCTTTCTGTTTGCTGGCTGTGCAACTTCGCCCAGTTGGTCAGTTGGCGCCCGTAATATTGTATTGCTTATCTGCAAAATCAGCCCGGAACAGCAAAAGGTAGCTGAAGCAAACATCCGCGATTATCAAACGCGAAAACATCAGCCAGCAAAGAGCCGTTATGTCGCGGTTGACACACTGCGACCAAACAAAAAACAAACCGAAACCTACCTCAAAAAAGTCGCCGCGGAGAAACAGAAAGCGGATTGGAACAAGGAAAAGCTTTCTGATCGTTGGGTCGAACCGGCCAAACTGCGGTGTGTTATGGTGTTCGACACTGTCTCAAAAGAATTCGTTGGATCTGGTTGTTACGTCGTTGGCGGGATACCGGAGTTGGGCGACATCGACACCTTCGAGACCTTCAGTGCAGAATACATTGGCTCTGGAAAAGTCGAGTAAGAAACCGCACGGTTTCGTGCGCGTCGGTTGCGCTCCAGTAGAGAGTGCATCGGGACCGAAGACGGACCAGCGAGAACGCGTCCCTACCGCGCCACGAGATTCACAATTCTATTCGGAACAACGACAACTTTAACGACGCTTTTGCCGCGCAGGCTGGCTTGAACTTTTGCTGATGTTTGAGCAAGTCGTTCCAAACTTGCTTCATCCAGGTCTTTCGCCACCGTCATCTTATCGCGCAGTTTCCCGTTCACTTGAATGATCACTTCAACTTCATCTTCGGCCAGGTACTCCTCGTTCCAGGAAGGCCATGGCTGTTTTGAGACCAAGCCCACAAAGCCGGGAAACCGGCTGCGTAGTTGATGCCAAATTTCCTCGGCCAGATGCGGAGCGAACGGGCTGAGCAGGATCAACAATGTGCGAATGGCCTCCACCGGTCTCGGTTCAACGTTGGTAAACGCGTTTACACAAATCATCATTTGTGAGATCGCAGTATTGAACGCGAGCGCCTCGATATCCTGGGTTACTTTCTTGATCGTCGCATGGACCACTCTTAGCTGCTGCCGGGAAGGTTCGACCTCTCTAAGCGACGACGATGGCTGCCACCTGCCTTCTTGATTCTCCTCCATGGCTAACCGCCAGAAGCGTGCGAGAAACCGGTAGACACCTTCGACACCGCTCATGCTCCAGGGTTTGGTTGCTTCCAGCGGACCCATGAACATCTCGTACAAGCGTAAGGAGTCGGCACCGTACTCGGAGATGATTTCGTCCGGGGTGACCACATTACCTCGGCTCTTCGACATTTTCTGATTATCCTGACCGAGTATCATCCCTTGATTTACGAGCCGCTGGAAAGGCTCGATCGTGGAAACGTACCCCAGATCGTAGAGCACCTTGTGCCAGAAACGAGCATACAATAGATGCAGTACGGCATGTTCGGTGCCGCCCACGTACAGATCGACTCCGCCCGGTTTACCTCCCCCCATCCAGTAGCGTTCGGCAGTGGCATCAGTGAACCGATCCTTGGCGAGTGGCGCGATATAACGGAGATAGTACCAACACGAACCAGCCCATTGCGGCATCGTGTTCAGTTCTCGGATCGCACCATCAGGGAGTCTCTTCCACTCTTCCGCTTTGGCGAGCGGTGGATCGGTCGTTCCGGTCGGTCGATAATCTGCCAGCGGCGGAGGTACAACCGGAAGCGAACTTTCGTCGAGAGCTTCGTGATGGCCGTTCCGCCAAATGATGGGGAACGGTTCGCCCCAGTAACGCTGCCGAGAAAATAACCAGTCGCGCAGTTTGAAATTAATTGAGCGTTTACCAGCGCCCTTTTCTTCTAACCAATCGATAATTTTTCGTTTCGCGTCGCGCGTGGCCAAGTCGTTCAGAAAATCGGAGTTGACGGAAGTACCTTCACCAGTGAAACAGCCTTCGACCGGCGTCAGCGGCTCGAGCACCTTCCGGATCTCGAGCCCAAATTTCTGAGCAAACTCAAAATCACGATCATCATGAGCCGGCACGGCCATGATCGCTCCGGTCCCATAGCTAGCCAACACATAGTCAGCTACCCAAACGGGAATCTTCTCGTTATTTACCGGATTTCTTACGAAGCCGCCGGTAAAAACACCGGTCTTTTCTTTGGCCAGATCGGTCCGTTCCAGATCCGACTTGGTGGCTACTTCCTTTTGGTAGGCCTGGACTGCCGGCTTCTGCTCTGGTGACATGAAGATATCAACCAGCGGATGCTCCGGCGACAAAACGACGTAGGTAGCGCCGAAGAGCGTGTCTGGCCGAGTGGTAAAGACAGTCACTTTCTCTTTGCGTGCAGGGATCGAAAAATGAACCTCGGCTCCTTCGCTTCGGCCAATCCAGTTACGCTGCAGCGCCTTAATCGACTCCGGCCAATCGAGCCCCTCCAGTTCGTCGATTAAACGATCAGCGTACGCCGTGATGCGAAGCATCCATTGGCGCATCGGGCGGCGGACTACCGGGAAACCGCCTCGCTCGCTCTTGCCGTCAATGACTTCTTCGTTGGCTAGCACTGTACCAAGCTCCGGACACCAGTTGACCGGAGCCTCGGAAACATAGGCGAGCCGATGTTCATCGAGAAACGCACGAAGTTCATCCGCCGACTCGTTCGGATGAGAGGCTTTACGCTCGGCTTCCAACTCCGCGATCGGTCTGGCTGCCTTTACCTCCGGATCGAACCAGGCTTTGTACAACTGCAAAAAGATCCATTGAGTCCAACGATAATATTCCGGATCGGTTGTGTTAATTTCGCGTTCCCAGTCGTAACTAAATCCGATCTGCTGCAGCTGTTTTTTAAAACGGCTGACATTTTGGACCGTGGCGACTGATGGGTGTTGTCCGGTGTTGATAGCGAACTGCTCGGCCGGCAATCCGAAAGCATCCCAGCCAATCGGGTGCAATACATTAAAGCCACGCATCCGTTTGTATCGCGCGAGAATATCGGTGGCCGTATACCCTTCTGGGTGCCCAACATGGAGGCCTTCCCCGCTCGGGTAAGGGAACATATCCATCACGAAAAACTTAGGCTTTTCGGCATCGAACGACGGCTCTCCGGGATTCGGCACGTGAAAAGTTCGATCTTCCAGCCAGTATTGTTGCCACTTCGGTTCGAATTCCGGAAATGGAAATTGTTTTCGTCGGTCACTCATTGTCTTCTGGCGCGGGCGGAGCAACTTTGGGGTGCTCTAGTCACGATGCAAACACTTTTCATTGCGACCGCGAATAGACACAAAACTCAGGAAATCGGGAAAATGTTGGGATCGAATTGGGATGTCCGCGATCTCAGCTCGTTGCCGCATGCGCCAATCATCGTGGAAGACGGGCAAACCTTCGAGGCCAATGCTCAAATTAAGGCTATCACAATTTCTAGGATAGTTACTGGGTTGGTGTTGGCCGACGATTCCGGTTTGCTGGTAGACGCGCTCAATGGTGCGCCCGGGGTTCGATCTGCCCGGTTTGCCGGTCCACAGGCTTCGGATAGCGATAATCGATTCAAATTAATTAGCTTATTGCGACACTTTCCATCCGGTACTCAATTCCAAGCCAGATTCTGGTGCGCAATGGTATTAGCGAGTCAAGGCGAATTGCTTGGTTCTTTTCGCGGAGCGGTCGAAGGCGAAGTGATCCCAGCAGAACGCGGTCATGGCGGCTTTGGCTATGATGCCATGTTTATTCCGAAAGGCTATTGGCAAACGTTCGCTGAACTGCCTCCAGAGATAAAGAATAGCCTGAGCCATCGAGCCCGCGCCTTGGCTCAGGTGGTGGAATTCCTACGAAGCTGAGCCATCCGACTGTCGCCAAACGCCAAACGCCGAACGCCAAACGCACGCACGCCGAGAAGCCACTTGCCATCGACTCGGTTCAAATGTTGACTGGCAACCATGATCGTTGTTACCGGTGGAAGCGGGAAGGCTGGGCGGGCTTGTATCCAGGATCTGTTGGCTCATCATTATGAAGTCGCCAGTGTCGATCTGGTTCGGTCCGCTGATCCGAATTTGACATTTAGTCGGGTTGATCTAACGGACTTCGGCCAGACCGTCGCAGCTTTATCGGGTATCGATGAGCGTGTACGCAACGTGACTGCCGTTGTGCATCTGGCGGCCATACCGGCGCCGGGACTCGCAACCAATGCGGTTACTTTTGCAACGAATACGATCAGCACCTACAACGTGTTCGAAGCCGCGCGACAGCTGGGGATAAAAAATGTGGTATGGGCATCGAGCGAAACCGTGCTCGGTCTGCCATTCGAAACGCCGCCGCCTTATGTGCCGATAGACGAAGAATATCCCGGCCGGCCGGAATCCGCTTATTCGCTTTCGAAATTGGTCGGTGAGGAAATGGCCAAGCAATTTTGCCGCTGGGATCCAGAATTGAAAATTATTGGGCTCCGTTTTTCAAATATTATGGAGCCGGAAGATTACACCAGATTCCCTGGCTTTCAGGACGACGCGCGCAAGCGTAAATGGAATTGTTGGGGTTACATTGATGCCCGCGATGCGGCACAAGCCATCCGTCTAGCGCTCGAGTCGAAAATCAAGGGTGCGGAGGTGTTCATCATCGCGAATGCCGACAGCGTAATGGTACGGGACAGCCATGAACTGCTTAAGAAGGTTTTTCCAGATGTCCCGCACAAACGGTCATTCGCTCCAAACGAAACCTTGCTCTCGATCGATAAGGCGCGGGCGGTTCTTGGCTATAAGCCGAACCATAGTTGGCGGGACCACGCGAAACTCGGTTGATCGTCGGAAGCGAACGGTCTGACCAAGCGCGAGTATACCGCTTCGCTCCAGGCTTTTGCGCTAGCTAGCTTGGATTGCTCGCAAGTCCTCAGGCCCGAAGGGCCGGAAGAGCTTAGCCCAAGGCTTCAGCCTGGGTGGCTTTACAATAAACGCGATCAGCTCTGAAGGGGCGGCGCGTATTGATTCTGCTGCTGTTTGGAAAACACAAAGTTTAACAGTCCGTTCCCTTCCTCTCAAGACAGGCTGCAATAAACGTGCGCACCCATATCGCGCGTGAGTGAGTTTTGCGGGCTGGCTAGTCGTCAGAATTTTCGTTCTCTTGCAGGTGAATGAATCCGAACAATCCGTGCGCTTCGTCAACAATCCCTGCCGTGAAATACAGCTGGTCTTTGAGAAAGAACAGTGCCCACAGACCATTAAATTCCAGGGGTTGCCCTTTTCGATGCAGAAGCGTGCCCAGAAAAGCCCCGGAGTGGATGTCGAAAGCGTTGATGTGGCCGTCACCGAAATTGCCGACAAGCAAGATTTCATCATTAAACTTACCAAATTGCTCATGCTCCGGTACTCTCGCTAAACCCCAAGGAGAGTTGAGCGGACCTGTCATGTCAGTGAACTGTATCAACCGTGTGACAAAGCCGGTATCAGGGCTAAACACGTCAACGAAACCGTGTCCCGCGCCTCCCACGTCGTCATGCTTTGCACCATTCTGCAAAGCGAAAGTAACATAAAGCAGGTTGTCGATGGTTGCGATACCAAACGGAGCCCATCCGGGGGACGAAGTGTCAGGGGGTACCGGGGGAAGACTGGGATCGACGAAGGTGGTCACCTTATTGAAACTGCTGTCGAACACATCAACGGTTCCTTTACGGAAGTTCGTGGCGTAAAGGGTTGGTACGCCGGTCTTGCGGTTCGCAATCGCTAATCCTTTGTACACGTCGTTGATCGTTGGGTCTGGCGAGGAAGGTTTAATAATCAAGGTCGCGGTCAGGGGATCGACTCCTGGATTCCAGCCCCAAATTCCCCCATCCTCGCCATCAAAGAGAAATATGGCTGGATTGGTGCTCGACGGGATTAAAAACGCATTTGTCGCGGGGTTGTTGAAAACAATCCCGGTGGGTGCGGCTGTGGGCGTTGCGGGTGGAGTCGCTGTGTCGACAAGTGTAGGTGGAAGCGTCACGAAATTCTGTCCTGGCGAGGGGCCCAAAAGCACGGGAGTTCCGTCAGGACGGAAAAGCGTAGAGACTCCGGCACCGTTGTCATTCACCCAGAAGACCTTCGCTGTCGGGTTGATCACTAACCCCCAGGCATTTACCACATTCGGGTCGGTCCGGTCAGCGACGCCTGCAACGTCGCTCTGCAGATTCTCCCAATCAAAGAATTTTGCCCTGGCTTGACCATCTTGGTCCTCTGCGTAAGCGCAAGGGAGAACCACCGGCGAAAACTGCAGCCCAGCAAGGGCTAGGGCTACTCCAAAAGAGCGGAAGGGAACAGAAACGCGAATCGTTTTCATAAGTCGGGAAGGCTGAAAAGGGGGGCCTGCTGATCGGCGGCTGGCCGCTAGCGACCGCCTCCTGCCAGAGAGACCGGCCGACCTCCGATTTATTCCCGCAAAACTTAAATCTTTCCGCGAAAAATTCCCCCTGCGTGGGTAAAGGTTTCGAACTAAACCTGCAGGATGGGCAGAGATCAGATCACGGAGTTCTGGATCGATCGGGGAGGCACGTTTACCGATATCATTGCGGTTCAACCCGGGGGCCCGCTTCGGACGCTAAAACTCTTATCCGAAAATCGTGAGCATTACGCCGACGCCGCCGTCGAAGGGATCCGCCGTCTACTCGGGTTGAATGCAGACGACCCGATACCGACGGCATTGATCCGATCGGTGAAAATGGGAACAACGGTTGCCACCAATGCTCTGCTGGAACGTAAAGGTGAACCGACGGTTCTCGTCGTAAACAAGAATTTACGAGATGTTCTTCGGATTGGCACCCAACAGCGCCCTCGTTTGTTCGATCTGGAGATTAAACTGCCTACACCGGTTTATGAGCGAATAATTGAAGTTTCCGGCCGGTTTTCGGTGGAAGGAATCGAGTTGGAGCAGTTGGATGAGCAGCAAACCGAGAATGTTTTGAGAGAAGCTTTTGCCGCTGGTTTTCGCGCGGTAGCCATAGCGCTCATGCATAGTTTCCGTTTTCCTCAGCATGAGTTACGCATCGCTGATATCGCTCGCAGAATCGGGTTCTCCCAGGTCTCCCTAAGCCATGAAGTAAGCCAATTGATTAAGCTCGTTCCCCGTGGAGAGACAACTTTGGTCGACGCGTACCTCTCGCCGGTGCTGCACCACTACGTTGATCGCGTTCAGCAGGCGTTGCCACACGTGCCGATCTTTTTCATGCAATCGAACGGTGGTTTAGCGAGCGCTGCACAGTTTCGCGGCAAAGACGCCATTCTCTCCGGGCCGGCCGGTGGAATGGTCGGGGCGGTCAGAGTCGCCGAACAGGCCGGTTCTCAAAAAATCGTGGGATTCGATATGGGAGGCACATCAACCGATGTGACTCATTTCGCTGGCCAATACGAGCGCCGTTTCGAGTCAGAGATTGCCGGTGTACGCCTTCGAGTTCCGATGCTGCATATCCATACCGTAGCCGCCGGAGGCGGCTCGGTCTGCCGATTTGCCGGCGACCGGTTTCAAGTAGGTCCGGAAAGTGCCGGAGCGGATCCCGGGCCGGCCTGCTACCGAAAAGGCGGTCCGCTCACGGTCACGGACTGCAATTTGTCGCTGGGACGGATTCAACCGCGGTTCTTTCCGACGATCTTTGGATCAACCGGTGATCAGCCGCTCGATCGGCTGGCAGCGGAATCGCGGTTAAATCAAGTAGCCGAGGTGACGGGCCGGTCCCGGGAGCAGGTGGCTGAAGGTTTCTTGCGCATCGCGGTGGAAAGCATGGCCAACGCCATCAAAGAGATTTCAGTCGCTCGCGGTTACGACCTCAGCGATCACACGCTGGTCAGCTTTGGTGGGGCTGGTGGGCAACATGCCTGCGCCATCGCTGATGCGTTGTCGATAAGCCAAATATTGATCCATCCGCTGGCCGGACTGCTTTCCGCCTACGGAATTGGTACGGCCGATCTACGTTTCCTTCGCGAGAGCTCGATCGAAGCAAATCTGGATCTGAACAGCTTCCGGTTTACTCGAAAACGGCTCGATGAGTTGGAAGCAGAGGCCAGAGCGGGAATCGAACAGCAGGGTGCCACCCCGGACCGTGTTAGCCGGCGGATCCACGTGCGCTATCAGGGCACCGACACGGCATTAATCGTGGATGATTCTCCATTGGAACAGCTAACCGCCGCATTCGCTACTGCGCATCAGAACTTTTTCGGTTTCACGATGCAGGATCGAGCACTGGCCATCGAGGCCGTTTCAGTCGAGGCCATCAGCCAAGGCGCTGCCGTCTCTTTTGACGGCTTACCGGTTCCAGCATCCGAGCTGCCGGCTGACGAAATGTCGGTATTCCTTTCTGGTGAGTGGAGAAGCACGCCGGTTTGGAAGCGAGATGAAATCGGTTTTGGTACAAAACTGGAAGGACCCGCTTTGATAGTGGAACCGCACGCCACGACCGTGCTCGAGGTCGGTTGGCGTGCGGAGATAACCCGCGAAAGGAATCTCGTTCTTACCAGGGCGCTTCCGCGATCGACGCGGATCGAGGTCGGGACGAAGGCAGACCCGGTCCAGCTTGAGCTTTTTCACAATCTATTTTTCTCAGTTGCCGAACAGATGGGCGCGGTCATTCGCAACACCGCTTATTCCGTCAACATTAAAGAAAGGCTCGACTATTCCTGTGCACTATTTGATGCGGACGGCCAGCTCGTCGCTAATGCGCCGCATATGCCAGTTCATCTCGGTTCGATGGGAACTGCGGTCCGATCGATCATCGAACGAAGAAAAAATAATATCCGCAGAGGCGATAGCTTTGCGCTGAACGACCCGTTCCGCGGCGGTACTCATCTCCCGGATATTACGGTGATTTCGCCCGTGTTTAGCAGCGGAGATCGGCCGCTATTCTGGGTAGCCAGTCGCGGTCATCACGCTGACGTTGGCGGTTTGACTCCAGGCTCGATGCCGCCCTCCAGCAGAACAATCAACGAGGAGGGGATCTTGATCGATGACTTGTTATTGGTGCGATCTGGCCAATTCCGGGAAAAAGAGTTGTGCGAAAAATTTACGACCGGTCCTTCTCCGGTTCGCAACCTGGCGCAGAACCTTGGCGATATTCACGCCCAACTGGCCGCCAATCAAAAGGGGATCATCCTCATGCTTGAAATCGTGGAGCGTTATGGAGGTGAGGTCGTGCGTGCTTACATGGACCACATCCGGCAGAACGCGGCGGAACAAGTGCGCCGGACTATCGATCGTCTAACACCGGGAACATTTCTGCTCCCGATGGATTGCGGCGCTCAGATTCAGGTTGCGATTACGGTCGATCGTGAATCGCGTTCGGCTCGAATCGATTTCACCGGCACATCGGCTCAACTAGCAAACAACTTTAATGCGCCCTCCGCGATCGTTCGCGCGGCTGTGTTGTACGTCTTTCGCACACTGATTCGCGAGCCAATTCCGCTCAACGATGGATGTTTGGAGCCGATCGACATAAAAATCCCGGCCGGTTCGATGCTCGACCCAAAACCGCCGGCGGCAGTCGTAGCTGGGAACGTTGAAACCTCTCAAGCGGTGGTGAACGCGTTGTATGGCGCGCTTGGGGTGCTTGCTGCCGCCCAAGGAACCATGAATAATCTGACCTGCGGTAACGACCGATTTCAGTACTACGAAACGATTTGTGGCGGCGCCGGAGCAGGCCACGGATTTCACGGCGCAACGGCGGTTCATACGCACATGACCAATTCCCGAATGACTGATCCCGAAATCCTAGAACTCCGATACCCGGTCATTGTCTCAGAGTTTCGAATTCGTGCCGGTTCGGGCGGCCAAGGCCGGTGGCATGGAGGGGATGGGGTGATTCGACGAATTACTTTTCGCGAAGCGATGACGGTAGCGATTTTGGCTGGTAATCGCCGGATTGCGCCCTTTGGTTTGAGCGGAGGAGGAGCTGGAGCGACCGGAAGGACATATATTGAGCGAACGAGCGGAGCCCAGGAACTTCTCGACAGTTGTGCGACCGCCGAAGTTCAGGCGGGCGATTCGATCGTGGTGGAGACGCCTGGAGGAGGGGGGTATGGCAAGCCCCGGTCGGGAAGAGGTGAGAGGTGAGAGGTCGGGGCCCGGGATAAGCGATATCCGACGTTCCGTCATAGGTCCCATCCGCCCTATAGGCCCTATCGTCGTTATTCCTTTGTGTCTTGCCGGCTTCGTGTGAGCTTCTCCTGAATTGAGGCTTTTAATCACATCGGATCTACATCTAGTTCCCAAGTGGCACGAGGTTGTACTTTCGCAGTTGCGAGAATGGATCAGAACTCACTGGCCGGACGGTTTAGTTATCGCCGGCGACCTGGCAGTCGCATCGGAAGCGGCAAATTCTTTCCGGCAATTGCGTAACATTTTTCCAGATGGACCGATCGCGCTCACGCTCGGGAATCACGACTTCTGGTTGGGGCCGAGCAAAGAATGCCGCTCCTTGTCCGAAGTGATCGAACGCCATTGGACGCCGGCGGCCGATCAATTTGGTATCTGTCTTTTGGATTTGGAGAATCTTCCCCTAGGCGAGATCACGTTGGTCGGCGCCTATGGCCACTACGATCTCGGGTTTCGCTATCCCAACCTGCGGTATGATGGCGCTCTGGTGACGACTGAACATTACCTGGCCGGAAAGCCACCGACTCAGACCCCGTTGCGCTGGCGAGATTTTTTCCGTATGCCGCGCGATCTGGATCCTGTCTCGGTGGCTCAAGAACAGGTCCGCGCTCTCGCCGCCAGGCTCAGAACGGTTACGGAGAAACGCGCATTCGTCGTCCTACACACTCCGCCATTTGCACGGTTGCTCGGTATCCCTGATATTTCGACAGTTAATTCAGAGGCGCCGAGCGTGTATACCTTTTTTCGAGCTTACCTAGGAAACGAGCGGATGGGTGCACTGCTCCGACAAGAAAAAGAGAGAATTGCCGGGGTCGTCTGCGGTCATACGCACCGCGAAGTGACCCCGATCGATCTAGGCGATTTTTTTGGATTAAATATCGGATCTGATTACGGAGAACCCGCGGCCTACCTATATGAGACAAAGACGAACCGGCTAACCAAGGTTTCGGGCCCAGACGGTTCGTCAATTAGACCGGCGGAGAAAGGGATCTTATTCGCTTGATAAACTCATTGACGTCATCCCCCTCCAAAGTCATCTTGCCGGCTCTCGGAGGGGATATGGAGAAGATTCGTAATATCGCGATCATCGCACACGTCGACCATGGGAAGACGACGTTAGTTGATCAGTTGCTTAGGCAGTCCGGCACGTTTCGCACCAACCAGAAGGTGGAAGAACGGGTCATGGACTCGATGGATCTCGAGCGCGAAAAGGGGATCACCATCAAGGCAAAAAACGCGGCGTTCAGGTACCGGGACTACCACGTCAACATTGTGGATACGCCGGGTCACGCCGATTTTGGGGGAGAGGTAGAGCGGATTATGAAAATGGTGGACGGGGTTCTCCTGGTGGTGGACTCACACGATGGGCCGCAAGCGCAGACTAAATTTGTCCTGCGCAAGGCGCTGGAAAATCATACTCGTCCGATTGTCGTCATTAACAAAATCGACCGGGAGAATGCGCGTCCGCATAAGGTGTTGGACATGGTTTTTGATCTCTTTGTTGAGCTGAACGCTACGGACGAACAGCTTGATTTTCCGGTCATTTACGCCAGCGCGAAAGAGGGTTACGCGGTGCGCGAGATTCACGAGACGAACGATAATATGGAGCCTCTATTCGAGGCGATCATTAAGCATATTCCGCCGCCGCCAAAATCTGAGCAGGCTTACTTTCAGTTTCTTGTCTCGAATCTAGATTATAGCGATTATCTCGGTCGATTGGCCTTCGGGCGCATCGTCAGTGGCCGTGTCTCGGTGGGTGATTCCGTCGTTTTGGTTCATCTCGATGGGCGTCGCGAACGCACCAATGTCACTGCGTTGTTTGGACATGAAGGTTTGGAACGTACGGAAGTTAAGCATGCCGGAGCGGGCGATATCATCGGGCTGGCGGGATTTGAAGAGGTGGCGATCGGAGAGACAATTACCGATAATGAGGATCGGCCGGCACTTGAGTTTGTTCACATCGATCCGCCTACCATCCAGATGAATTTTGTGGTCAACGATTCGCCGTTGGCCGGTCGGGACGGAAAATTTGTGACCGCTCGCCATATCAAGGAGCGGTTAGTGCGGGAAACACGTACGAATGTTTCCCTAGGGTTCACTGAGACCGATCTAGCCGGCGTTTTCACCGTGAGCGCTCGCGGGGAAATGCAAATCGCTATCCTGGTGGAACAGATGCGAAGAGAAGGGTTTGAGCTCCTGGTGTCGCGGCCGGAGGTCATCTTCAAAAAAGATGAGGGCGCCGACCTGCTGGAGCCATTTGAAACACTCTATGTCGATGTTCCAAATGAAAATCTAGGAGATATTTTGCAGTCGCTGGCCGGTCGTAAAGCCGACATCGTAAGCATGGATCATCAAACCAATGGCGTTTTGGTCGAGGCGGTGATCCCGACTCGTGGGTTGATTGGCTTTGAGAGCGACTTGGTAAATCTCACTCGCGGACTTGGTTCAATGAGTCACCTTTTCAGGGAATATGGACCGCACAAAGGCGAAATCTCAAGTCGCGGCAATGGGGTGCTGGTAGCAATGGAGAGCGGTGTTTCCACGTCTTACGCGCTCAACAACGTTCAGGAGCGAGGCCGCCTATTCCTCGGACCCCAGGAGGAGGTATACGAGGGAATGATCGTCGGTGAGAACTCCCGGCCGGACGATCTGACGGTGAACCCATGCAAGACTAAGCACCTCACAAACATGCGGAGCCAAGGAGACGGTAAAGGAGTCCAGCTTGCCCCGCCTCTCAAAATGAGCCTGGAACGCGCCCTCGAGTACATTACTTCGGACGAGTATGTCGAGGCAACCCCTAAAAACCTTCGGCTACGCAAGAAGATTCTGGATTCGACGGCTCGGAAGCGAGCGTCGGCCAAGCTGGCGACAGCTTGACAAAAGACTCCTGATAGGTTTTGGTAGGCTATCGCAAAGTGATTCGCTAACCGGCGGTTCTACAGACTTCCTGTCTTCTCTCGGTCGCGAGCGGCTCATTGCATAACCTTTAATTTCCGTTCTCAATCTATTTTTCGAACCCGAATTATGGCGGGTCATAGTAAGTGGTCCAAAGTAAAACGCTTCAAAGGCGCTATAGACGCGAAGCGTGGTAAATTATTTAGCCGGTTCTCCAAGGAGATCATGGTCGCCGCTCGGATGGGCGGAGGCGACATGGATTTGAATCCTCGCCTGCGTTCGGCAGTCCTGTGGGCGCGGGCGCAGAACATGCCCAATGACACCATTGAGCGTGCGATAAAAAAGGGGACCGGTGAAATTGCGGGAGGAATTGTCGAAGAGCTGATTTACGAGGGGTACGGTCCAAGCGGAGTTGCTTTGATCGTAGAAGCGGCCACTGATAATAAGAACCGAACGGCTGCTGACATTCGAAGGATTTTCAGCAAAAATAATGGACACCTGGCAGCGACGGGAGCCGTCTCTTATCTATTTAAGAGAAAGGGACAAATAACGGTTCCCCGAGCTGCACTAGAAGAAGATCGGCTGCTGGAGATCGCACTTGAAGCAGGCGCCGAAGACTTGGTCGTCGATGAAGAGTCCTATTTTGTGACAACACCGCACGATCAACTCTATCACGTGGGCGAGGCAATGCGGCATGCGGGGATCCCGATTGAGCTACAGAAGCTAACATTTATCCCCGAGAACCTGGTACCGGTTCAGGACTCTTCCCTGGCTGACCAAGTGCTGCGGCTTTGTGATGAACTAGAAGAGAACGAAGACGTTCAAAATGTGCACGGCAATTTCGATATTGCGGAAGAAACGTTGGCGAAGCTCGCTCACTAATGATCCAAGGGGCCCTATTGCGTTAGAAGAAAGAAGATTTTGGAGGAAGTTATGCCAGAAGGAAACGAACAGCCTGCTTTGTTAGGCGATGAGAGCGAAAAGAAGCCGAAGCGGACTCGGTCCGCGCCCGGTTCCAGTGCAAAGCGGACGCCAGCCCGAAAGGCTGGCGGAAAGAAACCAACTAAAACGATTGACCTGCAGGTCGGCGAACCGTCGCAAGGTCAGCTATTGGAAACGGCAAATCGACCTTCCGATCAAAGAAATTCCGAACGAACGGCGGTGGATGGTTCGGCTCGACCTGAGGTGCGTCATTCCCTAGCCGAAGACCAGGGCAGTCGGTCAGAAGAAAGGCCGGTCGCCAACCATCGAACAGACTTGGCTTCGGAAGTGAATGAGACCCAGGAGTTGCCTCCGGCCGAAAATGGCAAACATCGCGCCCACGGTGAAATAACCGTCGAACAAACGAAGCCCGAGCCGGTTTATGGTGAAGGGTTGATTGAGGTGTCGGGCAAAGGCTTTGGCTTTCTGCGCGACCCGAAACGCAACTACGTTCAATCGCCGCAGGATATTTTCGTTACTCCGGAGGTAGTGCGAAAGCATGCCCTTCGCGATGGTCTCTGGATCAAGGGAGAGATTCGGCGTGGCAGTCGCGGACCGCAGCTGTTCAAACTGACTGAGATCAACGGTGAGGACCCGGATCGCTACCGAAACTTACCGGTGTTCGAGGAACTCACCTCGATCAACCCAACGGAACGCATTCGGCTCGAGACCGTTCCCGACCGATACACGACGCGAGTGATGGATCTCATGACACCGATCGGCAAAGGACAGCGCGGACTGATTGTTGCGCCTCCGCGGACCGGTAAGACCACTTTATTGCAGCACATAGCTGATGCCGTGGTCCGAAATCATCCCGAGACCAGCTTGATCATTCTGCTGGTGGACGAACGGCCGGAAGAAGTCACCGAGATTCGCCGGACTGTGCCAAAAGCTGATATCATGGCAAGCTCGAATGACAGCGATATCAAAAGCCATACTCGCATCGCGCAGCTCGCCATCGAACGCGCCAAGCGTCTGGTAGAGGCTAACCGCGACGTTTTTGTGTTAATGGATTCGTTAACCCGAGTTGGCCGTGCGTTTAATAACGCGAGCGCCGGCAGCGGCCGTACCATGAGTGGTGGTATGGACTCGCGAGCGATGGAGATTCCGCGAAAGCTTTTCGCTGCCGCTCGAAATACCGAAGAAGCGGGCTCGTTAACCATCATGGCTACCGCCCTGATCGAGACCGGTTCGAAAATGGACGAACTGATCTTTCAGGAGTTTAAGGGCACGGGGAACATGGAAATGGTTTTGGATCGTCAGATCAGCGATCAGCGGACCTACCCATCAGTCGACATTTTCAAATCGGGAACTCGACGCGAAGAATTGTTGTTGCCCCCCAAAGATCTCGAGAAGATCAATACGATTCGACGGGGTTTAGCCGGGCATCGCCCAACCGAAGCGATCGAGCGGCTCCTCTCATTTCTCCGTAAGTTCCCGACCAACGCGCAAATGCTGCGCGAAATTCCTGGATAAGCGCTGGGGGATGCGCTCCCGACTGTGAGCCTTTGATAGCTGCACGTTTGGCTTACACGCGCCTAATCTCGCTGTCGCTGCGCTCTGACGCGCCTGGCCGTGCATTTGGGTAAAACCATAGAGGTAGCCGCGACGTAGGCTTGGCCAGTTTGGGTTTCGCCCTACCGTGGTCGGCGATTTTGGTGTAACCTTTCTCCGCCGTGAAAACTCAGTCATCAGATCACGAGCCAAAAACGATCGAGGTAGAAGTCTTGCCACCGGAGAAGAAAGCGGGCAACCGCGAGGAGATCGATGTTCTTCTCGGACTGGTGACAAAGGTCATGGATACGATCTTCCGGGTGCCGGGAACCAAATTCCGGTTTGGCGTAAATCCGTTAATCGGCTTTATCCCGGTCATCGGTGATCAAATCGATGCGGCCATCTCAACTGCCGTTCTGTTTCGGAGTGTCCGGTACCGCTTGCCTAAAATCGTGCTGGCCCGAATGGCGTTGAATGTTCTGCTTAACGCCCTGTTTCAGGGGATCCCAGTCGTTGGCGACCTTTTCACCTTTTTCTTCAAAGCAAATCGGCAGAATTACGAGTTACTGCGGAAGCATGCAGGCACCGGCAAGCCGGTGACCCGCGGTGACTGGATCTTCGTTGGCGCGATCATTGGAGGTACTTTTCTCATTGCGATTTCGCTTTCGGTGCTCTTGATCTACGCTATCTGGCTCACAGATCCGCGCTGGTGGTAGCGTGGGAGTTTGCGGATCGCGGGCGAGACGCGGTTATGAGACACAAACAACTTGTTTCCGCAGCGGACCAAGATGTAAATTTTTACGCTCGTGCGCTGGACTGATTCACAACCAGCGTATTTACTGGATGATGCTCGCCCCCAATGTGCGGGTGGCGACGCCATTTACAGCAGCCTGTCGGACTTGGAAATTGAGCTACGGTTGAGATCAGCCTTCAAACCCGACAGACTGCCAGGGTAAATCGCAACAATTCTATGAATACTGTCTACCTCGTCGCGAACGGCGATTTACGCCTGGCCGCGAATCAAATGTGTGAGCCAGCTCAAGCAGCGATGGAGAAAGCTCTCGTCGCTGCGATCCAGAAAGAAGAATTTTTCGTAAAACGAGCCCACCCGTTTGATGAGAAGAAGGGGCATGGGTTTATCGATAGCCAAAAAGCAGGAATCCAAATATTTCATTCGATTCCCAAAGAGGCGCCAGTCGTTGTTGCCGAATCAGTGTGGCAGTATAGTCAGCATATTCTTCCCGGACTATCTGCCCACGAAGGGCCGATTCTGACGGTGGCGAACTGGAGCGGCACATGGCCTGGTTTGGTCGGACTCCTCAACCTTAACGGCTGTCTAAAAAAGGCGGGAGTAAGATACAACAGCCTTTGGAGCGAAGACTTCAAAGACAAGTTCTTCGTGAAAAAGCTTCGCCAATGGCTGACGAGCGACAAAATCAATCATAACACCTCCCATGTGCGAAAACTGAAGGAGGTTAAAGTCCCTGGAGATCCGCGGAGACTCGGAGAGAAGTTTGCCAGCAAGTTCCGGCAACACCAGATGATCCTTGGTGTGTTCGATGAAGGTTGTATGGGAATGTACAACGCGATCATACCGGACGAACTATTGAGCCCACTCGGAGTCTTTAAGGAACGGCTCAGCCAATCAACATTGTATGCTCGGATGCTTGCCACGTCTGATCAAGAGGCCCGGCAAATCCTGGATTGGCTAAAAAATCGAGGAATGAAATTCTGTTTCGGGAGTAACGAGGAAAGCGATCTGACCGAGAATCAGGTCTTACAGCAATGCAAGATGTACTTGGCTGCGGTCCGGATTGCGCATGAATTTGGCTGTGCAACAATCGGAATCCAATATCAACAGGGACTCAAGGATCTGGCGCCTGCCTCCGATTTGGTAGAAGGAATCTTGAACAACACGGAGCGCCCACCGGTTTATGATGAAGTTACCGGCGAAGAGCTCTACCCCAGCCAGCCATTACCGCATTTCAATGAGGTCGATGAGTGTGCCGGCCTCGACGCATTGGTCACAAACCGGATCTGGCAGGAACTCGGATTCCCACCGGAAACAACATTGCACGATCTGCGATGGGGCCGCCAATATCAGGACGATAACCTCGACGCTTACGTCTGGGTTTTCCTGATCAGTGGGGGCGCGCCCCCGGCTCACTTCGTCGGTGGTTACAGCGGCGCTTCCAGCGAACGGCAGCCTCCCATGTATTTCCGACTTGGTGGAGGTACCTGCAAAGGCGTGAGTAAACCGGGGTGGATCGTCTGGAGCCGGGTATTTGTCGATCAGGATGAACTTTGCTTCGATACGGGCCTCGCTGAGGTGGTCGCGCTTCCAGAAGGCGAGACGATGGAGCGTTGGCGATTAACCACTCCGCAGTGGCCAATTATGCACGCGGTACTCCAAGGTATCACCCGCGATCAAATGATGGCGCGACATGCCTCTAACCATATTCAAGTCGCCTACGCGCCAGATAAGACCCGAGCACGAACCGCGATGTTCGCGAAAGCAACGGCCATGGCGGAGTTGGGACTGAAGGTCTATTTTTGCGGAGATATTTAGCCCGAGTCTGAGCCGCCGGCTGCGCTGGATGTCATCTCCATGAATCGTGAACGCCCAAACATTGTCGCTGACTTACTGAGTCTTTCACACGAATTCGGGCAGCGTGGCCTAGTGATTCTGGGCGAGGGAAACGTTTCAGCGCGACTGGACGATTCAACATTCTTGGTCAAGGCGAGCGGGACCAGTCTTGGAACGTTGGTTGAAGCAAACCTTACGGAATGCCGTTTTGATCGGCTACTCTCCTTTTTTGACGATAAGCCGGTCTCCGATACCGAAGTTGAAGCCGCGCTGCTCACAAGCCGAGCTGATCCTGGCGCGTTGAAGCCGTCAGTCGAAACATTCTTCCACGCCTTCCTCCTCTCCTTGCCAGACGTCCGATTTGTCGGACACACCCACCCGATCGCGGTAAACCAAATTCTTTGTTCGTCCCACGCCGGAGACTTTAGCCGGCAACGGCAATGTCCGGATGAAGTGGTTTGCTGTGGTCCAGTCTCACTGCTGATTCCGTACGTCGATCCAGGGTTAGCACTGGCCAGGAGAGTCCGCGATGATTTAGGGTCATTTCAACAACGCTACGGTAAACTCCCCCGAGTGATCCTTCTTGAAAACCATGGCGTTATCACGGTGGGCTCCAGTGTGCAAGCCGTCCGCGCCGCCATGTTGATGACCGTTAAGGCGGCCGAAATTTATGTCGGCGCGCAACTGCTAGGCGGGATTGCGCATCTTCCAGAGATCGAAGTGACTCGCATCGAGAGCCGACTCGACGAGGAGTATCGGCGAAAAATGTTACAGATTTGAAGCCAGGTAGAGACCGGCCGAGGCGTTTTTTTTTATACGGTTTAAAATAACGACATTGATCAATCCCGACGTGCCGAGGTTTTCGCCCTACCTTAGCGGGGCAGAGCGGCCATATGGAGTTGCCCAGAGCTCTTATTTACACAAAGCCGCGAGATCGGTGCGACTAGGGCGCAATCTCCACAGCTAACCATTCTGCGCCAGGAACGATTCCACCTCTTCCCTTGTTGGATTAGCTTCAGCCGCACCGTATCGCGTTGCGACGATTGCAGCGGCAGCATTGGCGAATCGAGCGATCGGTTCGAGCTGGGCCGGCCCGAGACCGGCGATTTCTTTCGGCGTTTTACCTGCCAGCTTGGCTAGTGTGGCCGCCATGAAACTGTCTCCGCACCCGGTGGTCTCAACCACTTTCACGGAAAAACCGGGGACGCTAACCAAACGTTCGCTATCCCGATAAATCTCGGCTCCCTGACTGCCAAGAGTGATTATTACCAAAGCGCCAGCAGAAACTCGAAGCGCCCGGATCGCTCGACCCGGGTCGTCAATACCGGTAAGGTAGGAAAGCTCTTCGTCACTTAGTTTCAAAACGTTGACCTTTTCGGCCAAACGCCGAATCCGATTGAGATAAGTTTCCTCATCCGCAATCAGCGATTTACGAATGGTTGGATCGAGCGAGACCGGTACCCCTAGCTCCATAAAACGGTCGACGATCGAGCTATAGGCCGACGCGCTCGGTTCTTCCGCCAGCACGATTCCGCCGCAATGATACAGGGAGAATTTTCTTGGATCGAAAGGTTTGAGTTCAGCTGTGTGCAATGAAATGTCCGCAGCGTTGTCGCGATAAAAACGAAAGTCGACTTTACCGGCCGAGTCGACTGCAACAAAAGCCAGTGTGGTTTTGGTTCCGGGCTCTCGAACGATCAGATCCACCCCGATCTGTTCGTTCCGCAGAAACTGAATGAGCCCTTCACCGAATTGGTCGTCACCAAATTTCCCGACGAATGTCACCGGCGTGCCTAACCGTCGGACCCCAACTGCAATGTTGAACGGCGAACCGCCGACTCGCTTCTCGAAGGCCTTGGTACCGGCTAATCCTGCACCGGGATTGGTGGAAATCAGATCGTAGAGCGCCTCGCCGCCGACCAGAACCGGAGATTCATTTTGCATAAGAATGGGGACTCAAAGATGTACTGGCTTGCATGGATTGGGAAGGCGAAAGTATGGCCGGTTAATACCAATTTGGTCGGTACGGTCACTATGAAATGTCTGTTAGGGTCGGCTTGCATTTATTTCGTTTTGGTTGCTTCCGGTAGTGCCGAGACGGTCGATCAACGCGATTTCTCCATTGATACGTTTCAGCCGACTCCCAATGAAGTGCGGTTGGCGGAAAAGCGTGTGCACGCTTATTGGATCAAACACCAGGCCGAGTACGCAGCCAACACCCGTTACCTGGCAGTTGAGGCGGCCGCGATTTTTCCGGCCGAGGTGCAGGATTTGTGGCCAAAGCTCATCAATTCGGAAACTGCAACGGATTTCTTTGCCCATGGTAGCAGGTTCACCTATTCCAACCTCAACCTCACAGGCATTCTGATTTATGACACGCTGAACAATCGATTTATCGACAGGGGATTTGTGTCTGTCGATCTGCCTCGGCGCAATCGTTTCGCTCGCTGGGAGCGCTATGTCGCCCGATTCATCGGCACAGGCTGGGGCTGAGGAGATAGCCGATAGCCGATAGCCGGCCTTACCGGCCTCGCTGAGAGTCCGAGCCACTGGTCTTTTCTAAGTTCTTGGCTCGTTTGCTCGGCTCGGTCTCCGGAATGCTTTGCTGATATCGTTTTCCTTTGACCGGTGAATTTTCAATTGAGCCTATCCAAGCTGTAATTTGGCGGGCGCAGGATTCTCCCGATTCGCGAA
>DATNNZ010000463.1:0-20141 GCA_035601575.1 Chthoniobacterales bacterium
ACGTATTTTCGCGGTAATGGCCCACGAGATCGCCCATCAGTGGTTTGGCGATTTGATCACAATGGCTTGGTGGAACAACATTTGGCTCAATGAGGGATTCGCGAGCTGGATGGAAAAAAAGGCGACCGATCACTTCAATCCAGATTGGAAGGTTTGGGTGCATGCGAACAACGACAAACACGCAATGCGTTAACCACCAACAGATCGTTAGATTGGAACAAGCGCGGTTCTTAATTGGTGAATCTGATATTACTCCGCTACGGTGGAGCGTACCCGTCGGCATGGTGGCACTCAGCGACCCAGCGAAAATCAAGCGCGTTCTTTTAGATAAGTCCTCAAGCGATTTCGAATTTTCGCACTGCGATGAACCAATCAAAGCAAATGCCGGTGATGTCGGGTTTCTCCGCGTTTCCTATGAACCCGCTCTTTTCCGCGAGCTGGAAAGAGCGGTATTGAAACTGCCAGAAAGCGATCGGGTCAATCTGGTGACCGATACCTGGGCAACCGTGGAATCGGGCGATAACCCGGCTTCCACCTATTTTGAGCTACTCGAAGGGCTAAGTCAGGATGATAGCTATGCGGTCTGGCAGAGCATCATCGGCTTCGAACGAACGGTCGGTCCGTTGAAATTCATAAATCGGTTGGAACGAGATCAACCGGGCAGAGCGAGTTTCGAAAATTATGTCTGCGGTTTGCTGGGTAAGAGGTTGGCCGAACTTACTTGGGACGAGAAGGTTGGCGAGCCGATAGAGAAACGACTCCTTCGCGCCTTACTGATCGAAACAATGGGAATGTTTGGGGACCAGACCGTAATCGAAGAGGCGTCTCGCCGGTTCGCGAGTTTTCGCGAGAATCCAACGTCGCTCCATCCCAATTTGCGACCGGCCGTAATCCGCATCGCTGGACGTTACAGTTCGCCCACGGACTACGAAACCTTGCTTAGACTAGCGGAGGAGTCGCCGACCAGCGAGGAAAGACGAATGTACCTGCGCGCGCTCAGCGCGGTTCGCGATCCCGAACTCGCCCAGCGAAGCGTGGAATTCTTTATCTCAAAACACGTTGCTCCGGGGGACGCGGGACGCGCGTTAGAGGAAGAGTCTTTAGAACATCCGGAGATCGTCTGGACGTACGCGACGACTCACCTTAAACTGATGCAACAACGTTTTGGTTTCTTCCGATGGAACCGTTTGCTCCCCAACATTGCGACAGGATTCACCGATAGCGAGCGGGCAGATGAACTTGTCCGGTTTGCGCAGCAAAACTTGCCGGCTCAGGGGCAGCGAGAGGCGGACAACGCGGCCAACCTTATTCGATTCTCTGCCGAACTGAAGAAACGTGAACTTCCCAAAATAGACCGATGGGTCGCAACCAAAATTGCGCAGGGTGACGCCCACGGCCAATCGAACTAGGCCGCAAAACCACACGCCATGAGAAACCAACGCGCTCATTGCGGGCTAAGTCTTATGAAACATGGTATCTGCCTCTCTGTCTTGCTGCTCGGTTGGGTGACGATCGCACACGGCGATTTTGTGTTGAAACAGACGGTCGAAAACTTCGGACAACGGCAGCAGGTAACCATCAAGTTGAAAGGATCAAAGTGTCGGATCGATACTAGTTCCGACACCAGCGCAATTATCGATCCCCAGGCCGGCACCGTCATTTTGTTGCATCAGCCGAAGATGTTCATGAAAATCAGCTCAGAGCAGCTGAGCGCGCAAGCCGAAGCAATTAAAAAAATGCTCTCAGCTTCGGGCAATTCAAACGAGAATACCGATTTCCAGGCCAGCGGAAAGACCGATAACATCAGCGGATTTGCGACCGAAGAATATACCGGCAAGATCGACGGGCTCCCCATCACTCTCGACGTCACGAAGGATTTTCCAAAATACCGAGAATTGTTGGCCCAACTCTATGCGGTGCAGGACGCGCCGGGGCTCAGTCCTTTTCATACCCTGTCCGTTGCTCCGGAAAAATACCCAGGATTACCGGTACGGACCACGGTCGAACTGCTCGGACAAAAAGTCATAACTACTCTCGATACCGTGGCCGAAACGGCGTTGGCTGACGGAGATTTTGCCATCCCGACTGACTATCAAGAATTACGGGCAAACTCGCAGCCCCAAAGCAGTCCGCGATCTTCACCACAGTGAAAAGACTTATTCTTGCCTCCGGTTCGCCGCAACGCATTCAACTGTTACGGGAAGCCCGATATGATTTCATCGCGCGGACGGCTTCCGTTACGGAACTCGCGGTAGATTTCCTAACGCCTGGCGAACTGACTCTGCTCAATGCTTGTCGGAAGGCTTTCGCCGTGGCTCGCACCGAGCCCGATGCGATCGTTCTGGGCGCTGACACTCTCGTAGCGCTCGAGGCAGCGTTGTTTGGGAAGCCGGCCAATCTCGATGAAGCTCGTAGGATGCTGACGCAGCTTTCCAGCAGGACCCACGAAGTCATCACCGGCGTCGCCATTAGCAATTTCTCGGAACGACGGACTTTATCCGCCATCGTCGAATCCGAAGTACGATTTCGTCGATTGGATGCCGATTTGATTGATCGTTATCTATCTCGCATTGATCCGCTCCAGAAAGCGGGAGCTTATGCGGCACAAATCGAGCCAGGAACCGTAATCGAGCGAATTGATGGCTCTTTCACCAATGTTGTCGGTTTGCCAATGGAAACCGTTTCTCGAATGTTAGGAGAATTCGGGATTCACCCAGCCGCTGTCGCGGATGACAAATGACAAATGACAGATGACAGATGAAAAACAGCTGTTCGGAGGCCGATCAGAATGAACAAGCGACCTCCTCGAAGTGTTTATTGGATCTAGTCAGCGCTTTGCCACGCCTCCCTTTGTCATCTGTCATCTGTCATGCACCATTCGGCGTCAGCCGAATGGCGCTAGATCTGTGGTCCGATTCCAAGCTGCCTGAGTTTCGCTCGCATGTCGTCTTGCTCCTTCGGATCTTTCGACAAATCCAGTGCCTTCTGGATCTGAGCGGCACCAGAGCGAACGTCGCCCTTTTTCGCAATCACGAAACCCTTACCGGCCAGCGCCGCGGGATTGTTCGGATCTTTTTCTAAAACTTTGTCAAAATCGGCGGCAGCTTCATCAAACTTTCCCAGCTGCGCATAAAGGTTCCCTCGCCGAGTATATAGACGCAAATCATCGGGCTTAAATGAAATCAGATGAGTAAAATCATCGACCGCCTTGTCCGATTGATTGGCCGCTATATAGAGAAAGGACCGAGCGGTGTAGTATTCACCTTCATTGGGCGCAAGTGAAATGGCCTTATTGAAATCTGCTAGAGCTGCGTCTTTGTCGTTCTTCTTCATCTCCGCATAACCTTTGCCTGCATAAGCAGTGGCTTCGTCTGGTTTTGCCTGGATTACTGCGGAGTAGTCGGCGATAGCCTTATCGAATTGGCCGTCCTCGCGAAAAAGATCGCCTCGCCGCAAAAGAGCATCGAGGTCATTCGGTTTGATGGCGAGCAAGGCAGTGAGATCGTCCAAGGCTTTTGCATGGTCATTCGCGTGGATATAGGCATTCGCACGACCAGTGAGTGCTTCGACGTTCTTGCCATCGATTTCCAGCACCTTGCTGTAGTCGGCGATGGCCTCCTGCCACTTGGCCCCAGCCGCGTAAATCTGCGCCCGAGAAAGATAGAGCTTAGGATCGGTTGGATTTTTCTCGATTAATTTCGCGACCTCTTCAGCCGCTTGACCCGTGTCCTTTTTGGCGGCCAGCACGTACGCTTGGTACTTCAGCGCTCGCTGCTCATCCGGCTTCTTGGCCAGCACCGCTGCAAAATCTTTTTCCGCCTCATCGAATTTCTTGGCTTCGGTGAAAGCGATTCCGCGATTCAATTGTGAGGTCAGATCATCCGGTTGCAGGGACAAAACCTGCGTGTAATCGACGGCTGCGTGCTCCCAATCCTTCATCCGCGAGTAGAGCGCAGCCCGATTTCGATAAAACATGGGATTCTTTGAATCGGCTTCGATTGCCTTAGTGAACTCTTCGAGAGCTTCCTTGTCTTTACCCTCTTTGACCAATTGCACAGCACGGGCCGTGTGCTGATCTGCAGTTGCTTCTGAACCGTAAACCAGACTGCTCAAAGCGATCCAAAGACTCCCGACTAGAATCACCCCACTATTTCTGAACATGCCTATCCAATTGCCAAAGAATCGTTCCGAATCAAGACGTGATCGAAGAGTTTTGGCTCTGAGCATTCCTGGGGAGGGAAAAATAAGTAAACAAAAAACGACCGTGTGTCGTCTAACCCGCATAAATCGCCGTTATGGTTCCTCGCACCAAGCTCCTTTTCTGTCTGATCGCATTGCTAGCGAGCTGTTCGTCCTATGATAGGTCGGGAGGCACGACTTTCAGCCGGGCACTGAGGGCTCCAAAAACCATGCGTCGCACCTCTGGCTCCGGCTCAGCCGAGAGCAGCCCAACGCAAAACGCAGTGATGAGCGGCGCAACGACGAGCGAATTCGCGAAGCGAATTGTTGGAGGCGAGTTGATCCGGGCCGAGAACGGCACCCTGGTCGTTCGAGCGACGGCCACCAAAGACAATCTTCAGCCGGTTGGTCTCACGACGGATGCAATCATTACGTCTTCAGTATTGAATAAGATTGGAAGCCAGCCACGTCTGAAAGCCAGCGGGTTCGAGGTGAGTTCCACCAACGGGGTCGTTTCTATTCATGCCCGGAACGATTCGATTGATGACGCAGTCGCAGCGATCAATTTGGCCCTGAGCGTCCCGGACGTGCGGCAGGTCGTTTACGCGATACCGGCCAGAGTTTGAACCGGTAGGGATGCGCTCCCGACTACGTCCGGCAGCCGCCCCCATGCGCGTCAACTGAAGGCAGGACCGCCTAGGTTGATCTGCCTCTTCGAGAGCATGGTCCCGTGGGGGGGTGAAATCGGTTTCGTTGGTAGCGGCCGCGCTAGTGCATATCAAGCGACTGCATTGCTTTGATTGCCGTTTTCAAAAACTTTAGTCGCGCGTACCATTTAAAATTCGCTTCGACAACAGTCCATGGCGCGAACGGGGTTGCGGTCTGCTCAAACATGTCCTGCGCTGCTTCATTGTGTTCGTCCCATTTTCGACGGTTGCGCCAATCTTCTTCTGTGATCTTCCAATGCTTCAGGGGATCAGCCTCGCGGCGCTTGAAACGTTCGAGCTGTTCTTCTTTGGAGATGTGCAAGTAGAGCTTGATGATCAGCGTACCGTCATCGACCAGGAGGCGCTCGAATTCGTTGATCTCTCGGTAGGCGCGCTTCCATTCCGCACCGGTGGCGAAGCCTTCTACCCGCTCCACCAACACGCGTCCATACCAAGAACGGTCAAATATAGCGATCTCGCCATAACTCGGCAGCTTATTCCAAAAACGCCAAAGATAGTGGTGCCGGGATTCCTCCTGGGTTGGCTTTACGATCGAGTATACGCGATAAGTGCGAGGGTCGAGCTTTTCCACCAATCTCTTGATTGCTCCTCCTTTGCCGGCAGCGTCCGGGCCTTCGACCACCACTACCACACTGTGCTTCGTCTCAATCAAAGCACGCTGCAGGGTCAGCAGCTCAAGCTGATATTCTTTGACTCTCTCTTTGTACTCCTCTTGGTCGATCGACCGGTTCTGGTCGAGTTCGTCCAAAATCACGGTCTTGTGCGAAGATTTTTCCAGTTTGGCCATTGAAGTGTCCAACGATTCTGGCAGGTCAAGGGCCTCGTTCGGTAATAACACCGGTAGACCGTCGCGAACCGGATAACACAACTTCGCCGAATCGCAAATGAGAGATTGTTCGAGCTCGCCGTTTACTTCTTGATGCCCCTGATCGGGACCCTGTTTGGCCCGAATCTCGGCATTAATGCAGATCAGTTCGGACTCGCTCGCCAAGCGGAGTCGCCCTCCCGTTCGGGGGCAGCGCAACAATGAAAGGAGCTGAGGGTCCATGCTCAGCCTGAGAATAGCCAATAGCCGATAGCCGATAGCCGATGATGGGACCTGCGGGAGGTCTGCAACGCTTCATCAAACGGATCCGCGCGTTTGCCGATCATTTTCATTGGCTATTGGCTATTGGCTATTCTCAGGCTGAGCCGCTTAGTACTTTGGCACGGTGGGATCGACTTGTTCAGACCAAGCAGTAATTCCGCCTTCCAAATTGTAAAGCTTACGAAACCCCGCTTCCTGTAAGATGTGGAGAGCACGCGCACTTCGGGTTCCGCCCTTGCATTGGAGCACGATTTCATCGGCACTATCCAACTCGCTCAGTCGGCTCGGCAATTCTGCCAACGGAATGAGGTGAGAACCAGGGATACTGCAGATCTCGTACTCATATGCCTCGCGCACATCCACCAAAACAAATGGATCTTTGCGCTCAATTTTTGCTTTAAGATCGAGCACGGTAATTCCCGGAACCGCCAATTCCTTTTCCGCCTCAGCGTCAGCCTGGGGCAAGCCGCAAAACTGTTCGTAATCGATCAATTCGTGAATAGTAGGGGAATCGCCGCAGATTGGACAATTCGGATCCCTGCGCACCTTGAATTCGCGAAACCGCATTTTCAATGTGTCGACGCTGACCAGTCGCCCGATGAGCGGTTCGCCGGTCCCAAGGATCAGTTTCACTGCTTCGATCGCCTGCATCACGCCGATCATTCCGGGCAGTACTCCAAGCACGCCGCCCTCGGCGCAACTGGGGACCATTCCGGGTGGAGGAGGCTCCGGAAACATACAGCGATAACAGGGGCCACCGAGGTGCGGGGCAAAAACCGTGCATTGGCCGTCAAACCGAAAGATCGACCCGTAAATGTTCGGCTTCTTCGTCAGAACACAAACGTCGTTGGAAAGGTACCGCGTCGGGAAATTATCAGTCCCATCGATAACTAGATCGTAATCCTTGACCAGATCCATCGCATTATCGCTACTAAACATGCAGTCGTGCAGATCGACCTGAACGTTAGGATTAACCGCTTTGATTCGATCTTTGGCCGAATTGAGCTTCTTTCGGCCAACATCGCTCGTACCGTGAAGAATCTGACGCTGCAGATTGGAGAAATCGACAACGTCCGGATCTACCAATCCCATTCTTCCAATTCCGGCTGCCGCCAAATAAAGAGCGATTGGAGAGCCGAGTCCGCCAGAACCAATGCACAAAATGGAGGCAGCCTTTAGCCGTTTCTGACCCTCGAGGGTTACCTCTGGCATGATGAGATGCCGGGAATAGCGCGCTATCTCGTCGTTGCTGAATTGAATGTTCGCCGATCTCTCTTCCGGAATAATACTCACAGACATATGCAGGGAATAAAACTGTAGACCGGTATCGCCGATGTGCAAATTGAGGAGTCAGGAGCTAGGAGACAGGAGGTCACGCCTTCAAGTACGAAGATTCGCGGCGTCGAGGGACAGGCGATAAACTGTTCTGAGTCGCAAGGAATAGGATTGCGCGAGCCAAATCTCGGAGGAGGGAGTTCACAGCCCGTAGTCAGCGCCATATTCCGGCGGCCTGACTGCATCACCCCTCCTGACTCCTGGCTCCTTACTCCTGGATTCCGGCTTCTAACTCTTCTTATTTTCGGGCGAGTACCACCACTTGTGGTGATCGCGCGCCATCAATTCGTCGGCCGCGGCGGGACCCCAAGTTCCGGCCGCATAGTTAGGAAAGTCCTTAGGCGGATTATTCCCCCACGCATCAAGGATCGGTTGGGCCGCTTCCCAAGCCGCTTCAACCATATCGGACCGATGAAAGAGGGTCGAATCACCCACCATACAATCATACAAAAGCTTTTCGTAGCCGGTCGTCGGGGGTCTCTCGCCAAATTGACCGTAGTCAAAATCAAGATGCACCGGTTTCGCCGTTATCGTCGGGCCTGGCACCTTTGCCCGCACCTGAAACGTGATCCCTTCTTCCGGTTGAATATGGAAAATCAGGTAGTTCGGCGCGACCGGATCTTTCTCGCCCGAGCCAAAGATCGAAAGGGGCGGCGTTTTGAAACGAACAACGATTTTGGTGGTGCGCCGCGCGAGTCTTTTTCCTGAACGCAAATAAAACGGCACCCCGGCCCAACGCCAATTATCGATCAACAATTTGACCGCGGCGTAGGTTTCGACGTTTGACTTCGGATTTACATTGGGCTCGTCTCGATACCCGGGGACCGGCTTGCCATCTATCGTGCCAGCACCGTACTGGCCGCGTACGGTATTGATTAATGCATCTTCGGGTTCCCAACGCCGAATCGCCTCCAATAATTTTACCTTCTCGCTCCGAACCGCCTCTCCCTCCAACGAGGTCGGAGGCTCCATGGCGATGAGCGCTAACAACATGAACATGTGATTCTGCATCACGTCTCGAAACGCACCGGTCTGCTCGTAGAAGGCGCCTCGCGATTCCACGCCGATCGTTTCGGCAACCGTCAGCTGGACATGATCAATATAGCGACGGTTCCAGATCGGCTCGAATACCGCATTGCCTAAGCGGAAAACCAACAGATTTTGTGCGGTCTCTTTGCCGAGATAGTGATCGATCCGATAGATCTGGTGCTCTTTTAGCACGGCGGTAAGTTTGGCATTCAATTCGCGGGCAGAGGCGAGATCTCGCCCAAAAGGTTTTTCGATGATGATCCGACGCCAGCAACCTTCCTCTCGGGTTAATCCCCGTTCGGACAACATTTTCGGGATTACCGCAAAGAAATCGGGTTGCACGGAAAGGTAAAACAAGACGTTCCCGGCGGTTCCGAATCTCTTCGCCGACTCGTCGAGGCGTACCTGTAGGCATTCGTAGGTCTTGGGATCATCGAAACTGCCAGGGCAGTACATCATTCGCTTTCGAAATTCGTCCCAGATCTTAGGATTTATCGGCTGGGTACCAAGCTCCGCCAATTCTTTCCCTAGATGATTGCGAAAGGCGTCGTCACTCCATTCGGTTCGAGAAATGCCGATGATACTGAAGTTCGCCGGCAGCAACCCGTATGAACACAAGTTATAGAGTGAAGGAATCAGTTTTCGCTTCGTAAGATCTCCGGATGCCCCAAAAATCACGATCGCGCATGGGTCACCCGCCCTGGGTGTCGGTTGGCAAGGATTCATCGGCAAGGTTATTCCATTGGCAGAGATTCAACGTGGCCGCCAAACTTGTTACGCATGGCAGAGAGGACTTTCTCAGCAAACGTATGCTCTTTTCGCGAACGAAAGCGAGTAAAGAGGGAAGCGCTTAGCACCTCAGCCGGGACCGCTTGATCGATCGCCGCCTGAATCGTCCACCTTCCTTCACCCGAGTCCTGAACAAACCCAGTGAACCGATCAAGGTTGGGATCTTCGGCCAGCGCCATCGCTGTCAGGTCGAGAAGCCATGAGCCAACTACGCTCCCCCGTCGCCATAGTTCGGCAATGTCCGGCAAATTGAAATCGTAGCGATATCCATCGGGCAAGGCATCCAATGACGCTCCCCGCAAAATATCGAATCCTTCAGCATAAGCCTGCATCAGCCCATACTCGATTCCGTTGTGGATCATCTTAACGAAATGTCCAGCACCAGAAGGTCCGCAATAAAGATAGCCCTGTTCCGCGGTACTCTTAAATTTTTCGCGCCCGGGCGAAGGCGGAGTATTGCCTTGGCCGGGAGCAAGCGTGGCAAAGATTGGCTCGAGCCGTTCCACCGTTTCGCGATCTCCCCCGATCATTAAACAGTATCCGCGGTCGATTCCCCAAACACCGCCACTCGTGCCTGCATCCAGATAATGGATCCCGTTTTCTTTTAACGCGTGACTGCGGCGGATATCGTCTTTGAAGTAAGAATTTCCGCCGTCAATGATGGCGTCGCCGGATTCGAGCAATGGTTTCAAAGCTTCCACCGATTCTTCCGTCGGAGCACCCGCCGGAACCATCAACCAGACAGCTCTAGGCGGGTTCAACTTTTCGACCAATTCCGCGTAATCCTTCGCTCCGGCAGCTCCTTCTTTTTCCAACGCGTGAATTGCTTCGGCACTCCGGTCATAGACGACGACTTCATGCTTCTCCCGCATCAAGCGACGAGCCATATTCCCGCCCATTCTGCCCAGTCCAACGATTCCAATCTGCATAGGTGTTTCTATTTTGTAGCTTCGGGCTAGCCAGCGAATCCTATACGCCATGCGCACCCAGCACTTATTGCAGGCTAGCGTGCTATTCCTCAAATAGCATGCCTTTCGCCGCCGGTCAGTTGCGGATTTTGTCGACTCGGGGAGGTGAATTGTTCTTTTATCTGCCATCATGCTCAATCTGGTCTGGGTAACGCTCTTATTAGCCGGTGTCGTTTGTGCTGTTTTCACCGGCCGGTTTGACGCTTTGAATCAAGGAGCGCTGAGTGCCGCAAAATCTGCGGTGATGGAAATCGCTCTCCCTTTGATCGGTGTGATGGCCCTTTGGCTTGGAATGATGCGCCTGGCCGAACGCGCCGGGCTCATTCAACTCCTCGGCCGCGTTATCCGACCGATCATGTCCCGCCTTTTCCCGGAAATTCCGGCCGATCATCCCGCAATGGGAGCGATGATGATGAACATCGCTGCGAACATGCTGGGCGTCAGCAATGCCGCTACTCCGCTCGGGTTGAAAGCGATGGTGCACCTGAACGAGCTGAATCAAAGAAAGGGTGTCGCCACCAATGCGATGTGTACGTTCTTAGCGCTCAACACCAGCTCCATTCAATTAGTTCCGGCGACCGCGATCAATATTCTGGCAATCAACGGGAGTAAGAATCCGACCGCGATCGTCGGTTCAACTCTTATTGCCACCGGAATCGCGACGATAGCTGCGATTTTCTTTGTGAAGGTGCTTGAACGGGCGGGGCCCTTTCGGTGGGACCACCAAATCCCCGTCGGTCCGACTCAGGATTCGCCGGTGGAGATTGGGAAAGACGGCTCAGCCACCGAACTCGCTACTCCTCGGCTGCGCCCATGGGCGATCTTCGCGATTGGGATCTTGGTGCTTCTTTTCGCTGTCACGTTAGCAATTCGCGCTTTTCCTTATATCCTCGACCGTTGGTTCCCCATTCCGTACACCGCAACGAATTCGCCGACCGGGCTTCTGGACGCCATCGCAATGTTTTTGCGCGCGCTCTCTCCGTTGGCCATTCCTTTCCTTTTAGCCTTGTTCCCGCTTTACGCGCTGGGGAAAGGGATTTCGGTCTATTCCGAATTCGTCGAGGGGGCCAAAGAAGGTTTCCAGGTCGCAATTCGCATTATTCCTTATCTGGTCGGAATGTTGGTTGCTATCGCGGTCTTTCGCGAGTCCGGAGCGCTCGATTTGCTCAAAGGTGGATTGACTCCGCTGCTTAATGCCCTTCAAATTCCGGCTGATCTGCTACCGATGATCATGATGCGACCGCTAAGCGGTAGTGGATCTATCGCCATCTTAGGCGATCTGGTTAAACAGTTCGGACCAGATCATCTGCTGAGCTATATGGCAGCGACCATTTATGGAAGCGCCGAGACCACATTCTATGTGGTAGCTGTTTATTTCGGCTCGGTTGGTATCACTCGCACTCGACATTCAATTCCGGCGGGATTGTTGGCTGACCTGGTAGGAGTCATCGCCGCAGTGATCGTCTGTCGCTGGCTGTTTGGGTAGAGACATCCTTTCGACACGAGTAACCGCTACAGAAGCGCGCAGAGACGGATTTTGAACAAGGAGATCGCAAAGATCAGAAAGGATTCGCCGTGGGATCATACCATGGAGTCATGACCGGGAGAGTATCCTCCCTTTGAGACCGCCGTGATCTTCTGTTAAAAATCTGTCTCTGCGCCCTTCTGTCCAAACCTGAGTCCGATGCCAACCATTGCGCAGACACCGAGCGATCCGCGCCAGCTTCCTTCGGCAACTACGGTCGAATAAAGCCTTTACCGACCGACGGATCCATTACCAGATAGCCGCTTTGAATCCCGCGTACGACGACACGGTTGTGCGGGTAGTAAGGACTAATCACTACGGACGGATCCTGGGTCTTTTCAGCGGTTGGATACCTGACCGGCGGCACCAAGTAAATGATCTCTTTGTCGATTAGGTGCACGATGAAGGCACCGGATGCAGTCGCGGCAAAGAGCCCACAAAATGCAAACACCGCCAACGAGGCAGCAGTCAATCTTTTCATGGCAGACTCCTGTTCTAAGAATCGGCCATTCGCTGTCGCTCCGCTTTGGCGCGGCTTTTCACAGCGGACGCGCCGTAGCCCGTAGAGCAAAGGGCAGCTGTTTGCCGAATCCGCTTGACACAAGTAACAAGTTATGTCGCAAAAGGCCAGATAAATTGACGGGCCAGAAAAAAAAGCTTTTCGGCGCGGTTTAATCGATAGTTGCGCCAAAACACCTTGAATTCGTCTTTTTCGATTTTCCGCAACAAGGCAAAATAGATGGATCGCATACCCTCCGCCGCTACCATCGAAGAACGATCCTCCCGGGGCAGCGCCGCCTTTGCCTTGGCAAAGAAATCCTTTGCCCTGGTTGCTTGAAACTTCATCAACCGAATGAACCGCTCGTCATACTCCCGTTGCTGCAGGGCGTCCGGGGAGTAGTCGAACTGTTTCAATTCATCGAGCGGTAGATAAATACGGCCACCATTTTGGAAATCGGTCTCCACGTCTCGAATAATGTTGGTGAGTTGTAGCGCCATTCCGAGCTGGTAGGCGTAATCGCGGCAACGCGGATTTCGGTAGCCAAAAATCTCGATGCTGACCAACCCAACTGCACTCGCGACGCGATAGCAATATTCTGAAAGTTGGCCAAAGCTCGAATATCGGACCGGCTCAAGGTCCGATTCTACGCCGGTTAGGATATCCTCAAACAAGTCGAGAGAGATTCGGTATTTGGCAATCAGCGCGCGTACTTCTACGGCAAATGCTGGTTCGCCGATGGTCTTTTCTCGAAGCCATCGGCGACAATTCTGAAGCCACTCCTTTCTCTTCTCTAGCGCAATTCCGGGATCATCTGCCGCATCGTCAACCCGCCGGCAAAACGCATAGAACGTGGTAATGTCGCGCCTTTTTTCTGCCGGCAGAGCGAGAAAGGCGAACGCAAGATTAGAGCGGCTTTGCTTGGTGATTTGATCGGCCGAACTCATCCGAGTCGATCCTCTCCCACGGATTCTTTCAGTTTTCCACGATCGAATTCCAGCACCACATCGTCGACGTAGCATGGAACATGGGGCGCGCACGTCGCGATCACTGCAATACCAAGATGCTCTGGAATTCGGCGAATGGTTCGCTGCAAAAACTCGGCGGAAGCGGCGTCGAGATTTTGGCCCAGCTCTTCGACGATCAGCAGCCTGGGATGATGCACAATGGCGCGAGCGAGCGCGGTCAACGCTTGTTCCAGTGGCGGCAAGTCTGCCGGCTTCAGTTCGACGATCGGCATTATTCCAACCAGATTGAGTATCTCTTCCGTGATTCGCTTCGCCTCTCTCGCATCCACTTGAGCTATTTTGAAGAGTGGCATGGCAACATTTTCCAGGACGCTAAACGAGGGCAAAAGAAAGGGCGCCGCAAACAGAAACCCAAATTTTTGATTCCGAATTTCGCTTAAAATCTCGCTGTCCAATCCGGTCACTCTTTGTCCTTCAAGTCTGAGTTCACCTCCTTCCGGTTGCAACCTCAGCCCCAGAAGCTGCAGCGCCAGATGCTTGCCTCCCTGCTCTGGACCGGCCAACTTGTAGAATCGAGCAACCTGGAATCGATAAGTAAATTCAAGAGAACCAATGTCGGTTTCGTCCGATCTTCGAATGATTCCCAAGGCTGCTAAGAGCTCATCCGCCATAAGGTCTCGTCACCAAAAAATAGCAAATTGCAAATGGCAAATAGCAGATCCCAACAACCGGGCTCTTTGGCTATCGGCTATTTCTTCAGAACCGGATCTCCTTGCGTTGTCTGCGCGCATTTCGATAGAGACAAACCCACGCCGCCAGAAACCATGCGGCACATATCGCCTTAGCTCCGCTAAGCAAAAATAAGCCAACCAAATAGGGAAAGGATCCGTTTTTGTATCCGTCCAGCCAACCTGCTCCAACCCAACAAACCAGAAAGAGATGCATTCCGGCGACAACTAGGAACCAAAGCACCCGATACCAATGTTGGCGCATGAATGCTGCGTGTTCGGTGATCGCTTGCCGAAACGACTCATTGTGTAGGACCAGTGATATCTGCATGGAGCAGAATAGGAGCAAAGCAATGGCCATCAGCGGTCGAGCGGTCTGCTCAACATATTGAACGGCGGCACTTGTAAAATCCGTAAACTGCCCAATCCAGAGATAGCTTGTCAGCAATGGCAGATGGATCCCCAACGAACTGACGAGTAAGATCAGTCCCGCCCATTTCGCCAAATGCGCCATCCGCTTGAGCGCGAAGATGAACACGCGTTCCGGCGGCGAATCGATGCCTCGTATCCAGACAAAGACCAACAGGATGAGATAAACCTGAATCACCAAACCAAACAAGTATTCGAAGGCAAAGGAGAGCGAATCGAGAACCGCTCCAAGTCGAAGTAGAAAAATGCCGTCGAGATACTGATTAAGCCATCGAATCCCCAATCCGAACATCGGTTTCAGCAGTGCTCCGAATGCACAGATTACCAATCCACCATAGATTGGCATCCACCATCGGCCTAAGCGAACACGCATCTCCTGAATCAACGCAAAATGAGAGTTGCCCCAATTGAGTAAGAACAAAAGCGCAGCGATCCCGGAAAGCGGAAAACTGACTACGATCTGATTGAACAAGCCGGCCAGCAGCTCCAACGCCGGCAACCAAGCTCGGCTGGCAGCCAGCGCCCAATTCCACGCTCGCGGGGCAGGCCAATATACCAGATCGTAGAGGGAGAATTTTAACTCCCCGAGTTCCCAGGCTTCTGCCAGTTGGAAAAACCAATACGCGAAACTCATACCGGCCAACCAGAGCCAGATCCGAGGATAGCGTTTCAACACTCGAAGTCCGTCTCGAAAGAATGGAAGAGCAGGGTTGCCAAAGATTACAAAAGCGTAGGCCAGGATTCCGGCCCCGATCTCGGCAATCCATCTGGTGTCCATTCCCTCAGCTACGACTAAGTTCACCAGCCAGCAGCCTGTCGGACTTCGAGGGCAACCGAAAGAACAATTTGCGGTTTTGTAGGTGCAAGCGCTAGCGCGCAAATCCCCAGTGGCTGGTAAACGGCCAATATATGAAAAGGCCTTTTCCCACCACATTCCTTTCGGGCACAAAACCCCAGTATCGACTGTCCAAACTATTGGCACTGTTATCCCCCAGTGCAAAATAGGTGTGCGGTTCGACCCTGACGCTCGCTCCAGGATCACCTAAATAGATCATGCTGTTAGTGCCCGAATGATCATTAGTGTACCCGGTGTACCCATTCTGCCTCGACTCTACTCGTTTAAAGGCGAACCGACGGGCCGGCTTCCCGTTAATAAACAGGTGTGGCTCCTTGATCTGGAGGATGTCACGCGGCAGCCCGGCCAAGCGCTTAATATAATGTTGGCTCGATCCGTCCGGCGCCTGCGGGATTCCTATGATTTGATTGGTCTTGAAGACGAAGATATCTCCCCGCTTCGGTTGGGAAAAATTGTAGGAAACTTTATCAACAAACACTTGATCGCCCAGATCTGCGTACGCCCGAACAATCGGCTCTCCCCGCCGAAAAGTAGCACCTGGATAAACCTCGAGCTGACGCTCCAGCACTTCGGGTGAGATTCCGACCACATAATTATGGACAGCCGAACCGGGAGATTGAGTCGTTACTAAAGAGCCGTCCCAAAAGTATTTTACTTTGTATGGCTGGATCGAACTCACGGTCTCGCTCTCTTCCGAAGCGGTAACGTCTTCGTAAGACCGGCCCAAGGTTAGAAACTGAAACGCCCGCACCAGTAGATTCGGAGGCGGCGTATCGATTCTTTTCGCAATGATTCCATTCAAAGTCGGCTGCATTGACCCGGTCGGAATTTTGAACGGTTGGAGATAGTAAGTGCGCAGTCCAATCGCAATTGCGACCACCACCAGGATCAGCTCCACATAATCTCGAATGGCCGTGTTCGAGTTGGGAGGGTCCAATCGATGCAACGATGTTTCCAGTGTTTTCGCCGCTGGCTCAACGTCCGCTTTCGAGCGCCCCTTCAAGGCCGCTTTGAGCTGAGCCAAATCGGATTGCACGGTCTCCATGAGTTCCGACGGCGCAATATCTTTTCGATAGTTGATCAGTCTTTCTGCCGCCTTAGCCAGCGCGCGACCCTGGGTGATATGTTGCGGAGTAACCACGATGTCAGTTGGTCTTGAGCACTTCGATAAAAGCTTCTTGCGGAATATTCACCTTGCCGATCGCTTTCATCCGCTTTTTCCCTTCCTTCTGCTTCTCCAGCAACTTTCGTTTTCGAGTGATATCTCCACCGTAGCATTTCGCGGTCACATTCTTTCGGAGTGCCGACACGTTCTCACGAGCGACAATTTTCCCGCCGATCGCCGCCTGAATGGCGACTTGGAATAGCTGCGAGGGAATGACCTCCTTTAGTTTCGCGGCCAGCAATCGTCCACGCGCTTCCGCTTTGTCCCGATGGACAATACTGGAGAAGGCGTCCACTGGTTCTCCGTTCACCAGCATATCCAGCTTCACTAAATCGGCGGACCAATAACCGGCGTATTCATAATCCATCGAGCCATAGCCGTGAGTGAGCGATTTAATCTTATCGTTGAAATCGACGAGTATTTCGTTCAACGGTACGGTCGCGGTCAACATTACCCGCCGGGTATCCAACGATTCGGTATGCTCGACTTCACCGCGCTTTTCCAAAATCAATTGCATCATATCGCCGATATTTTCATTTGGGCACATGACGAAACATTTTACGACCGGCTCGCGAACCTCATCGATGACGCTCGGATCAGGTAAGTGAGCCGGATTATCGACCTCGAGTTTTTCGCCGTTTGTCTTAATCACCTCGTACACGACGCTCGGGTAGGTCGCGATGATATCCATATCGAACTCCCGTCGCAGCCGCTCTTGCACGATCTCCATGTGCAATAAGCCAAGAAACCCGCAACGAAAACCATAACCGAGCGCGATCGAATTCTCCGCCTGGTAAACGAAAGCCGAATCGTTGATCTGGAGTTTGCCCATCGCCGTCTTGAGATGCTCAAAGTCAGCAGTGTTAATCGGATAGATCCCACTGAAAACCATTGGATGAATTTCCTGGAAACCAGGCAATGGCTCCCGGGCTGGATTCCGTTGCTCGGTTAAGGTGTCGCCAATCTTAATTTCGGCACTCGATTTAATGTTGGCAATGAAATAGCCGACGTCGCCCACTTTCAGCTCGTTTTGGGCCAGAGGCTTTGGCGTAAAGATCCCGACCTCTTTAATTTCGTAGCTCTTCGAGGTGCTCATCAGCTTGACCGACTGACCGGCAACAATATTGCCCGAAAACACCCGCGTATAGGCGACAACCCCCCGATAAATGTCGAACAGCGAATCGAATACCAGCGCCCGTAACTTCTCATCCTCCAATGTATGCGGAGGCGGAATCCGGTGGACAATCCCTTCGAGTATTTCGTCGATTCCGATCCCGGTTTTTGCGCTCGCCAAAATGGCTTCATCGGCGGGAATCGCGAGAATGTCCTCGAGCTGCTTCTTTACGGTTGCGACATCCGCGTTCGGCAGATCGATCTTGTTAATGACCGGAACGATCATTAATCCTTGCTTTAGCGCGAGATGAACATTGGCCACAGTCTGCGCTTCCACCCCCTGCGCCGCATCCACCACCAGGATTGCGCCTTCGCAGGCGGCCAGACTCCGGGAAACCTCGTACGAGAAATCCACATGACCGGGTGTGTCCAAAAGATTCAATCGATAGCTCTCCCCATCTTTAGCCTGATATTGCATCGTCACGGGATGGGCCTTGATGGTGATTCCGCGTTCACGTTCGAGATCCATCGAATCGAGCAACTGATCCTGCTTGTCCCGTTCTTCGATCGCGCCGGTGGACTCCAATAAACGATCAGAGAGAGTAGTCTTCCCGTGATCGATATGAGCAATGATACAGAAATTGCGGGTGAAACGCCTGGGCATCCGAGAGCCGCACTATTCTTCAGCCCAGAACATGCGTCAACGGCTCAAACGTCGGGAGCAGCGAAGCTGCGATTCAAGAAAGCCTAGGGACTTTGTGAAATATTTCACTTGCTCCTGGGATCGCTCATCATAAGCTTTCCTTATGGCCACGATCGCTCCGGCAGCGTACGACTCAAAAGTGGAAGGCAATGTCATCTTTTCACGGCTGGATGCCTGCATCAATTGGATGCGAAAAAATTCGCTCTGGCCAATGCCAATGGGTCTCGCCTGTTGCGCAATCGAGCTGATGGCAGCCGGCGCATCCCGATTCGACATTGCTCGATTCGGCGCTGAAGTCATGCGCTTTTCCCCGCGCCAATCCGACGTAATGATTGTTGCCGGCACAGTAACGTACAAAATGGCTCTGGCGGTAAAGCGTATTTATGACCAAATGCCGGAACCAAAGTGGGTAATCGCAATGGGAGCTTGTGCTTCTTCCGGTGGAATGTATCGCAGCTATGCCGTCCTCCAAGGCATCGACCATCTCCTTCCGGTCGATGTCTACGTCAGCGGTTGTCCCCCGCGCCCGGAAGCATTGTTAGAGGGCCTGATGAAACTGCAGCACAAGATCATGCACGAGCATGCCATCGAGGACCAAAAACGTGCATTGTTTGAGGCGGTTTCATGACCACAGCGCAACTCGCGGGAAAAATCCAAGAGCGTTTTCCGAATCTGCCGCAAACGGAATTCCGTGACGAGATCTCGTTGCAAGTGCCGCTCGAGAAAATCGAATCGGTATGCCGCACTTGCCGCGACGAAATCGGCTTTAACGTTCTGGTCGATATCAGCAGCGTGGACCATTTCGGCGAAGAACCACGGTTTGAGGTCGTTTACGAGCTCTATTCGCTCGAACAAAATATTCATCTCCGCCTGAAAACAAAAGTTTCTGAAGACACCCTGGAGGTGCCGACGCTATCGCACGTATGGGAAGGTGCGAATTGGCACGAACGCGAGGTATTCGACATGATGGGAATCCGATTCACCAATCATCCGGATCTCAGACGAATCCTGATGTGGGACGGTTATCCCTATTTTCCCTTGCGAAAGGATTTTCCATTGGAAGGTAAACCCAGCGAAATGCCGGACGTCGCCTTCAGTGACGTCGCTCCACTTGCTGGCGGCCCATTCGTGACTGCGCCGACTACCACCGGCACCAAGGATCGCGAACCACGCGCGCACCCCCCGGACTAGGGAAGAGCGCCGAAGGCGCGCCCTCAGGATAGCGTGGGCGGGCTTTGCCCAGGCTATCCTGAGGCCGCGCCTTCGGCGCTCCATTCTATAAATTCCGTATTCTGGCGCCTGTCCCTAGCCCGCAGCCGCTTCCAGCAGCTTAACGACGGCTTCAAACGGTATCGTCGCCAGACCATGGCGCTCAGCCAAATATTCCGGACTGTTAAAGCAAAGCCAAACATCCCCGGTGGTATCTTCGTAGATGAGCGCTTTCAACGGGAGATCCAACGCGAGCGACGGGTAGGTGTCCATGAGCGGCGTACCGGTTTTGGGATCCCCAAAGATGATCAGTTCGGTTGGCCGCAGCGTGAGTCCGACGTGCTCCGCTTCTGCCCGCTGATCAATTCGGGCGAAAATTTTGATGCCTTTGTCGTTCAATAGATCGACCAAGCGAGCGGCAGTATTCGCTACGGACTGTTTGCTTTTGATTCGCGAAACACCTCGAGCCGGCATAAAACTTCTTCCAAAAACGGCACACTTTTTTGACTGCGGTTGCACGATCCCTTCAGGTCGACAAATTAGCAACGCTTTCTTTATTACAGCCGCACTCACGGATGAATGCTTCCTTCGCAGATCGTTGAATGTCGGTCCGGCGACCCGCAGGATCACAACCAATTCACAACCATGCCCCAAAACGAACCTCACTCTTTACCATTACCCGGTTCTGAACGAAACCTCCCGCCAGACGCTCAGCTCGTCGGCCCTTGCTCGCCGAGTGCATTAATTACTGTGACATTGTATTTGCGGGCACAAAACCAGGAAGAGCTGCAGCAGCGACTTCAGCAACTCCCGCAATCGCATTCATACCTG
>DATNNZ010000464.1:0-9012 GCA_035601575.1 Chthoniobacterales bacterium
GCAAAGGTCGATCAGAACGATCGAGTTACCCCAAGGCATTGCCAGCATGGCCGCCGCCGATAAAACCAGTCCGGCCAACAGCGTCGGCTTGCGGCCAATCCGGTCAGCACTCCATCCGCCAAAGAAGGTGGCGGTCAATCCGCCGATCCCCCAACAGGAGACCGCCAGTGCCGCGACGTTTTCGGAGAATCCTTTACTGGCAAGGAAGAACGAAAGAAACGGGAAAGCCATTGCGCCAATTCGGTTCACTAGGATTCCAGACCAAAGAATCCAGAAATCCCAGGGCAACCCACCGACCGCATCATGCCAAATCACAAAGAGCTTTTTTCGCATCGGATTCTCCACCGAAAGTTTCCATGGTAGCCAAGGGAGAGAAGGAATCCAGAAGGCAGAATCAAGCATTTAGAATTTAGAACGGAGGCAACCGCGGAGCGCTCTGGACCAGACCACAAACGGCTACGGCGCGCCAAAGCGCGCGACGGCGGCAGATCCGGCGGAGACAGGATCTGTTGAGCCTCCATTAATGTAGTGGTGGCGCTATCGGCGCTCCCGGCGTTACCCAATCCGCTCCCAAATATTTCCGTAGCGAACCGGGAAACCGTATTTATCGGTTTCGATTTCCGCGTGAAAACCGCTGGCGAGACTAGTATACCGATATGTGCTTTCGCTTAAGCGATCATACCGCTGGCGGGCAGGAATTATCACAAACGCCGGAAGACGGATCCACGCTGCTTGAATTTCGGCGGATTCGCCTACTGCCAAGTTGAGACGATTAATCGGTAAAGCGTTCGTTGCCGGAGTCAGTTCGATATCGACGTCGATACAACCGGCCAGCTCCGGTAGCCGGCCTCGATCGTCTCGATTCCAGGTTCCATCGCTTACGGAAAGCTCGAGATTCGATTCTATCAATCCGTAGCGTTGGTCAACTTTGACTTCTCGTGTTCTCCAATCGGAATCGCAGAAAATTTGGTAATAGACTTCGATCGGTTGATTTTCGTGTGCGGCGATAATCGTGCCGTTTAGCTGAAGACCAGTTCGTGAACAGATGAATCGGCAGATTTCAAAGCTTTTGTTGTCGAGCGCGCGACGCCAGATGACGGCAAACGAATTTGTGGCCGGCTCTGATTGAGCATTCATTACTGGCAGGACGGCGTTTTCAACGTTGTCGGTGAACAGCGGTTTTCTAACCATCAACAGAACGAATGGTTAAGTATCCGTTGGTTGGTCGTGGGTTCCATCAGGCAGCATCTTAGTTTGCCTGGTCGGATCAAACGCGATTGTTTTTCCCGCAGCGGGCAAATGGGCCACCAGCTCGGCGACGCAGATCCGATACGGTACGTTGGCGTTCGGGACAAATTGATGTAGCTGATGGGCCGCTTCCTTGAGGCTATGAGTGCGCCACGATTTGCTTCCGTGCCCGAGCAGCCTGGCGCCGGTGTGCCATTCGATGGCTATGTCGATCTCCCGCTCTGAATCGTAAGTAATCTCAATTGAACACGACGAACGCTGAACGTAAAACCGGCCGTCTTCCTGAGTTGCTTTCAATTCTCGGCTGATTGAAGAACCAAATCTATTCACAATCCAACTCCGTTATTGGTCATGGTTTCTAGATCGAAAAAACTTGTTCCCTGCTGTTGATTCACTCTTTATCCGCTGTCAAGAAACGAAAGGTTCACTCAGCCACAAATTCCGACAAACGAGACCGGCTTAGCTGATTCGGAATCGAAAATTCAGAGTAGTCAGAAAGGCTATACAACCTTCGGCTGCTTGTATGAATCCCTTTTTGGGCTTAGCCGTATCGTATGACGGACCGAATCCGGGAACTTTTGAGAGCACGAGACTGGCGGCCGTTTACGATACATCGAGCCGGCGGTGACTCTATCCATGTCAGAACTCGCGAAAGCGCATGGGTGAGCCCATACGGACGGTTAGTTTTTGAAAAGGAGATCGGCCGCATCGAGGTCGTGAACCCTGACCAAATCACCGGAGTGGAATTGAAACCGATCACCTTCAACGAAATAGAAAGTCAAACCGGGTGACCGCCGCACGGAATCTGGCATTGAAGCACGCCCCCTTCACACATTTCGGCGACGTTTTCTTCGGCAGCGGCGACTGTCCCAATACGCCTTCCGTTTTGGTTGGCCTCGAAGTTCACGCGGAGCTGCGCGCTTAGTGCTACCACAAACCGCAGTCGCCTTCTCGTCATCCTCCCTGGACGGATCGAACCCAGCATACGAATCCGTGGGGCAATGGCGATTACTCGATCAAACGCGTAGCATGGTTTCACATCAGCGGATCTTCAAGATTTGTTAAGGCTAGGTCTGAGCCACGTGCCCAGTGCGATGGCAAACGATGGCGACTGCTGTTTTTGGCATCATTAAAACCGCGCAGCTCCCGGGGTGAACTTCGAGGCCGACCAAAACGGGAGGCGTATTGGGACAGTCGCCGCTGAAGACAGGCGAATTGTCCATTTTGACCACGGGAGTTGCGCAAAGATCACCATGCTTTCGGACGGATAGGTTCGTGAGAGAGCCGCGGAAGTTCGAAATCTCCCAATTTCCTAAGCAAAAACCAAATTATTCGGACTCCAGGCGAGCCATCGCTGGGCCTTGGCACGCATCGCGCTCACCTCTCTCCTTACGCAAAATTTTTCAAATGTTGAAACTTTCGGATCTAAAGCACAGCGGCCATTTGCCAACCCTGATATCGGCTTTCCTTTACTTCGATTTCAGTTTCATGATCTGGACTGTGTTGGGACCATTGGGCGCTCAGGTCGGCGAGACGTTACATCTTTCACCGGATCAGAAGGGTTTGATGGTTGCAGTACCGATCCTGTCCGGCGCTTTCCTTCGGATTCTACTCGGGCTATTGGTAGATCGGATCGGCTCCAAACGGACCGGACTGATCGCGCAAACCATCGTCATCTGTGGCTTGCTTAACGCCTGGCGCGCAGGGTTGCCGTCTTTGACCGCGACAATTTTGCTGGGGCTGGTTCTCGGGTTTGCCGGCGCGAGTTTTGCGGTGGCTTTGCCCCAGGCCGGACGGTGGTATCCGCCGAACATGCAAGGAGTTGTCATGGGCATTGCCGGAGCGGGTAACATGGGAGTCGTACTCGATAGCCTGTTCGCTCCGCGATTGGCGCAAACCTACGGCTGGCAAGCCGTCTTTGGCCTTGCGCTTATTCCAGCGGTGCTGGTCCTGCTCATCTATCTTTTCTTTGCCAAGGAACCGCCGAGTTCCGGCCAGAAGAGTCAATTGTCGGATTACCTCAAGCTGTTAAGAACAACGGACGCGCATTGGTTCTGCTTCTACTACACCGTGAGCTTTGGCGGCTTCGTGGGCTTGGCCAGCAGTTACGTGATCTACTTCAAGAGCGAGTATGGATTAACGCCAGTGCAAGCCGGAGACATTGCTGCAGTCTGTACCTTCTTAGGTGCATTGCTTCGGCCGGTGGGCGGCGCCTTGGCTGATCGGACCGGCGGAATTCGCGCGCTTTATTTCTTCTATGGAATCGCCGCGCTAGCCCTCGCCTCCGGTGCGGTACTGCGGGACTACGGCTTCAATGTAGCCAGCTTTCTCATTGCTTCCGGCGCACTCGGTATGGCGAACGGAGCGGTCTTCCAGCTTTTGCCGCAACGATTCCCGAGAGAGATTGGCATAATGACCGGTCTGGTCGGCGCCGGCGGTGGAATCGGCGGCTTTTACCTGGCCTACTCGCTCGGGATTGCCAAGAACTTGACCGGGGCGTATTCGCTCGGGTTTTTGGTGTTTGCCGCTCTTTGCGGTCTCGCGATTGTGGGTCTAAGCCTGGTCAAAGGAAAGTGGCGAGGGACCTGGGGTAGCATGGCTGAAGCCAAAATCTAATCGAGGATTGTAGTGTCAATGTCAGGGAGCGGGGACATATTGCAGATACTGCTGGGAGAGCAGCAGGAGTTACCATTTGTCGAGCGTTTCGCCCAAGCACAGTCGAGCGACGAATTCCAACCTGCGGGCTTTTACCGGGAACTAATTCCAGATCGGCAACCCAATCCGGGAGAACAGCTCTGCTTTCAAGTCAATCTCGATGCGTGCACGGGTTGTAAGGCCTGCGTTAGTGCATGTCACTCGCTCAATGGACTGGACGAGGATGAAACCTGGAGAGATGTCGGGCTTCTGATCGGCCACGATCCGGAACAGCCATACCAGCAACATATCACCACCGCTTGTCATCACTGCGTCGATCCCGCCTGCCTGAACGGTTGTCCGGTCTTAGCTTACGAGAAGGACCCGGTTACCGGCATCGTTCGCCACTTGGATGATCAGTGCATCGGCTGCCAATACTGCGTGCTAAAGTGCCCGTACGACGTGCCCAGATACTCAAAACGGCGGGGTATTGTGCGTAAATGTGACATGTGTTTCAACCGGCTCGCGCGCAACGAGGCGCCGGCCTGCGCGCAAGCTTGCCCGTCGAGTGCGATCACGATTCAGATCGTGTCCACCACCTCGATGACCGCCGCGACTGCTCGGAGCGGCCAACGGTTGGTACCGGGAGCTTTCGAATCAAGCTACACGCAACCCACGACCGCTTACGTCGGTCGAAAGTCTATTCCACCAAATGCGCGCCCAAGCGATCAATCCCGATTGCGGCTGGAGCATCCGCATTGGCCACTGATTGTGATGCTGGTTCTGACCCAAATGGCAGTCGGGCTTTCCGTGACGGCCGGTGCGCTGACTTTCTTGGACCCAACCGGATTCAAGATGTTCACAGGTTCAGCCAGCCTCGCAGTTTGCACCTTGCTCGCAGCAGGACTGGCCGCCAGCATCCTTCATCTGGGGCGTCCGCTAGGAGCTTGGCGGGCTTGGCTTGGGCTTCGGACCTCCTGGATGAGCCGGGAAATCGTGGCGTTCGGTGGCTTTTTCGGACTCGCTTTGGCGCTGACAATTGTAGCTTGGCTGCCACCAAGATGGTCTCTGTTCGATGCTTCGATCCAACAGAATCTGCTAATCCAGGGAACTCGCATAACCGCGGTAATTGGTATCCTCAGTATCGCTTGCTCAGCGATGATTTATATCGACACGCGGCGCCCATTCTGGGCATGGACACAAGTTCTGCCTAAGTTCTTCGGAAGCGTGGTAGCCACCGGTCTGATGGGTGCAGCGCTTCTCACGGTCGATCACAAAGAGTTGCTTCCTCTTTCTACCAGTTTGCTCACCGCCGGTTTGATTACCTTTCTGCTCCTCGCCGTCTGGGAATTGGCCGGAAGTCTCTACGCATTGCGCCGGAAACAACATCCACTTCGCATTTCCAGTAAAATCATTTGGTTTCGGCTCCCCCACCTTGCTTATCTGCGTGTAGCCTGCGCCGCTTTGGCCGCCGCGCTGAGCTTACTGGTCAATCGATTGTCGGCCGGTTCTCAATTTTGGCTCACGTTATCGGTCTGCGTGCTTTTGTTCGGTTGGATTCTGGGCGAACGTTACATCTTTTTTGTGAGCGCGGTCGCCCCGCGAATGCCAGGAGGGGTGGCTCCGTGAAGCGACTTCCGGAGAAAGTGCGCCGCTTGATTCGGCAAAAGGATGGCCCCCAAACGCAGGAACTCGTCCTGCATCCAGGTAAGTTTGGATTAGGCCAGATTCCGGCGCGCCTGGAGCCAGATGACACTACCACCTTAGTATGTGGGTTCTGCTCAACCGGATGCGGGCTCAAAGCGCATCTGCGCAAAGGTGAAGCGATCAATCTGAGCGCTGATCCCGATTATCCCGTTAACCTGGGAATGGCTTGTCCAAAAGGTTGGGAAGCGTTGACTCCGCTGCGAGCCCATGATCGAGCAACCACGCCGCTGCTACGGAACAGAGCCTCGGGACGATTGGAATCGATTGATTGGGAAGCCGCTTTGATCCTCTTTTGCGAACGCTTGAAGGAGATCAAGCGTGCCCATGGCCCGGAATCGGTCGCGTTTCTGAGCACCGGCCAAATTGTGACCGAAGAAATGGCATTCCTCGGGGCACTCTTCAAGTTTGGTATGGGATTCTTACACTGCGATAGCAATACCCGCCAATGCATGGCAACCTCCCATGTTGCCTACAAGCAGTCGTTCGGATTCGACGCGCCTCCGTATACTTACGCTGATTTCGAGCAATCTGACGCGCTCATCTTTGTCGGATCGAACCCTTGCATCGCGCATCCAATCATGTGGCAGCGCGTTATGCAAAATTCTCGAAATCCAACCATCATTGTTATCGATCCACGGAAAACCGAAACCGCGATGGCAGCGACGATCCATCTGCCGATCCGGCCAAAAAGCGATCTCATGCTGCTTTACGGGTTGGCAAAGATTCTCGTCGATGAAGGTTGGATTAACCGTTCATACATCGATACACACACGGAGGACTTCAACCAGTTTGCTACTTTTTTGGAAAAATTGTCCCTAAGCGAGGTCGCTGCCAGATCAGGCATCTCGCTAACGCAACTCCGGCAGGTAGCAAAGGTCATTCACGAGGGGGAGCGTGTTTCTTTTTGGTGGACGATGGGAGTTAATCAGGGCCATGAAGCCACACGCACAGCGCAAGCGATCATCAACCTGGCTCTGATGACCGGGAACATCGGCCGTCCAGGCACCGGCGCCAACTCTATCACCGGCCAGTGTAACGCGATGGGATCACGGCTTTTCGCTAATGTAACTAGCTTGCTCGGTGGTCATGATTTCGCCAGCGCCCAAGATCGGACAAAGATCGCGCAGCTTTTGCAGATTCAGCAGAGCGCAATTCCCACCCAACATTCATGGCCATACGATCGCATCATCGAAGGCATCAAAGAGGGCAAGATTAAAGCACTTTGGATCATCGCAACGAATTCGGCGCATTCCTGGGTAGATCATGACGATCTGAAACGCGCCTTTCGCAAGCTCGACTTTCTTGTGGTGCAAGACATGTTCACCACCACAGAGACGGCGGAGCTTGCAGATCTCATTCTCCCGGCCGCGGGCTGGGGAGAGAAAGATGGAACCTTTATCAATTCCGAACGCCGCATCGGACTGGTGAAAAAAGTGGCGCGTGCGCCCGGCGTGGCATTGTCAGATTTTAAGATCTTCCGCTTGATTGCGCACTATTGGGGTTGTGGCCCTCAGTTTTCGCGTTGGTCTTCCCCCGAGGCAGTTTTCGAATTGCTGAAAGAAGCTTCTCGCAATCAGCCATGCGACTTCAGCGGCATCGAAAGTTATGCTCATCTGGACCGGTGTGGCGGAATTCAGTGGCCCTATCGCTCGCAGGACACCCTTGATAACAATGAGCGCCGGCTATTCGTGGACGGAAAATTCTTCACGCCAAACCGACATGCGCGATTCCTCTTCGCGGAGCCCGTCTCCCCTCCGGAAACCCCAGACCTCGAATTTCCGCTCTGGCTATTGTCCGGTCGAGGCACCTCCTCTCAATGGCATACCCAATCGCGAACCGCAAAATCGGATGTGCTACGCAAGTTGTACCCGGAGCACCTTTACGTTGAAGTGAATCCGATCGACGCAAAAAAACTTGGAATTGATTCCGGCCTGCGAGTGATCGTTTCAACCCGACGCGGTTCGTTGACCGCGACGGCATTCGTTACTTCAACGGTCTCGCCGGGATCTATTTTTCTGCCGATGCATTATCCGGAGGTTAATCGATTGACAATCGCAGTGTTTGATCTCCATTCGCGGCAACCGTCCTACAAGGCATGCGCGGCCAGGCTTGAGGTTTAAGTCATTAGAGGTTGCCGGTCGTTACTGATTACAGAGCCTATGGATTCTGATTTCCGGTTCTAAAATCCCCACTCACCCGTTCCACCTGAGGGGCGACGTTTTTTCATTTTGATTTGCTATCGTTTCCTAACCCGACAAGGTATTGACTACCTGATTATGCCTGCGATGTTTTCGCGGCTCAGTTCGCGCGCAGTCCGGGAAAAGGAAATCGAAGGTAAAGGAACGGTAGTACTCGCGGCAACGCGCTCTGAATAAAAGGGACAGGGCGATCGTTGGATTTCCCCAGGGCAAAAGTCAGTATCCCCATAGCAACACACCTTATTGAATTATGCGCGACCATCTATTTCTACTGAAGCCGGGCTTTGAGGTTGGTGACGGCAAAAATTACTACTGTCCGCACTCTGCTCAAGTGGAGGGCGTTCTCGCTTTTTATCCTCGCCTACGGCTGGAGATGGATATCACCTATCTTAAGTTCGCGCGGCCGCGCCAACCGATTGTGGATTTGATCGGCGCAGAAAACCAGAGCGCACCGGTTTTGGTCGTAGGCGATGCCGCAACAATACCGAAACAACTGAAGCCGGGAGTTGCTAAGGGGCGCTCATTCTTTCCCGGCGAAGAAGCAATCGCGGAGTATTTGGCTTTGCGGTACGACATCGGCTGGCCGCACAAAGGTTAGCAGGTTGCAGGTTGCGGGTCGGAGGCACACTTGTGCTCGCCGTCGTCCTCGTCTTTGCACGCCGACTTGTCCGACAACGTTTCCGCCATAGCTTTAGCGACCGCGGGAGCCCAGGCTTTGATCTTGTCTGAGCTGCGCGCCTCTTCATTGTTCTCTAGCGAAACTGACTCCAAAATCCGACCGGCTCCTTGGAGTTGTCCTGATCAAGCGATTTCATTCGTCGTGTATCTGAACAACAGAAAACCGGTAAGCATGTGACACGCCTATGAGCGCACGAACGTTGAAATCAGAGTATCTGGTACTCTCTCGAGGCACCAGTTGGCATAAGATCCTGACTCCGGAGGAGATCGAGAGAATGTCGGCCCAATTCACGGCCTGGTTCGAGCGACTAAGCAATGAAGGAAAAATCGAAAACGGACATCGACTCGCGCAGGAAGGCAAAATTGTGGTGAGCAGAAATACCGTAACCGACGGCCCGTTCGCGGAATCCAAGGAAGCGATTGGAGGTTACTGGTTCATTCGAGCGGACAGTCTTGAAGAAGCCGTGGAAATCGCTAAAGGCAACCCCTGTCTGGATTACGGTGCCACCGTCGAAGTACGGCCAATCGTTCCGCAGACCCGAGAGCT
>DATNNZ010000465.1:0-2178 GCA_035601575.1 Chthoniobacterales bacterium
TCTGATCATTGATCATCTTGTGACCGGGGGTCTGCCAGCGCGGTTCGCTAAATTTGCAACACGAATCGACACGCAGCGCTCGCTTTCGGTTGCGATTGGGCGCTCAAAGTCGAAAGGTGAGAAAGAATTCCGAACTCTCTGTCCACATACGAGGTCCTGGATTTCGGAGGACGGACAAGACGCGTACCGATAATCAACCTGAGACGAAAGAAGATAGCCGTACTGGCCCATACACGATTCGGACCTTGTGGTCCGGCGATGGGAAACAACTCATCTCAGCTGTTTCCTTTCGCACGAAGGATCAACGCGGCGCCCAGTTGACTATCGTTCGCGAACTGGCTGATGGGGGGAAGACGCTTATTCTAGGCGGAACGCTCAAAAATAGCAGGCGAGTCGCAAACTTGGAAGCTCCGTCGGGTTTGGAGAAAGCGTCCATCGTGATTGATCTGAAAAGTCGCAAGCGCGGAATCCTTAGGCAACGCAAGATTCTCGGCGAAGCCAGATGGATCAATCATGATGTTGATGGTATAAAACTCTATTTTACTGCGCCAATCCGATCCGGATCCTCACGAAAGTAATGGGACCAACCGAAGCCAGATCGGTTATCTGATCAAGCATCTCGCTTTGAGCTGGGATTCACGAGCATTCTCGTTGGTTGCCTATTGCTTTACAATGATTACACGAAACAGTATCGGTCGGCAGACTATGAAATACGCCCTAGTTGCAACTCTGCTATGAACGATAGCGCTGGCGATCCTCGGTTGTTCTACCCAAGAGGTGCGGTCACCTCGACTTACCAGTGAAAGTCTTGCTCATCGTTCGTCGTTTGGATTTGTCCCGCATCTCAACCAAGAAGCGGCAGCAGCTGTCTCAAACGCTCCTTTTTGGCAGAATCGTATCGAGGCATCGATTGCCTCCGTCCTGAAGCAAAAGGGCTATCGCGCCTCCCCGGTGAAAAAAGCGGACTTATTGGTGGCATTCACATAGTCCTGAGGCAGGGAGAATATGTCTCGATTTTTGACAACTACTCTGGTTACAAACTATCCGCTGCCAAAGCGGCGAGCGCCGGGATCGCCAGTCTGGCTGCGTCGCCAAACGGACAGGCTGAAATTGGAACGTTAGTGATCGATATTATCGATCCCGGTAGCAAGACGGTTATCTGGCGAGGCTGGGGCAGGGCCGACGTCAATCGTACTCCGGCGCAAACAGAACAGCTGATTCAAACCATAGTAGCAGCGATTCTTCGCAATTTTCCTGATCGCACCTAATGCACGGTTGTCAGGGAACTTATCCGGTCACCTTGAAGGTGTAATAGTTGGTGATGGACTTACCGATGCGGCGGGCTCGGCACTCGAGCCGGTAGATTCTCTGATGAAATACGATTCATACCTGGTTTTCGCGGATTACCAAGCGTATGTAAATTCCCAAGAGCAGGTTAGTGAGGCTTATAAGGTTAGAGACAACTGGACTAGAAAGTCCATTCTCAATACTGCCCGCATGGGCAATTTTCATCTGATCGGGCGATTCGAGAGTACTGCGAGATGCCAAGCCAGTCAAAGTCGAACTCGAACAATTTGTTTAGAGCGATTCCGTGGGAAGTCGGGAACTCCAAAAGAGTGGTGGGTAATCAAGTCCGCTTTAAATGGTTTTTCATGTATGTCTCTTTGTTGTCGTGAGTGATATACGTCAAGCTAGCCGCTAGGACTGCCTTCAAAAATTACCACGGAGTGTGGCTCCACCCGCCACATCATCGAGAAAACTGCCGGTTGCTTTTCTCGTGGGAGAATGCCAGTAGTCGCGCGGTCGGAAGTATCGACGACTGGATACCACTTTCTGCCTGGTATTGGTGGCAGCTGCGCGTCCACCGCCACGCCGGCCATGTTGAGAATCACATGAAGGTTTTCTTCGTTCGCAGAGAGACCAGCGATGGTGAAGGCAAGGAATTGGGTCGTGCTGTCGTGCCATGTCGGGTCGTTTAGCCGTGCTCCGTGCCACGCGATATCCGGAATATCCCGGCCCGGAATCGGCTTACCGGTAAAAAAAGTATTGTGCAAGAGGCTCGCATGGCGCCGGCGCAGTGCGATGATACCTCGTGCGAATTCCAGCATATCTTGCTCTTTCTCAACCCGGCCCCAATCAAACCAGGAAAGCTCGTTGTCTTGGCACCAGGCGTTGTTG
>DATNNZ010000466.1:0-4429 GCA_035601575.1 Chthoniobacterales bacterium
TCGCACTGAGAGGACGGCCAGCATAAGATTCGAGATGAACCGTCGCGTCCATTCCCTCCCGGAGATCCGCAACTGCTCGTTGGTCCATGTTAGCCTCAAACCACATACCTGAGGCCACAATGAAACCGGTGTTTCCGGCAGTTTGATTGAATTCTCCATCACGGACCAAAACGCGGTCGATAATACCATCCGCCGGCGCCGTTACCTTAAAATATCCAAGAGTTTCCTGCTTCTGTCGCAGAAGGTTCTGCGCGTCATTGACAGCATTCAGAGCGATTTGTTTACTTTGGGGAAGTCCCTGCGTTGACATGCCCGCACTGATCTTTGCCTGTTCATAGTTAAGCTCCGCATTCGCTAACTCGGTCTCTGCGTTAACCAGTTCAATACGAGAGCTGGCGCCGTCCTTTTGGAGTTTTTGGTACATGTTGACCTTTGCTTGCGCAATCTTCACAACTTTTTCCAAACCAGATAGGTCCAGCTGATCCTTTTGTGGACGCTCCGCTTGCATTGTATTGACCGATCCTGCTTCGACCCGCTGCAGTTGAGCCTTCGCGGTGGAGAGAGCAAGCTGGGCGGTATTGAAGTCAATCATCGCTTTTGAATCATCCACTTCAGCGAGCACTTGTCCCTGTTTGACCTCGTCTCCCTCTTCCACTCTTAAAGCCTTGATCGGTCCGGTAGGGACCACCGGCACGTTATAGAAATTGCACTGAATTGTTCCCTCTCCCAGCATTGGCGTCGCAAAATCACGGTACACCGGCTGCTCGGCCTCTGCTTTCATCGCTAATCCCAAAAGCCGTTGAACCCTCAAATATCCGAGCGCGGATGTGTACATCCGGCTCCCCGGATTCGTGTAGCCAGGCCACAGAACAAACGCTCCGGCAGCAAAGATCAGCCCGGTTGCCACAACCACGATGGCCAGAATACGATTTACCCAGGACCGATGTTTCGATTTCATAACCTTCTCTTACTCTGTTTCGTATAAACTCTCAGCTGGCAAGGATTCCACCCCCCGTTTGCCAACACTGGTAAAGAGCCATGGCGTTAACGAGGCTAATTCGGCGACGATCTGCAACGCGCGCCAAAGGACCGCTGCGAGGGCTGCGTCCTGCCAGGGCATAAGCGGAGAAAGTAGAAAAGCGGTAGCAGTTTCCCGTATACCGATTCCGCCCGGGACAACCATGGCAAAGAATCCGGTCAACCAACCAATCGCATTAGCGCCGACTGCAGCGGCTGGATTGACTGTGTGCTGGTACCCCATACCGGCGAGCATCAGCCAAAGGCCGAGCCCGTGGAGCACATTCAAAGCGATGTAAACCAGCTCCGACCTAACTAGGATTCCTAAGTTCAGTTTCAGCTTCAACATTGTACGGAGCTGTTCCAGTTTGGTTCGAATCCAATTTTGGCGAGAAAGAATTGGCCAGATCAGACTTGCGAGTAGCAGGCCAACGACGACTGCTCCACTCGCAGGCAGTAACCAATTGGCGTAGGTGACAAAAAAGCGAGATGCCAGACCGGAGAGAATGATACCCCCCAGTGCAACGATCACCCAAGAAAAGACGACGGTCGTCAACTCAACAGGTAGGCTGATCGACGCGATTGCAATTGGAATACCCAAATTTTGCGCGGCATCGATTCGAGAAGCGAATTTCCAGACACCGCCGGGAAGCCAACGCAATGATTCCGAAGTGAGGAAGGCCCGCACGCCGCTAAGATAGGGGAGCGGATAACCGAGCGATTCCAGAATCCACGACCAGACTCCAGCGTTCAGAAACCAATATGCTAAACAGAGTCCGAGCGCGGGTACTAACCATCCCAGACTAAGACGTTCTAAGCATTGTCGCAGCTCATTTGTTCGCGGTAGCAAAGCCAGAATAACGCATCCGATAGCCACCCACGGGAGCAGGCGGCGAATTACGGCGAGAATCGAAGATTTTTTCTTTTCCATTCTTATTAGCCCTTAAGTGGTAACCGGTTGAGCGTTCTTTTCTTCAAGAGGCCCTCTCGATCCGAGAGGACGCATTTACGGTAGATGGCCTCATATTGATCGATGATCCGATCCCAATTGAAGTAATCCGTTGCATAGGCGCAGCCCTGTTCACCCAGTCGGTGTGCATAATCAGGGTTCTCAAGTAATCGCAACACCGTCTTGGCAATTGCTTCCGGATCTTTCTGGGGTACGAGCAGACCAGTTTCCCCATCTCTGATAACGTCCACGATTCCACCGACCCGCGAGGCCACAACCGGTTTGCGGTTGCTGAGCGCCTCCACCAACACAACTCCGAGCCCCTCGGTATCGCCACGCGAATCGTAGATGGCCGGATGCACATAGACCGAACAGGAACGAAAAAGCGCACTCAGCTCTTCGTTAGTAACAAATCCAGTAAACGTAACAGTCCCATTTAACCCAAGTTCGGCGGCAAGATCCTCCCATTCGCGGCGATAATCGCCGTCGCCAGTAATCACCAGACGGACCGGTCGCCGCGCCAAAATCGCCGGCATGGCACGCAGAAGGAAATTCACACCCTTGCGCTCGATTAAACGCCCCGAGAACAAAAGCAGCGGAATCGTTTGAGCAGCTGGACTCGCGGACGGTTCGACCTTAACTGTTACACCCCAGGGAATGATTTCCGCTTTTCGCTGCGCAACTCCGCTAACCAAATTCGCAGTATAACTACTGTTAGCAGTGATAATATCGGACTTACGTAGACTGAGCGCCAGCAAGGATGTGGAAAGCTTGTTTTTGGCGGCCAACGCAAATTCCGCGCTATGACAGGAAGAGACCACTTTGACGTCACTCAGCCAAGCGGGAAGCAGCGCCATTAAGCCATGCGGAAACGGCCAATGCACGTGGAGGATGTCGATCCGTTCTTGGCGGCAAATTTTCCAGACTGCAACAACACCACCCAAGATGTAGGTCAACGTGAGCAGTTTTAAAATCGGGTACTTTTTGAGCTTGTTGAGAGCGCCTTCTGCATGCGTGAGCATCTCCCAACCAGCCGGTGCGTATCGGAATCGGCGAACCTGGACACCATCGATCTCATGATCCTTCAAGCCGTGATAGGCTGGAGCGATCACTGTGATCTTATGGCCTCGCGCAGTTAACCGTTTCACTGATTCGCGCAGCCATGGGACCTCATGATCATCCGCGGCACGAGGGTAAGTTGACCCTAAGACTGCGATTCGCAGCTGCCCAGCATCCGCCAAACGACTATCTTTCATTCCGTTCATTTCTGGAATTGATTATGCACGTTGGGCGTAGAGGACTTGCCGATTGAGAGCGTTCAGAGCCAGTTCCACCATGCTGTTCGGTTCGATTGGCTTATATAAGCAAGCGTACGGTTCCAGCTGGGAGATATCGATTGAGCTCGCGTCCGATTCGCTGAGCAGAAATATGATCCGCGTGTGTGGTGAGGTTTCTCGAGCCTGCCGGATCAAATCGATCATTTCGCCAGCGGACCCGCTCCCGAAATCCAAGAGCAAGACCGCGATGGATGTGGTCATTCGCGCATTCGCTTCTGCACACGAACCAGCCTGGATCACGCTCCATCCCGCTGTCCTCAGATGAGCTGCATGCGATTCGCGACTTGATCGGTCGCGTTCAATCAACAGGACAAAAGGACCACTTATTACATCGCTGTTGCTGCCGAAATCGTTCCAAGAAAGGGCCGGTTTGTTTCCGTTTACACCGATCGTTTCGGCAATCGGCATCAGTTTCGTATTCCCGAGGCTTTCATGCACATTCCACTCCGCCAGCAATCCAAGCAGAACCGCAATCAGACCTCCAACCATCAACGTCAGCGGAGCTGTGTTGAAAACTGCCGTTACGCTTACTGGCAGCGGAAGCAAAACGAGTAGAAAGGCTAGCAAGAAACCAATAGCAATCATCGCGGCCGCGATACTTCCGAAGAAGTGAAATGGCCGGCGCCGGAAATTCTGCAGAAAACTCACGGTCCACATGTCGAGAAAACCGCGCAAGAAACGTTTGAAGCCGTATTTGCTCCGGCCGTAAACGCGGGGGTGATGTTTCACCGGAATCTCGACGGTTCGATACCCATGAATGGTGGCTAGTGAAGGCACCATGCGATGCATTTCGCCGTACATCGGAATCGCTTCGACTACTTCGCGGCGATAGCATTTGAAGCCGCAATTGTGGTCATGCAGGTCTACTTTGTTGACCTTGCTCAGCATGAAATTGAAGACGCGGCTCGGTAATACCTTATGCCATGGATCCAACCGTCGCCGTTTCCAACCGGTCACGATATCGCACCCTTCTTGCATCTTTTCGAGGAAGCGAGGTATCTCCTCCGGATCGTCCTGCAAATCGGCATCCATCGTGAAGACGAAATCACCGGTGCACTCTTTCCAGCCGGTGGCCAATGCATCAGCTTTCCCCATATTTCGGCGAAACCGGATGGCTTTTACATTA
>DATNNZ010000467.1:0-2940 GCA_035601575.1 Chthoniobacterales bacterium
GCGGTGCCAAAAGGAAGATGAGGAAACCCAAGCGCTGCTCCGGCAGTACCGCGCCGACTTCGGGGAGCGACTTCGAGCGCTCAATACCGATGAAAACGGAATCGCGCGATAGATCGCGCCCGCTATTCTGACACGTTACAAACTGAGTCCTAGCAGATCGTTCGCCCGTTGGAATCAATCGCTGAGACGCAGCTCCAACTCCAACCGACTTTGCTCAGATTGTCAGCGATGATTTCCCAGTACTTCATGCGCGGTGGATTTTGCCTGTTTTGCAAAAAGGATTGTTTCCTTCTAACCTTCCGTTCCAACGCGACCACTACCCCGCCTGACGCATCCAGCGGCTTTACTAGCGCCGATTCTTTCTTGTTAATCCGATTGCCCAAAACAACAGGCCGATGACCGAGTGGCCGCCGTGCCGTTCGTTAATTTCGGGCACGCAACAAACGAATGGAAACACACACAACATGAAAGCCACAAGTTCTCTCAGTACGGCGCTGTTGGCGCTTACGCTTGCAGCGGGAACGGTCGCGACCGCCCTAGCGGCCAATATCCACCCTAAGGATTTCAGCACGACAATCGACAATCCGTTTTTTCCTTTGGTTCCGAACACTACCTTCGTCTATGTAGGCACCAAAGACGGCAGCCCGGAGCGCGATGAATTTCAGGTCACGGACCAAACGAAGGTCATCCTTGGGGTGCGCTGCAGGGAAGTGCGAGACCGAGGATATATCAACGGAGTGCTGGCGGAAGACACACTGGACTGGTTCGCGCAAGATAAGAACGGAAATGTCTTTTACTTTGGCGAGGACACAAAGGAATTGGACGAAAACGGCAACGTGATCAGCACCGAGGGCTCATGGCAAGCCGGTGTGAACGGCGCTCTACCGGGCATTGTCATGGAGGCTAATCCGCATGTTGGCGATACCTACCAACAAGAGTTTGCCGCCCCAGTTGCCGAAGATATGGCCACGGTCCTTGCGCTTAACAAGACGGTCAACGTCCCCTTTGGCTCCTTCAGCAACTGTCTTGAGACCGAGGAGTTTTCACCGCTGGAGCCCGGTGCGATTGAACACAAGTTTTATGCGCGTGGAGTTGGATTCATTCAGTCCGTCGCGCTCAGAGGTGGCAGGGAACGCCTCGAACTAGTGACCATTTTACAGACTCAATGATTCATAACGGCTTATCACATGATGCTGTGATTCGCGTTTACGATGAAACGGGCAATGTGATCGAGACGCACGAGCAATCGGGCGAGTTCAAAGAGCCGTGAGTTCTCTACCAATCGCCGCTTATCCGCGGCGGCTCCTCCGTTTGGTAGCCTTTGTTATGCCATTCGCACCTTCAATAGGCCCGTAAAGCCATTGGAGAGTTTTCTCCCCATATCATACGCTCTTCTGGCGGGCTGACCATGAACGGTAGTACACAATATCCAGCGCGCTTCTTTTACGCCAATTACGAAACTTTTGATTTTGTATTTCATTCGTTGGATCCCCTTTCGCGTCAAAGTGCGAGCAGTTCCATGAGACGCGCCTCGTAAGAATCACACATGGGGGATTCGCCATTTGGCTGAACCCATTCGGGATGTTGGATCCGCAGGTCGTTGTGAATCTGTTGCCGAAGTTCGGGGTAGGTGTGGATTTGGTGAGGCACGGCCATTGGCTTCGTGCGACTAACGAATTTCATAAACGGCCTTTCATTTGGGGTTGACTGCTCCAAATCCGCGCGGAACGAGGAATCAATCCTCACGAGGCGCTTTGAACAGCGTCCTCACTTCGGCTGACTCGGGGCTCCAGTTGAATCTGGAGATCGCGCTAAGCGGTGCCTCAGCGAAGGTTAAGCCCCCCAACCGGCTTTTCAGAACCGGCCGAAAGTGCGTTGAGACGTCGGATGACGTAATCGAAGACGATTTTACCAGCACTCCCGACAAGCCGTATATGGGACTTTAGTCCTATACGTTTAGGAGCCGCAAAGACGGGAAGGGAAGCGGCGAAATCGCCGGATTCCTCGTATAGCCGAATCCTCGAGGGCTAGTCTGCTGACTACGGATCAGAAGGGTTTGGTGTTCGAATCACCACGGGCGCGCGCTTTTTTATTCCGTCGCTCTTCTGTACCGGCGCTCTGTGAGCACCGAAATTACCAGGGCAAGATTTGGAACTTGCGCCAGGCGGTCGGCGGTCATAGACCGCCGCTACAGTCACTGAAAATACGGCCGAATCTCGTCGTATTTCTTGTCGCCAATCCCGTTCACTTTTTTGAGGTCATCAGCGCTCCTGAAAGGCCGGGCGTCGATGATTCGGCGCGCCATTACGGGGCCGATACCCGGTATCAATCTCAGCTCTTTTTCCGTCGCGGTATTGACGTCGAGTTTGCCAGCATCCACGTTTCTGTCCGTTCGCCCGCTTGTACCCCATCCTCCAACTTTCCGTCGCTTCGCTTCATCCTTCAGGCCTTCAAGCTTTTGGCGTTCGGCAGCAGAACTTGAAGCTCCGGGCGTGGTTACCCTTCGGCCGTAAATTCTGGCAAGGCCGTTCGCAACTAACTGTTCCCCCAGGTCGCCTTCCTTCGTCTGTACGAACGCGTAAAAACGCTCGGTATTGCTTCGACCCATCGCATTAGCCATGCGCGTAACCACCGTAAATGGCTCCGCCAGCTTCTCCTGGGTGAATTCTTTGGCTGCTTCTCCCATTTCGATAACCTGCGGCACGCTGATCCCGAAGTATTTCGCCTGCTCAATCAAACGCGCCGGATTTGCGGCATCGGTCTCGGGCGCATCGACAAAGTAGAGTCGAAAGATGTATTCCTTACCGTTGACGCTGACGTGGAAACTGTCTCCGTCGTTCGCCTCACTCGGAACGAGCCGGCAATTTTCAAGGGTAATCCAATCCCCACCACGAGCTCCAACGTCGACAATCGCCAGCCAAATCGCGACAACTACAAATA
>DATNNZ010000468.1:0-11791 GCA_035601575.1 Chthoniobacterales bacterium
GACCATCGTGGGCACGCGTCGAATGATCGTTTACGACGACTTGCAGACACACGAAAAAATCCGGATTTATGATGTTCGGGTGGAACGGCCGCCGCACTACGACACCTTCGCTGATTTTCATTACTCCTATCATTATGGGGATAGTTATATCCCGCATCTGCAACAAGAGGAGCCCCTGAAAGCAGAATGCCAGCATTTTCTAGATTGCATCGAAAATGGCGCCAAACCATTGACGAGCGGCCGCGAGGGCCTGGAACTGGTAAGAATTCTTGAGGCTGCTTCGTCTTCACTCAAAAGCTACGGCGCACCGGTCACGTTCTCACCATCCCTCGAAGCTCCTTTGACCTCGCAGCGCACGCCGGCCAAGCAGGCTGAGTATGCGGAATCCCTTAGCATATGAGTACCCAGCCATCCGACTACCAGCGAATCGCGCCGTCTGTGAAGCTCGGCCGCGAGGTGCGAATTGCAGCAGAGAATATAAAATGAAAGTACCGTTTCTTGACCTTAAATCCCACCACGCGCCGATGCTCGATGAGATAAACGGCGCTATCCGGGAGGTCGTCGAAAGCAGCGCCTTCGCCGGGGGTCCGTTCGTCGAGCGATTCGAGGAAGATTTCGCTGCTTACTGTAACGCTTCGCATGCCGTTGGTGTAGGCAGCGGTACGGATGCGCTTTGGTTAGTCCTTTTGGCACTAGGCGTCGGACCAGGTGACGAGGTGATCACGGTGCCAAACACGTTCATGGCTACCGCCGAGGCGATCACCTATTGTGGGGCTAGACCCGTGTTCGTCGATGTGGACGAGCGCACTTACACGATGGATCCGACGATGGTGGAAAAGGCTATTACGCCACGAACGAAGGCGATCATTCCGGTCCATCTTTTTGGTCAGCCGGCAGACATGGATCCTATAGCGGAACTCGCGCGCCGGCACGGCCTGTTTGTCGTGGAAGACGCTGCCCAGGCTCACGGAGCCGAATACAACGGGCGAAGAGTTGGTACGCTTGCTGATGCGGCCTGTTTCAGTTTTTATCCCGGGAAAAATCTCGGTGCATTCGGTGAAGCCGGTGCGGTGGTAACTAACAATCCCGAGTTGCAGGACAAGATCCGAATTCTCCGCGATCATGGCCAAGCTCGCAAATATCATCATACCTTGGTCGGATGGAACTGTCGCATGGATGGAATCCAGGCGGCCATTCTCCGGATCAAACTGGGCTATCTCGAAAAAGGAAACTTACTTCGCCGTGCTCACGCATGCCGATACGATCACGCCTTTGAGGACGTGGAAACGGTTGCTATCCCGACGCACGCTGCCTATGCCCGGCACGTGTATCATATCTATGCCATTCGCGTTCAAGATAGGGACCATATTATGCAGTGCTTCGCCGAAGAAGGCATCGGTTGTGGCGTTCACTACCCTATCCCGATTCATTTGCAAGACGCCTACCGCGGCCTCGGATATGAGCAGGGAGTCTTCCCAGTCGCGGAGCGATGTGCCAAGGAGTTTGTGTCTTTGCCCATGTTTCCAGAACTAACTGAGCACCAATTGGAAACTGTAATTCAAGGCGTGAAAAACGCCGTTATCGGAGGTGTGACCGCCTGAAATGAGAACAGATTCACTATCCATACTTAACGGACAAGCCGGCCATGTTGAACGGGTTACGGCCGAAGCAATTCCGATACGGGATATCGAGCCAGAACCACAACGCTCTGGCATGGGTTTCCATGATATTCTGTTCATTCTCTTCCGACACAAATGGATGATTACCTTGTGTGCCTTAGGTGGCTTTGCCGCTGCTGCTGGTGTTTTTCTTCTTCCGTCCCTGTACGAGTCCAGATCTAAATTGATGGTCCGTTACGTGGTGGATCATAGCGCGGTGGACAACATTGATAACGCCGGGAAAACGCTTGATTCATCAAGCGATAGTGTCATCACTGCCGAAGTGGAGATCCTTACCAGTGCGGATGTAGCGACGCAAGTTGCCGAGGCGGTCGGTCCCCAACGTCTGGTTAAAGGGCCGAAGGACATTGCGACATCTGTCGAGGCTGCACGGGAGATCCTGCGCAACCTGGAAGTCAGCGCGGTGAAAGGAAGCAACATCATCTCAATAGCGTACAAAGACGCGGATCCGAAGCTTGCCTCGGAAGTGCTGGAGCAATTGGTTAAGTTTTACTTCGACAAACATCTGGAGGTCCATCGGTCGGCCGGTTCATTCGACCTGGTTGCGCGACAAACCGAGCAGCTACGGAAGGAATTAAGTCAGACCGAGGAAGATTTGAAAAAGTTGAAGGAGACAGCCGGAATCACCTCTCCAGCCGAAGACGCCGCCGCGGTGTCTTCGGTATTGGCAAAGACCCAGCAGGAGTTGGACGTCGCACAGACGGAGTTAGCCGCGCAGCAGGCTCGGGTAACCGAAATCGAAAAATCACTGACTGGACTAGACAGCAAACAGTCGGGTAGGACACCATCGCCGGTAAGTAATGCCGTCGTTGAAGAGTACCAGAATTTGAGCGGTCGCCTGGCGCAACTGCGTCAAAGTGAGACCGAACTTCTTTCCAGATACACTCCGCAAAATCGGATTGTGAAAGTTAAGCAGGAACAGATTGAGGAGCTGAAAAAGCAGAAACAGGAAATTGTCCAGAAATATCCTGGGGTAATCGCAGCGGTGCCTGCCACCGCAACCAACGAAAGCGGCAGACTCGATCTAATGTCGGAGAAGGCCCGCCTCGTGGGGCTTCAGACGCAGACACAAATGCTCAAATCCCGGCTGAGCAATCTGCAGGAACGATCAAAAGTGCTTGCCGAGTACGGACCACGGATTGAGGGGCTTGAGCGTATCAAGGCTGTGCAGGAGACAAATTACAAATATCTTCAGGCTAGTCTGGAGAAAGCTCAGATCGACGAAACCTTGGATCCGTCGAAAATACCGAACATCAGTATCGTGCAAAAGGCGTCACCGGCAGAGAAAGCAACTCGCGATCTGAAGAAGATAGTGATCGGTCTGGCCGTCGGTGGACTTGCGATTGGAATCGTGATCGCCTTGCTGATCGAGCTTGTGTTTGATCGGACCGTCAAACGGGCGCACGAGTTTGAAGCAAAGCTACAGATACCGTTATTGCTTTCGATTCCGTATTTCGGCACAAATGGCCAGCACCTCCGTCTATATGACGCAGGCCATGATTCCGAAAATGCGCTTAAGGCAGATGGGGATTCGAACGTAGTCGAAATGGAGAACGGCGATTTGCTCCAGCCATTTTGCGAAGCAATAAGAGACCGCTTGGGACTCTTTTTCGAGCTCAATCAAATGGCCCACAAACCGAAGCTTGTGGCTGTGACCGGGCTCGCGAAAAATGCTGGAGCCTCCACTCTGGCCGCCGGGCTGGCGAACACTCTATCCCAGGCAGAAGATAGTAAGGTGCTTCTGGTGGATAAGCCACCCGCCACGAGGAGATTTTATAATATGTTGATGGAGTTCAAGGAAAGCGACCTGGACTACGTCGTTTTTGATATGCCGTCGCTAGGGAACACCAGTGCGACGATTGCGCTAGCCGGCTTCATGGATACCGTGCTGTTGGTCGTTGAAGCGGAGAAAAACAATCGTGACGCGGTTAAGCGCGCCTATGAGCAACTTGCTGCGAAAACTAAAGTATCGGTTGTCTTCAATAAGAGTCGATCCTATGGACCGAGGTGGCTCGAAGGTGAAGTTTGACGGGCTGCGATCGGTCGAGCGGTAGCGAACGTTGGTTTAGCCGCGACGTTAAGTGAAACTCGCAACATGATACTCGTGAGTGAGGAACCGCGACCATCTGTTGCGGCCAGCTACGCTGTTAGTTTGCAAAAGCGTATAATATGAATTCGGATTCCGTAGCATGAGAGTCTTGGACGATAAGGTCGAGCCTAATATTGCTCGCGTTGACCGACTTCTGCGCTTGACCGGCAAGCGTGTTGTTACGGTGTTGTATTCCGGTTACCCGGCGGATCCACGCCCTCGCAGGGCGGCAGAAGCTTTGGTCAAAGAGGGCGCCATCGTGGAAGTAATTTGCCTTAAGGAGACAGATGAAGAACCGCGACGCGAAACCTTCAATGCGGTCGATATCACCCGCATCCCTTTGAAGCGAAGCCGCCGCGGAAAACTGTCATACTTTCTTCAGTATGGGATATTCATTCTGTTTTCCAGTTTAATCCTGGCTGGTCGCGCATGGAAACGACGTTATGACCTCGTGCACGTCCACAACATGCCTGACCTCCTGGTATTCAGCGCGCTAGTGCCGAAGATCCTCGGCGCCAAGGTAATTCTTGATCTACACGATCCTATGCCTGAATTGATGATGACGATTTTCGGCCTTCGCCTTGATAGTCTATCGGTTCGGCTGCTTAAACAGTTTGAAAAGTTGAGCATCTGGTTCGCGGATGCAGTAATTACTGTTAACGAGGCGGTGCGGAAGATTTTTTCGGCCAGAAGTTGTTTGTCCACAAAGATAACTGTGGTCATGAACTCGCCGGACGAAGAGATTTTCCACGATCGCGAACCGTCAAGCCCGAGTCTCACAGGGCGCGATCCTTCGAAACCGTTTGTTATCATGTATCATGGTTCGCTAGTCGAGCGCCACGGTCTTGACTTAGCGGTAAAGGCTCTAGCAAAAGCCCGCCAATCGATTCCGAACGCTGAACTGAGAATTTTTGGAAAAAGCACGCCCTTTTTGGAGCAGGTGATGGATCTGGTCCGAAGAATGGACCTCAGCGAGGTCGTTCACTATCTCGGCCCGAAGCCGTTGGAGCAGGTAGCGATAGCCATCAGCGAATGCGACGTCGGCGTTATTCCAAATCGACGGAGTATATTCACTGAGATTAACACACCGACTCGCATATTTGAGTATTTGTCCCAAGGCAAGCCCGTTATCGCACCACGGGCTCAAGGAATACTCGACTATTTCGGTCTGCAGGATTTGGTTTTTTTTGAATTAGGCGACTCTGACGATCTTGCGAAGAAGATGGTCTACGTCTTCAAGAGTCCGGAGGAGATGCTGAAGGTGACGGAACGAGGAAAAGAAATTTTTCGGGAGCACAATTGGAGCAGTGAACGGCAGCGGTTCCTGAACATCGTGGACGATCTGTTGAATCGATCCGGGTCTTCCGCTGCGTTCGCCAAGCGACGGGCAATATCCATTCTGGGGAGTCGCGAATGATCGGTGTATCGATTTCGCCGCTTCAACGCGACATCGCCAAGGAGTTTTTTGAACTGTTTAAGACCCCGTGGGAGTTCTATAAGGATGATGGCAAGTATGACGTCGTGCTGTCTACCTCAGGCGACTTCTGCGGAGAAGCTTCGCAATTGTTAATCATTTTCGGAGGAGAATCCGGGCCGAATGATCTGGAAGGAGGGAGGCCCGTTAAATCACCGTCCCACCGTTTCGTTGTGTCCGAGGAAGGAAAGCGGATGCCGATCTACACTGGCCTGGAAACATTTCCTGGATCCCAAAATTCCGTGCTAAAGGAAGAGTCGACGTTGGAGCCAGCGGCTTTTGTCAGTCACTGCGGAAACATCACGGTTCTGAAGGTCGGATACAACTTATTTGAAGAAGCCCGCTTCCTGCTCGTTGCTGGCCAGCCAGCTGACAACGCCGGCGTAGCCGCTTTAGAAGAGCATATCGCATGGCTTCGTGATTGGATCACGTTGGCCGGAATTCCATTGATTGAAATACCGCCCATCCCGGACGGGTACAGATTCATTGCTTGTCTTACCCATGATATCGACCATCCGGCACTGCGGAACCATTTCTGTGATCACACCATGTTTGGTTTCTTGTATCGCGCGACCATCGGGTCGTTGATAAGCGTTTGTCGCGGTAGGAAACCAGCCGAAAGCTTATGGAAGAACTGGAATGCACTTTGTCGGCTCCCGTTGGTTTACCTCGGAATCGCCAAGGACAGTTGGAGTGGATTCGACCGCTATCTTGAGATGGAGACGGGCTTCGCTTCGACATTTTTTGTGATTCCTCGAAAGGGCTACCCCGGCCATACCGACAATGGATTCGGTTCGCCTCGGCGCGCCTGCGGCTACGATATTGAGCAGGTCCTTCCCCAGTTGAAGCGGATCGTTTCGGCGGGTGGGGAAGTGGGGGTACATGGATTGGACGCATGGCTGGATGTCGACGAGGGACGCAAGGAACGCGAGCGAGTGTCGGAGGCCATCAGCGCTAAAGAACTTGGTGTGCGGATGCATTGGCTGTTCTTTAACGAGAACTCTCCGGCAGTATTGGATAGAGCGGGATATACTTACGATACAACCGTTGGCTATCGAGAAACGGTAGGCTACCGGGCTGGAACTACCCAAGCCTACAGGCCTTTGGGTGTGACGAACCTGCTCGAATTGCCCCTGCACGTGATGGATACAGCGCTCTTCTATCCAGGCTATTTGAATCTCAGCGAAAAGAAAGCCGAACGGCTGGTTTGGGAGTTATTGGATGATGCGGAACGGCTTGGTGGGGCACTAACATTTAACTGGCACGATCGTAGCATTGCCCCGGAGAGGTTATGGGACGACTTCTATCTGAGGTTACTTCGCGAACTGAAACGCCGGGGAGCTTGGTCACCGACTGCAGCTCAGGCCGTCGCCTGGTTTAGGAAGCGGCGATCGGCCGCAGTTGAATATCGGCGAGTGGATCCAGGTGTGATCAGGGTTCGAGGGCGATTAGAGACGGTTGATACATTGCCTGGGCTGAAGATCCGGATACACAAACCCAGGGCTCGCTCTCTGAAAGAGCCGGTAGCGGCCAGAAAAGCGCCAGAATTTGTGGACGCGAGCTTTCACCGCACAACAGAATTTAATATGGCGATATGAACACGAACGGAACTGTATTGGCGCAAATTGGTTGTGGATACTGGGGGCCAAATCTACTGAGGAATTTCTCGTCCTTACCGAATTGCCGGGTCAAGTACGTAGTTGACTCGAGCCCGGAGCGCCGGGCTTTCGTCGAAACGAATTTTCCACGTACCATTGCAGTGGATGCGGTCGCCACGGCTTTCTCTGATCCGGAGATTACCGGAGTTGTTATTGCAACGCCCGCCGGTACGCACTTCCAGCTGGCGAAGGAAGCACTCCTGGCTGGCAAGCATGTATTTGTCGAAAAGCCGCTGGCGACCAGAGTAGCCGAGGTCGATGAGCTGGACAAATTGGCGACAGCGCGTGACCTCGTGGTAATGGTGGGCCACACCTTTATTTACAACGCCGCAGTGCGGTATGTTAAGAAGCTGCTCGACGCGGGCGAGCTGGGAGAGATCCGCTATGTCTACAGTCAGCGGCTGAACCTTGGTCGGATCCGGGCTGACATTGACGCGCTGTGGAACTTCGCTCCGCATGATATCAGTATCGTCCAGTATTGGTTAGGCGATCTGACACCGCTTTCCGTCCATCGCATTGGAATGGACTTCATTCAAAGCGGCGTCGACGATGTTGTGTTCCTCAGCATTGTTTACCCCAATAAGGTCATTGCCAATATTCATGTAAGCTGGCTCGATCCTCAGAAGGTTCGAAAGATAATCATCGTGGGTTCGCGTAAGATGGTCGTGTACGACGACATTGCCGACGACAAGATTGCTATATATGACAAGGGCATCGATAAGCGGGCCATCCTCGGCCAGAACATGGACTTCGATCATCCGCGTCCCGAACAATTCAGTTATCGCAGCGGTGACATTATACTCCCTCAGATCAATTTTTCTGAACCGTTGCGTTCAGAGGCCGAGCATTTTGCCGATTGCGTACGCTATGGTAAACAACCGATAACCGGTGCGGTCCATGCCAGAAATGTAGTTTCGATTCTCGAACAAGCGAGTTCATTGTAAAAGACCGCGTATGCACAAAACAGCCGTATTACCAGAAATTCGAAAAGCGGGCATCATCGACGTGACCTTCGAAAAGGGAGTCACAGTAGTCGATCCGGTAAACCTCTATGGCTGCACGATAGGCGAAGACAGCTTTGTCGGCCCATTTGTCGAGATCCAGCGTGGCGCCATCATCGGGAAGCGGTGCCGGATTCAATCGCACGCGTTTATCTGTGAGTTGGTGAATATTGGAGACGACTGCTTTATCTCGCATGGCGCAATGTTCATTAATGATCTCTTTTCTGAGGGGGGGCCGGCAAAGGGGCGGCGCGACCTCTGGCGATCGACGAAGATCGGCAACGCAGTCAGCATCGGAACGAACGCGACTATTCTGCCAGTCAGTATCTGCGACGGAACGGTGGTCGGGGCCGGAGCAGTGATAACGAAAGATATCACTGAGCCGGGCATTTATGTGGGTAATCCGGCTCGGCTTTTGCGTCGATTCTAAGCGCCTCCCAGCAAACTACTATCTTGTGAATATCCCATTTGTTGATCTCCACGCCCAGTACCTGAGTATCAAGGAAGATATTGATGGCGCGATCGGCGACGTGATCCGCGAGTCAGCCTTTATTCGAGGATCGTACGTGGACTCCTTTGAAAAAGCGTGGTCAGAAGCTCTCGGAGTGAGGCATTGTATCTCTTGTGCCAACGGAACCGATGCGCTTTTTATCGCGATGCGGGCGCTTGGTATCAAACCGGGCGACGAGGTTATCACGACTGCGCACTCCTGGATCTCAACTTCGGAGACGATCACTCAGGCCGGCGGCCGGGTGGTGTTTGTCGACACCGATGTCGACACGTATACTCTCGATCCCGGTTTGATCGAGTCGAAGATCACTCCTCGGACAGTAGGCATTATTCCAGTACACCTCTACGGGCAGGCGGCCGACATGGATTCCATCATGGCGATAGCCCAAAAACGTAATCTATGGGTGATCGAGGATTGCGCTCAGGCCCACCTGGCACGAATCAAGGGAAAACTCGTCGGAACCTTGGGGAACGCGGCAACGTTTTCTTTTTACCCTGGAAAAAATCTAGGCGCATATGGTGATGCGGGATGCGTCGTCACCAATGACGACCGATTGGCTGACTGGATGGCTACCTATGCTCGACACGGTGGCAAGGGTGAGCACATCATGGAGGGCATCAATAGTCGACTAGACGGTTTGCAGGCGGCGGTACTGAAGGTCAAATTGCCGCATTTATTGGCATGGACCCAAGCGCGGCGTCGGGTTGCCGCACAGTATGACGAAATGTTAGCCGAAATCGGGGAGGTGCTGACACCCAAAGTCGCGCCGGATCGTGACCATGTTTACCACCTCTATGTCATCCGGACCGATCAGCGGGACTCCTTGAAAAAACATTTGGGCCAGGTCGGCATATCGACGGCGTTGAACTACCCGAAGGCGCTGCCATTTTATCCGGCTTATGCGTACCTCCGACACGCACCAGAAGAATTTCCGGTGGCTTACGCTAATCAGTCCCGGATTCTATCGTTACCGATTTACCCGGAGATGACTGGTGAGATGGTAGCTTCTGTTGTGGATCAGACAAAACGTTTTTTTGATAACAGGGTGGCATGATAGATTTCGATTATATCATCGTATCTCCGGTCCGGAATGAAGCTGAATACATTCAGAGGACGATTGAGTCGGTCCTGGCTCAGACTATCCTGCCGAAGCAATGGATTATTGTGAACGATGGTTCGACCGACGCGACTGGACGGATTATTGATGAGGCTGCAAAGCGGTATAGTTGGATTAAGGCAGTCCACCGGCAGGACCGTGGAATCCGGGTTGCTGGCGGGGGTGTCATGGAAGCCTTTTATGCTGGGCTAAAGCTGCTCGGAAATGAACAATGGAAGTATTTGGTTAAGTTGGATGGAGATGTAACCTTTTCGGCAGATTACTTCGAAAATTGTCTAGCAGAGTTTGCCCACGAGCCGCGCTTGGGGATCGCTGGGGGCGTGATCTGCGCGGCGGTCGATGGCGCACTCCGGCCAGAATCGAAGACGGATCCGGTGTTTCACGTGCGAGGCGCCAATAAGATCTATCGATCCGAATGCTGGCGGGATATCGGAGGCCTAGCGCCAGCCGTGGGCTGGGACACGATTGACGAGTTAAAGGCCAATATGTTGGGGTGGTCAACTCGAACATTTCCTGACATAAAGATGCTCCATCATCGGCCAGCGGGAGCTGCTTATGGTGCCTGGGCGAATTGGGTAAAAAATGGCCGCGCCAATTACGCTGCGGGTTACGATTTTGTTTTTATGGTCCTGAAATGTGTATCGAGAATTTTCAGGAAGCCCTATGGAGTCGCGGCTCTGGGATTGTGGGTGGGGTTTTGCAGCGGGTATGTGAACCGGATCTGGAGGATCGATGATCCGGCCCTTATCCGATATGTTCGGACGCAGCAAATCCACCGGTTGCTGGGGCAGCCCAGCCTCTGGAGTAAGAGTAGGAAAGGCGACAAACTACCGAAGTGATCATTCATTTGAACCTGTTAGGTGACCATGCAAAATGCTGAACACGACACTGACAAGAGAGTTGCGCTTTCGCAGCCTTCTTTGGACCTGTCGATTATTGTAGTGAACTGGAACTCCGCGGAGTTTGTGCGGAGGTGTGTAGATTCAATTCGAGCTCAGACAACTGGGCTAACTTACGAAATAATTGTTGCGGATAACGCGTCGTTTGACGGTTGTGATCGTGTTTTGCAGGAGCACGCTCCCTACGCGACTTATATACAATGTGAGAAAAACCTAGGGTTCGCGAAGGCTAACAATCATGCCTTTCAAAGGTCCCGCGGAGCGAGCATCCTATTCCTCAACCCGGATACAGAAATTCTCGGACCTGCGATCTGCCTCCTCTATAGAGTCCTGCAGGAACTCCCCGGGGCAGGTGCGGTGGGAGCCCGATTGCTGAATCGCGACGCCTCACTTCAGACGAGTTGCATTCAATCTTTTCCGACGATTTTGAACCAGGCACTGGATTGCGAATACTTTCGTAAGCAATGGCCCAAGTCGGCATTATGGGGCACCAGAGCATTTTTGAACGACCACCTGAGACCACAAGAGGTGCAGGCTATCAGTGGCGCTTGCCTCATGCTCAAAAGAGAGACCTTTGAGCGCGTCGGTGCATTCAATGAGGACTATTTTATGTACTCAGAGGACATCGATCTTTGCTACAAAGTCCAGCGGGCTGGCTATAAGAATTACTATGTTCCGGAGGCTGAGGTGATTCATTTCGGGGGAAATAGTTCGAAGCAGGCGCCCAGCAATTTTTCCAGCGTGATGATGCGGGAATCGATCATGCGATTCCTTCGAAACACCAGGGGAGACCTTTACGGGATGGGTTATCGGCTTGCCATGTTAGTGTCCGCCGTCTGTCGAGTTGGGCTTTTAAGCATCTCTTGTTTGACTCGTTGGTCACACGTTCGACGGCGGCTAGCCCGCGCTTCTTTGCGGAAGTGGTTGGCGATCCTGCGTTGGAGTGTAAAACGGGCTGACTCGCTCAATTCATACCTGGCCGTTGGGCGCGCTTTTGACGCTGAAGACGGCGGCAAAACTTGGAATTCCAACTGTCTTGGAGAGGCCTAATGTTCATACGCGGTTTGCCTACGAGGTAGTACAACGGGAATGTGAACGCTGGGTGTGACGCTACCACGAGCGCGCCTACAAGACCGATGTGCTCCAAAAGGAGCAAAAGGAATACCGATTGGCGGATTGCCTGTTATGCCCCTCCGAATTTGTTGAGAAGACCTTTCTCAACCAATAAACTATCTCCGCCACCAGCAAATGAATGCTTTGTTTGGTCGGGAGAGCCTTTGGAGTAATAGATGAGTGAGAAGAATGATATGAATGACGTTAACCAAATGACAATTAAAAGGGCCTTTGAGCGACCCGAGTGGTA
>DATNNZ010000469.1:0-2488 GCA_035601575.1 Chthoniobacterales bacterium
ACTCAGCGAGAGAAGAGCCCCGTTACGGCCGTAAAGTTCGTAGCTCCACTTCAACACGTATAGCGCCAGTAATAGCGAAAGCGCAATGGTAGCGTACCGCCCACGGGTTATCTGACCGGCCCAGGAAGTGTCTAGTGGAAGCCCGGCCGTACGGGCAAAAACAGCCAGATTGATGCTTGTCATAGCGTGCACACTTGAAAAAGGCATGGTGCTGCTATTTAGGGCACTCGTTCTCTCGGGAACCCCATTCAATACGCGATAGCCGTACTCGTAGTGAAGGGGCTCATCGGTAGTAAGCCCCTTGTGATGCAAGCTCGTCATCTGTATCAGGAGTAACACAGCTAACAGCGCGCCACAGACACTTAGCCAGCCTGGCATCGCGATCCACTGTCGGACTCGACTAGTCATTGATAGACTCCGTAACGAGATGGACGAGTGTGAATTGCATATGTGCGATGACCATCAACTTCTTAAACCCCGGGCTGACCGCTTACTCTGACTTTCGAAGCTCCGGCGAATGGACGATGTCTGCTTCGAATTCACTGACTGAAATGATGTAATCGACGTTCGCCTGCTGTTGTGGCGTAAGTTCATCTGCGTTTTCGACCCAAATACGCAGGGAATGATCGTTCCAGACCAGAGAAGCAATAAAGAAAACGTTCCACTTATTTTGGAAGAGATTTTCTTTCAGCAAAAGAAGAATGCTACTGCCATGTGATGGACGAAGAGCCAGAGAACGGAACGTATGGATAACATGGGAGGTCTTGGCCCCTACATTGAGCCAAGGCACTCGAAGGCGCTGATTCTCTCGCCATGTAAAGGCTGCGAGGGCGAACGCGACCAAGAGCGTCGCGACGATTCGGAAAACTCCCCGAAGAGATACTTTCCTGGAAGCATTCCCTATAATTGCGCCTGTTGCTGCAGGCAGGGCACGGTTGCGGGGAAATACCAAAAATTCCGAAATCACAGTGATCAAATCAAACGTAACCTTTGCAAAGATCATTGCCCACCCGAAGAGCAGGAGATAAAGGGATGCGTCGCCGCGCACGGGAACGATAAACGCCACAGGAAGGGGCACGATCACTATCCAGAAGGCCATGAGCCGAAGCGTGCGATCCCGGCGTGCAAAGGCGTAAATGAAAACCAGCGCCCATAAGAGTAGCAGCGCCATTGGCGCGATCGTATGCCCGGCAAACAACAATTGGCTAACAAACTTGGCGTTGGAAGCTGTGAAATTATGCCATGAATATTTGGGCCGATAAGGATCTAGACTTGCCAGCGAGCCGCTACCGTGAACTTTCCCGTAGATATAAAAAACGGTGAGTAATCCGGCAATTATCGATGGAGCGGCATAACTCCCGATCCAGCGCAGGAACGCTTTCCAGTCCGTCCAGCCGGGAGATTTAAGAAACTCATAAATTAGGACGATTACTGGAAGCGTAACTGCCATTTCCTTGAAGTTTAGCGCCATAACATAAAGGGCCAGAAACCCCAGCAATTGCACGGCCTGCAGAGAGACGCCTCTCTCGCGGATATGTACGTAATAAGCCAATGCCGCGAAGTAAAAGAATCCACATAACACGTCATAAATAAACGCACCGACGAACACGAGACCGGCAAGCCGCGGGTGGTAACAAAGAGCAAGGACAGCGAGAAACGCGATAGAGCGCGAGGAGGCGAGACGCCGGCTCAGGTAATAGACCAGCGGAATCGACGCAACGAGAATGCCGATCTGGACAATTCGATAAGGCAAAGGATCCAGGTCAAAGAAGTGATAAAGCGGCAAATAGTAAAGAGCGCCCCCCGGACGATACAGGTAGAGCGGCAGATCATAAAGAGCGCATCCCGGGCAAAGAAATGACTTCCAAAACACGATGTGTGCCAGGAGCGATTTCAGCGCCCCGGCACACCAACAGATCCCCATGTTCATCATCTCGTCTTCACGAAAGCCTCCGCGCAGCGCGGGAAGTGCAAAGTGGAGGAAGTAGGCGATCAGAATGGCCACGCAAATCGCGTCAAACACCGTGCGTCGATATGCCCGTCCTGTCTCTGCTCCGAGTTTGGCGGCCGTCTCGGAAAGCAGCTGGGTCTTGTTCATTTCAGAATAGCTTGGAGCTGGCAATTCTAGACAAATGGTCTCGATATAAGCGAAAAATCAAAAAACTCAGGATTAATACAATCGTGATTCGGTTCAGTACCACTAACATTCGGAACAAGGTGGGACGATATACAAATTCAACTCTATTTTTCCCAGCGACCAGGAGCACACCTGTTTGCCGCTGGTTTACACGCAGAACCGGCTGATTCCTGCCGTTCACCCGGACCTTCCAGGCCGGCGTGAACCACTCATTCAAAATCAGTAGCGAAGCGGATTTGGATTCGACGGTGGAATAACTGCGATTTGGTTCATCGACGATCTTCAATTCGATTGAGGTTGCTCTTGAGTCATCTTTAGGACGGCAACACCTGATATCCCGTGGTCGCCCGA
>DATNNZ010000470.1:0-10473 GCA_035601575.1 Chthoniobacterales bacterium
ACGAACGAAATGATCGTCAGAGCCGTGACGATAATCAGCAGACTTCGCTGCCGTTTGCGAATAGTTTCCAGCATATGAGGAGGAGGAAGTTGGACATGGAAAGGGCATTTTTCAATGAAAATAGCCCCTGAGAATAACGCCGGTAGCGGCGACTGTGCGAGCAAAAGTCAGTCGCGTACCAAAAACGAGCACGCCAAATCAGGGACCTTATAGGGACAGTCGCCGCTGCCAATCACCAGCTGCCGATTTCGGCGCTACCTTCAGGCGGCTACGGCAAATTGGTCGACCGTATCAGACAAAAAATCTCCGATCTCCAGCATCGCTAGTGTGTACTTGTTGAACGAAACATCTTTGAGTTCTTGCTTGGCATCTGCAACCAACTGCTTAGTCGTTTCGACGGCGCGGCGGAGACAACCGCGGGTAGTCACATCGTTCTGCATCTCAGCTAGTTCATCTGGATCGCTGCGCAACAGAACTTCATTAAATTGGTGGTATTGCTCTTGGTCAGCCGTCTCCAAGAGATAAATCATGGGAAGGGTAAGCTTCCCTTTTCGCAGATCGGAGCCCAGGGTTTTCCCCGCGGTCTCTTCTGATCCGGCCAAATCCAGGCAATCATCGTAAATCTGGTAAGCAGTTCCAAGCTTGAGACCGTATGTCTTAAATGCGGTAATAACGTCGGGACTCGCACCGCTGATCAACGCGCCGAGCTCGCCGGCGGCGGCAAAGAGAGACGCAGTTTTCATCTCAATAATTTGCAGGTACTCCGCAACGGTCAGGTTGAGGTCGTAACGCCGTTGCGTCTGGATGATTTCCCCAGAACAGACGTCTTTGGCGGCGTGCGCGATACGCCGGCAAATTTCAATGTTCGGAAAGCTGGCCGCGAGCTTGAGGGCATGAGCAAAAAGGCAATCGCCCAATAAAACGGCCAAGCTATTGCCCCATTTAGCACTAGCGGTCGGCTGCTCGCGGCGGAGGTCGGCGCTGTCCATAATATCGTCATGAACTAACGACGCCAGATGGACCAGCTCGAGAATCACGGCCAAATCGATGTGGCCTGGGCAAATATCGCCCGCGGCTCCACCGGATAAGAGAGCCAGGGCCGGGCGCAGCCGTTTGCCGCTACTGCCACAAGCGTAAGCGACATAGCCCTCGATGGCCGGATCGAAAGAGCGCGCTTGTTCGCGAATCCGCTCTTCGACCGCATAGAGGTGCGGGTTAATCAGCTCGATGGCATGCTGCATTTTCCGGGAAGCGAGACTCCGGAGAGCCGACTTTGTGAAAACTTTCACAAGGGCAGGCTACGGTTGCGGATTTCGGTAGTCAATTGGCCGATCACAGGTTTGGCTCCAGCATAGGTTAGGCTTTCTCAATAGTTGTACGCAATACCTTGGTGTCAGACTCCAGTGGATTAAGTGAATCAGTATGTCCTTTCGCTGTCGCCAAAAAGAGATCACCCGGGCCAAAATAGCGACCGGTAAATTCTACTCTACCGCTTACGCATTGAAACACGGCAAATTGCGGTTGGTTGTGAGCTGCACGCGATTTGGTTAGAGACCAACGTTCTACGTGGAAATACTGGCAGGACACGATAACCTCGTCGATAGCTTCGCCCAGTGAAGGCTCGAAATCGGAAAAGTCGATACTTGCCAGGCAAGGCTCGATATGCAGTTCCCGCGGTTTTCCGTCTAATCCCACCCGGTTCCAATCAAAAACCCGATAGGTAGTGTCGCTGTTCTGTTGGATTTCGAAAATCAGATTACCGGCATCGATTGCGTGAATGCGACCGCTCGGGATGAAGATGAAACTGTCTGGTCGCGTTGGGATGCGGTGAACGAGATCGGCGACGGAGCCGTCGGCCAAAGCTGCTTTGAATTGTTCTTTGGAGGTACCGTCTTTGAGGCCGACATAAACGCCGGCGTCCGGAGCGGTTTGCACAAAATACCAGATCTCGGTTTTGGGGTCGCCCTGCAGTGCTTCGGCAACGGTCAACGGCGGGTGGACTTGAACCGAGAGGGGTTCCGTCGCATCTAAAATCTTGATCAAGATTGGGAATCGTTCGCCCAAGAACCAATCGCCAAACAGTTCATCGCGGTGCTCGCTCCAAAGTTGATGCAGCGACCTACCTTCATATGGGCCCCGATCGACCACACTTTGTTCACCGGGACGGTCGACCAATTCCCATGACTCGCCGATTGGCGTGTTAGCTGGCAATGGACGTCCAAAAACTTCGCTCAATTTCCGGCCACCCCAAACCCGAGGTTGATACAATGGGGTGAAAGTCAAGCAATGTGCCATTTTCTTAGAAAGTTGAGGTAGCCACCACTCCTGTTTGGAGCAAAATCGGTTTCCATGCAAACGAGATTGAAAGCCGGGGGCAAGGAACTACACTAGGCGAAATGGCGAAGCCCCGTCGGCATAACGCTTGGAACGAAGTATTCGGATTGATCGCGCTGGGCATTGGCACCGTTCTTTTTCTCGCGCTCATCTCCTACGACCCTAGAGATGTACCGTCCTGGTTCCAGATCAGTTATGTAAGTCCATCGAACGATCCTACGCAGAACTTTATCGGTCCGACTGGCGCAATCGTGGCCGGTGTTCTCTACTTTGCGCTGGGCGCGGCGGCCTATCTCGTTGCCTGTGTATTTCTGGGTTTTGGCGGAGCAAAACTGTTTTTGCCCGGTTTCCGAATTTTCAAGCGGCTGCCTTGGGCGGCGCTTTTCGTACTCACTGGCGCAGCGCTTGCGCAGATACAACCGTGGTTTCTTCACAATTGGGAACAGAAGATAAAGGTAGAAGGTCCGGGCGGGTTTGCCGGGAAATGGATTGGGAATCTTTTTTTGCAGAACGTTTTGGGCCAGACTGGATCGGTCATCGCTCTCTTGGTGATCTATCTCATCAGCTTGATTTGGCTGACCGGTATTCGACCAATCCTCATCATCAAACAGACAGTATTGGGGATACGAGGCTTGGTGCGAAAGATGAGGGAAGAAAACGAGCGCAAAAAATTGGCGGCAGCGGATCAGCGCCAGCGCTTGGAAGCTAATCAAAAGAAGATAGAGCGCGAGATTCGCCGACAGGAGCGCATGCTCAAGAAGCAGGGGGTGGTACCGACGAGCGACCAAGGGGAGGAGGCGGAGCCTCGAGAGACCAAGATTATCGATAGCCTTGCTAGCGTACCAGCCCACGGTAAATCGACCACCAACGAACCGACCAAGCCGAGCCGGGCAGCGGCGAAACCCAATAAAATCAAAGATTATCAACTCCCTCCAGTGACCCTATTGGATGAGGTCGAGCTTGAGAATCGGAGAGCGACTGATCCGAACGAGTTGAAGCAGATCCAAGGGGTCTTGGTTGACACATTGAAGCAGTTCAACATCGAGGTGAGTCCCGGCGATATTACGCGAGGACCGACCATCACGCGGTATGAGGTTTATCCGGCGCGGGGGGTTCGCGTCGACAAAATCAGCAGTCTGGAAAGGGACTTAGCCCGCGCGACCCGGGCCGAGAGAATTAACATTCTTGCTCCAATTCCTGGCAAGGACACCGTTGGAATCGAGATTGCGAATACGAAGAAAGTAAAGGTTACGTTACGGGAGATCCTCGAGTCGGAGGAGTGGACTCGAACTCCCATGCGTATTCCGATTGTGTTGGGGAAGGATGTGTACGGGAAAATCGTCCTGGGAGATCTGGCCCAAATGCCGCATTGCCTGGTTGCTGGAACAACTGGAAGTGGCAAAAGCGTCTGCATAAATGCCATAATTGCCAGTATCCTCTTCCGGTTTAAGCCGGACGACCTCCGTTTTGTGATGATTGACCCCAAGGTGGTCGAAATGCAGATGTACAATGCGCTGCCCCATTTAATAATGCCGGTGGTGACCGATCCTAAAAAGGTCTTGCTCGCTCTTCGGTGGGTGATCCAGAGAATGGAGGAGCGATATCGGATATTCGCTCAATCAGGGGTGAGAAATATCACCGCGTTTAACGGGCGTCCAAAGTCCAGGTCGGTGAAGGAAATTGAGCATTCCGCGCGATCAATGGAGATGGACGACACGTCGAGTGGCGGTGGTCGGGACGATGAGTTGGTCATTCCAGAAAAGTTGCCGCACATCGTGGTTATTATCGACGAGTTGGCGGACCTGATGCAGACGGCGCCGGCGGACGTCGAGAATGCCATCGCGCGAATTACGCAAATGGCGCGGGCGGCCGGTATTCATATGATCGTTGCAACGCAGACGCCGCGAGCCGACATCATTACCGGGGTGATTAAGGCAAATATCCCAACGCGTATTGCGTTTCAGGTTGCATCCAGCTTGGATAGCCGAGTTGTCCTGGACGAGAACGGCGCGGAACGGCTTTTGGGCCAAGGCGACATGTTCTATCGGCCGCCAGGGACTTCGCGTTTGGTGCGGTCACAGGGTGTCCTGGTCACCGACGAGGAAATACGTGAACTAGTAGAGTTCGTCTCTGCGCAAGGAGCCCCGACTTTTGATCCGGTTGTGCAGACTCAGCTCGAGGCGCCCGCTTCGGCCGAGGATGACGTGAGTGATGAGGATGCCGAGCTGGTCAATAAGTGTTTGGAGATCATTCGCCAGGAAAAGAGGGCTTCAACCTCGATGTTACAGCGCCGTTTGCGCCTCGGTTATACCAGGGCCGCACGCATAGTTGACATTCTGGAGCAGAGAGGCATTTTGGGCCCTGGCGATGGGGCCAGGCCGAGGCAGATCTTGGTCAATCTAGATGCCTTAACCCCAGATTCTGGGGTTGATCAAGGTGCCTTCTAGGGGGTAACGATTGCTTTGTAATTGGTCTGAGTATTTCCGGTAAGATGGTTGAGACTGTTGGGAGGAGGCTGCAGAAGGCCCGACAAGCCAAAAGCTTGAGCGTCGACGAGGTTGCGGCAGCGACGAAGATTCGCCCGGAACGAATTGTTGATCTCGAGGGAGGCGATCTATCGCATTTCCCCAGTCTGGTCTACGCACGCAGTTTTCTGGTTAAGTACGCTAAATACTTGGGCATCGATATTCAGGACGACCTCGAACAGATTCAAGTAGGTACCACAGTCGGGCTCGGCGAGTACCACTATTTGCGGGCTACGCCGCCGCCGAAATACCAGCCCGAGCCACGCCGGCGCGGGCCGAGTGGATTCAAGTTGCCAACCGTGTTGCTAGCGCTCCTGGCGCTTATCATCCTTATTGGAGTGCCGGTCATTGCTTTTCTGGCCATCAATCTTTCACGGCTAAACGGAGGCGCTCCTTCGGCGGATCAAACCGTGACCGAGACCCCTTCGCCGGATGTAAGAGAAAAGCCTTCGCAGCTGGCCGGCACGGGTGAGCTAACCAAAGAGCCGGTGAACTCAATTGCGCCTACCGCAACTGCCGGTGTTTCTGTGGTCGAGGCTAGTCCGTCTCCGTCCGCTGCAGAAGAACCGAACGTGCAAGTTCGAAGAGCACTTCCGGTGACGCCCGCTGAAGACGTCGCTCAAGGGAGCCCATCTCCGTCGGCGAGCGCGACTGCCGTGGAAACCCTCGAGATCAGGGTTCGGGAACGCACCTGGCTGCGGGTGACGAAAGACAAACAAAACGGCGAACCGATTTACAACGATTTCATCAGCCCGCGCAGCCCTCCTATCGTTGTACAGGGGACGCGGTTTTGGTTGAAATTACCGGATAAGAACGCACTGGAACTTAGAAAGAACGGCCAGGCGGTGGCTGGTCCGGACAACACCATTGTGATCGAGTAAGGTGGGCTGTTTATGTCGTCTTCTACTCCAGTTGCAGCGTCACAGGTACTCGGTCTGGGTCGGCCGGTGAAAGTCGGGATGATCAGCTTAGGCTGCGCCAAGAACCTGGTCGACGCAGAGATCATGCTCGGTGATATCCGACGGCGGGGTATGGAAATTACTAGTTCCGCCGAAGATGCGGACGTACTGATTGTCAATACGTGCGCATTCATCGATTCGGCCAAAGAAGAATCGATTGATGCAATTTTGGAGGCGCATCAACAACGCGGTCTGCGCAAGCGGAGGCACCAAAAGCTGTTGGTGAGCGGATGCATGTCGCAGCGGTTCTCCGCTGAATTAGCTTCGGAGCTTCCGGAGGTTGATGCTTTTCTTGGTTTGGACCAAATCGGCGAAGCCGGTTCAATCGTGGAACGCGTCTTAGACCGGAAAAAAGAAGAGAAGCCGCTCAACCTAGTTACGGCAAAGTCGAAATTCATTCCAGATTTCGACACCCCTCGTTTTCGACTTACACCGAACCATTACGCGTACGTAAAGATCGCAGAGGGTTGCAATCACCCGTGCAGTTTTTGTGTTATCCCGCAGATGCGTGGGCGGCATCGTAGCCGTTCTATCGAATCGGTGGAGGCGGAAATTCGCCACCTGGCGGCAGAAGGGGTGAAGGAATTCAATTTAATCAGCCAAGATACAACCTATTTCGGAATGGACCGATGGGCGGAAAAGGCGAGTCCGCGTCAGCCGGTTGATTCCGCGCGCGGTCAAAGTCTGATTCATCTTTTAGAGCGTTTAGAGGGAGTACCGGGAGACTTCTGGGTCCGGCTGCTCTACACGCACCCCGCGCATTGGAGTCCGGAACTGATCGGAGCAATCGCGGCCAATAGGAAAGTAGCCAGATACATTGATATGCCGCTCCAGCATATTCATGAGGACATGCTTCGTTTGATGCGGCGAGAAACATCGCGCGAACACATTGAGGATCTCGTCGCCGCGATCCGGGAAGGTATTCCAGGAGTGAGCTTGCGAACGACCTTTATCGTCGGTTTTCCGGGTGAGACAGATGAACATTTTCGGACGCTTCTCGATTTTATCGACCGGGCGCGCTTTGAACGATTGGGAGTCTTTATGTACTCGCAGGAGGAGGGTTCTCGTGCCGCTAAGATGCCGAATCAGGTAGCCAACGAGGTGAAACAAGCGCGATTTCAGGAGGCGATGGAGCTGCAGCAAAAAATCGCGCGGGAGCATTCGTTGGCCAAACTGAATGCCGAGCTCAAGGTGCTGGTTGAACAGCCGCTCGTCGGGCGAACCGAAGGAGATGCGCCAGAGGTGGATACCCGAGTTCTGTTAGAAAGTCCTGGACCAGTCGGCGAATTTGCCACGGTTCGAATTATCGGTGCGCAGGTATACGATCTCCGCGGGGAGATAGTTCGGTGAGTGAGGCGCCAGCCTGAAAGTTGGCGCCTCGAGTCTGCCCGAATCGGGTTATGTGCCCGGAGTAGGAGTTGCCTGTGGCTCGGGAGTAGCGGTGGGGACCGGGGTGGCGCTCGGTGTCGGAGTTGAGGCCGGCGTTCCGCTTGGACTTGGTGAAGCTGATGGCGAAGCCTTTGGGTGACGGTGACGCTTCCTGATCGGAGTTGCACCAGCTTTTTCAATCGTCTTTCCGGTATTTTCGATCCCTTTCCCGACAGTTCGCGCGGCAGCTTTTGTGCCTTTCTTGACCGTTTCTCCGGTTTCGGTGGCTGTCTTTTTGACGGTTTTTCCGGTTTTCTCCACCGGACCTTGGTCTTGCGCCCAGACGAGCCCTAAAGGTAAACCTAGCGCCGCTAGGATGATAAACGTGAGTTTTCTCATAAGAAAAGTTCCTTTTTCACTTTAACAGATCGATTCTTGGAGGTCGCGCGGACGCAATTTGCTATGGCTATCTGCGGTTTGTCATACCGTTTGGCGGCAGCCGAAAGGTTTGGTTTGCACCGATCGGTTGGCGCGCGATATTTGGGCGACGTAGAAACTTCTAAAGGAGTGACCAAGGTTCCATTTTTCGATTTGCGAAGACAATATCTGCCCTTGCGAGAGGATATCCTTTCCGGAATCGCGGCATTATGTGACCAGCAAAACTTCATTCTGGGGACCCAAGTCGAAGAGCTCGAGCAAAAGATAGCCGCCTTAGTGGGGACTACTTGCGGGATCGGCACTTCGTCTGGAACTGACGCCCAGCTCATGATTCTGATGTCGTTGGGTATTGGCCCCGGCGACGCAGTGTTGACGACCCCGTTTACTTTTTTTTCAACGGCCGGCTGCATTGCTCGCGTCGGAGCAACGCCGATCTTTATTGACATTGATCCAGACTCTTTCGCTCTATCGCCCGCGCGACTTGAGGAATTTCTGGTGAAGCGTTGTGTATCGACGTCGACGGGGCTTAAAACGAATGATGGAAAGCGGATTTGTGCAGTAATCCCGGTACACCTCTTCGGTCTCGGTGCCGACATGCTTTCGATTATCGAGGTTGCCGCGCACTGGAATCTGCCGGTAATTGAAGATGCGGCTCAGGCCATCGGCGCGAGGTATCCCACTCGCGACGGGGTACGGAGCGCAGGGGGAGTCGGGTTGGCCGGTTTTTCTAGTTTCTATCCAACCAAGAACCTCGGCGCTTTCGGCGATGCGGGCATGGTGGTGACCAACGATTCTGCGCTGGCCCAAAGCCTTCATGTCATACGAAATCACGGTATGGCCCCAAAATATTTTCACCGCCAAATCGGCGGAAATTTTCGGTTAGATGCGTTGCAGGCCGTGGTTCTGCTAAAAAAATTGCCGCATCTAGGCGCTTGGTCGCAACGCCGATGGGAGATCGCCCAAGAGTATCGTGCAGCGCTGGCGGACCTAAGTCCGGATCTCCTGCTGCCGGTAGAACCGTACCTAGAGAGCTGCGGATCGGCCGGGCACATTTTTCATCAATTTGTCATACGCACTAAACATCGCGATGCGCTCCGAGCGAACTTGCAGGGAATCGGAATCGGTACTGAGATTTATTATCCGCTCGCGTTGCATCAGCAAGATTGCTTCCGAGATCTCGGTTATCGAGAGGGCGAATTTCCCGAAGCGGAACGCGCAGCCAAAGAGTGCCTGGCGTTGCCGATTTTTCCAGAGCTGACCCGAGAGGAGATCGGTCTAGTGACTGGAGCAATCCATACTTTTTTTGAGAATAAGCATGTTTGATATCAGCGAAAAGCCGAAGTTGGTCGAGAAAGCATTCTTGGTCGGAGTGTTTCAGACTTTGGCGGAGAAAGAAGAATCAGCGAGTCTCTTGGATGAGTTAGCGGCGTTGGTGGAAACACTGGCGATTCCCGTCGCGAAAAAGCAGCTTGTCCGAGTACCGGAGCCGAGCTCGCGCTACTTCGTCGGATCAGGTAAAGCGGAGGAAATAGCCGCTCATGCCCATGAACTGGGAGCAGATCTCATCGTATTTGACAATGAGCTCCAGCCCGCCCAGCAGCGGAACTGGGAGACTCTGGCCGAGGTCGCTGTGATTGATCGGCAGGAGGTTATTTTGGATATCTTCGCACAACGCGCCCAGACGAAAGAAGCGCGACTCCAGGTCGATCTTGCTCGGTTGGAGTATTCATTGCCTCGACTGACCCGGGCCTGGGGACACCTGAGTCGACAGGCAGGTGGCCTCGGAGCCAAGGGCGAAGGCGAAACTCAGCTCGAAACCGACCGCCGACTCGTACGCAAACAAATTGACCGGCTGAAGGTGGAGTTGGAACGGGTGCGGTCCCGGCGAGCGACGCAGAGAAAACAGCGTCAACGATTGCCATTGCCGCATGCGGCGATCGTGGGGTACACGAATGCGGGCAAATCTTCTCTTTTGCGCCGTCTGACTGGAGCGGAGGTATTGGTGGAGGATAAGCTTTTTGCTACTCTGGATCCGAAGACCCGGCGGATTGATCTGGATGGCGGTCAAAACCTGTTATTAACCGACACCGTAGGTTTCGTTCGCAATCTGCCGCACCGACTAGTGGAATCCTTCAAAGCAACGTTGGAAGAGGCAACACTCGCTGATTTTTTGATCCATGTGCTCGATGCAAGCCATCCGAGAGTCTACGAATTTCATGCAACCACTATGCGCGTTCTAGAAGAGCTAGGCGCTGACACCAAGCGAGTAGTCACCTTGCTCAACAAAGTCGATCGCCTGGAGGATTCCAGTTCCCTGCATGCTTTACGGTTGCACTTTCCCGATGCGGTTTTTGGCTCTGCGAATACTGGACAAGGGATGGGAGAGTTACTCCAATTATGTGGAGAGATGCTCCGGGATTGGGTCACAAAGGTAGAACTCGCGCTTCCACTTTCGCGGACAGAACTGCTTTCGCTATTGCACCGGACAAGCCGGGTTCTCAGTCTAACCTACGACGACCGGCACGCGAACGTGGTGGCGATGGTTTCGCCAAAGGTATTCGCTCGCGTCGAGCCCTTCCTGATACGGCGAGAGCCGGAATTCCAAACCGCCTAGCCCGCTTTTTGCACCAGATGGTGGTTTGTGCTGAGGCGGGACACGTGAGGGGTTGATGGCTAAGAGTTTTGCCGAAAAGCGGGCTAAATGATGCCGCAGGAGCGGCATCGGAAGACACCCCGCCCAAGCCACCATTGTTTTTCGGGTGCCGGGGTCAGCACCACTCGGAAGCTCACCCGTAGAAGTGAACCAAGCAGGAACAAAAGAGCTGCTGCAGTGGAAAGCTGGAACTCAA
>DATNNZ010000471.1:0-9186 GCA_035601575.1 Chthoniobacterales bacterium
CAACCTCGCGACGGACCGGTTGCGATAACGTTCGAGTTTGAGGTCGACCGGCTGTACAGTCGTGAATTTCTTCGGCTGATGCGAGAGCTGCGTTTGATTCATCTCAGAAACGGGGCATTCGGCTGGCGTCTCGACGAGGAGTTGACGCGCTCCAATACCTACCGAATCGAGCTGATGGTTCCATCTTGGACCGGTTATCTGTTACAGCGTCAACGGCTCACGAAAGCGGAGCAGGAAATCATCAAGAAAGTTTGGCGCTTGCACGTTGGCGAAGAGATACCTTTGGAACGCTATTATCTCTGTGTGAACAGGGAATTAGAGGCGCAGCAAATGGCGGGGGCACATGCTTTGAGCACACCTACAACCCCGCTGGATCTTGGCGCACAACAGGTTCCAGGAACGTAGTGACGTATAACTGCTTTTGTCCGGCAAACGCGAGTCCTTGCGCTCTGTGGCTGTGATGTTACCGGCATGAGAGATCTGACAATCCAAGCCGCTCAAAGTAGTGGATGCGGACAGTGCAGCCAACCCACCAGGGCAATCAATTCCCCTAGAAATACGGCTTTCCGGCGAGTAACATCATACACAGCTGTAAGGGGTTAAGTGAAGAACTCTTCATCTTTTCGGCGAAGCATTGATCACGGTCACCATCTGATCGAGTTACACGCGTGGCGGAGCGCAGAAACTTGTACGTTTGCGACCTTCGTTTATGCGAAAAGCCCCGAACGGCTCCTGCGGCACTTCACCGGCTCGGATGAAAACGAAATGATCCGGCAAGCGCTGGTCTGGTGCGAGGAGAATCCGTAAAGTTTGACCAAACGCCTCGCAATGGGTCGTTCGGCGGAAGGGGAAATAAAGTGCTTGCGACAGGTTGTTCCTCAACGGGCACGGGATTTAGTACAAGACTGGTAAGTCCAGTTCTAGCAACCCAGGGCAATTCGGATCCGCAGGACGACGGTTGGTATCAACCACCGCGAAGTCCCGGCTTTAACATCTCGTTCATCGTCGAAGTCAGATAGCCGACCGTCAAAGCTGCTGATTTGCCTTCCGCCGCATTCTTCGCGCGGAGCGCCGCTTCTTTGGCCCGGGTAACCAATTGCCGAGCATCTTCCACGGAGAGCTTGCCTGCGTGAGTCAACTGAACGCGATTATGCGTAAAGTTCGAATCCGAGTTCATGCTCCAGCTTCTTGATCTGTTGGGCTGAGTGGAGACTGGGCGAGATGCACCTTCTCGGCGGTGCGACGAAAGTTGAGGGTCTGAGCGACTGCAAGAAAATAGCGAAGATGGCGGAGTTCCACGTGGGTATCTTGAATAAAGGGGGAAGTTTAGTGTGAATAGAAATCTGATCCTATTGGGCTCTGGACCACTTCTTGTACAGGCTCAGGAAATTGACAATACCATACCCGGGTATATTATTTGGAAAGTTTCATGGCCCACGTCATCCAAAACAAAAAGAAACTGTTGTCCAGAATCAGCCGCATCCGAGGGCAGATTAATGGCATTGAAAAAGCTCTGAATGAAGAACGCGATTGCGGCGAGGTGCTACTTACGCTAGCCGCTTGTCGTGGCGCCATGAACGCGTTGATGGCGGAAATTCTGGAGGGACATGTGCGGCTGCATCTGTTGCAAACTGGTTCTCACAATGATGCCCGCGCAGCTGCGGGCGAGGAACTGATCGAAGTCATCAAAAGGTATTTAAAATAGTCGGACACCTTGTCATGAAGACTACTACCAGCAAAACAGTTGATTCCAGTAGTCAGCTCACGGAGGAGGGCCATCCCCACCATTCTCATACTCACGATCAGATCCATGACCACGCTGAGCATGATCATCATCACCAGACTGGCACCGCCGAGTACATACGCCTGGGTCTAATGGGCATCATTGTCGTGGCCAGTCTGACGGGCTGGTGGCGTCTGTTCATGGACCGTGACTGGCTCGCGTTTGCGGGAACCGTGATCGGCGGATTTCCGATCTATCAAGAGGCTTGGGAAAATCTCCGCAAACGCCGCATGACGATGGAACTGTCGATGACCATCGCCCTGCTATCAGCGCTGGCGATCGGACAGTTTTTTACCGCGATCGTTATCGCATTCTTCGTTCTCTTTGCGGAGTTACTCGAGGGTTATACCGTCGGTGGCGGACGCAGAGCGATTGAAAAGCTTATCAATGCATTGCCTCGGCACGTGACGGTTCGGCGGAATGGCCAGGAGAGTGAGCTGCCGGCGGACGAACTCTCGACCGGAGAAGTGATCGTGATCCGCCCGGGAGAAAGAATTCCGGTCGATGGAACGGTTATCAAGGGCAGCAGTTATGTGGACCAATCTTCGATTACAGGGGAGTCGTTGCCGATTGAAAAAACCGGCCAAAGCAAGGTTTTTGCCGGCACGATTAACAAGAATGGGGTGTTGGAGGTCAGCGTCGAACGCGTTGGACGAGATACGACCTTCGGAAAAATCATCCAGGTTGTGGAACAGGCGGAAAAGTCTAAGGCGCCAGTCCAGAGAATCGCCGACCGTCTCGCCGCCGGCCTCGTATACTTCGCGCTTGGTGCAGCGGTTCTCACCTTTCTGGTCACGCGCAATCTGACCGCGACAATTGCCGTGATCATCGTTGCCGGGGCATGCGGAGTTGCCGCCGGTACCCCGTTGGCGATTTTGGCCGGTATTGGAAGCGCGGCGCGACGCGGAATTATCGTGAAAGGCGGGCTGCATCTGGAGAAGCTCGCCGAAATTGATACCATCATCTTAGATAAGACCGGTACATTGACGATGGGCATTCCGGAGGTGACTGGTATTCGGGTCACCGATGGGGCGACTGAAAGAGAGGTGCTGGAAAACGCAGCAATTGCTGAACAGCACTCTGAGCACCCGATCGGCGAAGCAGTTATCCGCAAGTCCAGAGCGGCGAAAGTATCTTTGCGCGAGTACTCCGATCTTCAATATATCCCCGGCAAAGGTGTGACCTGCCTTGATCGAGGCAGCAAAGTCGTGGTTGGAACTCGGACCCTCCTTGAGGAAAACGGAATCGATGCAAACGGTGCCGCATCGTTCCAAAGTGATACCAAGCCGGGAGAGACGCTCGTCTATGTAGGTCGAAACAAGACGGTCTTGGGAGCACTCACCATCGCAGACCAGCTTCGCAGCGAAGCTATTCAAGCGGTTGATCAATTGAAGAAACAGGGCTATCGCACCATTCTTCTAAGCGGTGACAGTAGCGAAGCCGCGTCAGCGATCGGTGCCCAGCTCGGTGTTCACGAGGCAATTGGGAATCTATTGCCCGAGCAGAAGCTGGAAAAGGTGCGCGAGCTTCTTCAGCAAGGGCGCAAAGTGGCAATGGTGGGCGACGGAGTAAATGACGGTCCGGCGCTGGCGGAAGCAACTGTGGGGATAGCAATGGGCGGGGGTACAGACGTCGCCCTCGAGACCGCGGATATTACGCTTATGACCAGCGATCTTTCGCGTCTTAGCGAAGTGTTGGGAATCGCCAAGACATGTTATCGCGTGATTATGTTTAACTTCTGGGGCACGATCGCGGTAGACACTCTAGGCATTGTTTTGGCCTTTTGCGGTCTGCTGGCTCCGATCATTGCTGCACTCATCCATGTAGGCTCGGAATTGGCTTTCATTCTGAATTCAGCCCGGTTGTTCCGATCGCCTGTTCGCTCGTAGAATTAACTGTTCACAAAGAATTTCGCCTCTTAGCGAAGCAAAAGGCTCCTCTTTTCTGCAGACTGGGGTACAACCCAATGCAAATGCCAGTGCTTCACAATGTATAAGAGCTCGGGGAAACAGGTTCTTGCCCGCAAATCGATCGATAAATTGGTGACCGAGTCCGAGAGTACAGGCCACCGCTTAAAGAAGAGCCTTGGTCCATGGAGTCTCACGGCGTTAGGGATCGGCGCCATCATCGGCTCTGGCATCTTTGTCCTGACGGGAACGGCCGCTGCCGGCGAACATTTTGAGGCGCCATCGCTGCTGCACGCACAGGTGCTGGATCTGCTTATCAATTTTTTTCAGCACGGAGATTTTTCCCGAGCGCTTCTCCACGGTCGACCGCCTGCCGGTCCGGCGATCGCCCTTTCGTTCATGCTAGTAGCGATTGCCTGCAGCTTCGCCGGATTGTGTTACGCCGAGTTGGCATCGATGATCCCGATTTCCGGAAGCGCTTACACCTACTCCTACGCAACGCTGGGCGAAATCTTCGCTTGGATAATCGGCTGGGATCTCATCCTGGAATATGCGGTCTCCAATGTCGCAGTGGCAGCTAGCTTCAGCGGCTATCTAAAGGCCCAGCTGGCCGGATTTGGTATCACTTTGCCGGACCAATGGTCCAGTCCGGTCTGGGCTTCAGGCCAGTGGACAGGATCATACTTCAACATTCCCGCCTTCCTGGTCGTTTTTATCCTCACCGTATTATTGGTTCGCGGAGTACGGGAGTCAGCCAGAACAAACAATATCATGGTGGCAGTGAAGATCTTAGCGATCGTCACTTTCCTGGTGGTGGGCGGTAGCCTGGTGCATCCGGCCAACTGGCATCCGTTTGCTCCATCCGGATTCGGGGGTGTCTTGGCTGGTGGCGCGATCATTTTCTTTACTTATATCGGGTTCGATTCGGTCTCGACTGCGTCCGAAGAAGCTAGGAACCCGCAGAAAGACATACCGTTCGGTATCATTGCCTCGCTGATCGTTTGCACAGTTCTGTACGTGGGTGTGGCAATAGTTCTGCTCGGAATGATGAAATACACGACGTTCGTTTCCGGAGCTGCCGCCGACGCGCCGGTGGCGTACGCGCTCAAAGAGCTGGGTGCATCACCGATTTTTCAATCTGTCATCGTGATTGGGGCGTTGACCGGCATGGTCTCGTCTCTTTTGGTCTTTCAATACGGGCAGGCTCGGATTTGGTTTGCCATGTCGCGCGACGGGTTGTTGCCAAAGCTTTTTTCGGCTGTCCACCAACGTTATCAGACTCCTCACTGGTCCACCTGGATCGCTGGTTTCGCCGTGGGAATTCCAGCAGGATTCGTGGATATCGGTGACGCGGCCGACTTGTCGAATATCGGTACGCTCTTCGCCTTTGTTCTTGTTTCCCTGGGAGTGATTTTTTTACGGAGTAGGGAACCCAATCGACCGCGCGGGTTCCGGGTTCCGTTCTCGCCGCTTTTCCCGCTTATATCGGTCGTCCTCTGCACTGGATTGATGGCCGGTCTCACCGTGATCACCTGGGTCCGTTTCTTTGTGTGGCTTGTGCTGGGTCTGATTATCTACGTTTTCTACAGCCGCACGCGCAGCGAGTTTCATGAGAAGAAGCTAGAACCTTGAATCTAGGAGCTAGAAGATCAGATCGGCAATCGATCAGCCGCCTATCAAAAATCTCGTGGATACGCGTGAAGTTTTCTAGAGTATTCAAGATTGTATGAAAACCGACGATCGTGGGCGAGGTGTTATGGCAGCCCTGCTGGCGGCGGCGCTCTTCGGAGCCAGCACCCCTTTTAGCAAGTTGCTTCTTGGACGCATCGATCCGTTGCTCCTGGCCGGGATCCTGTATCTCGGGTCGGGTATCGGTCTGTCTGGGTGGATCGCTTGGCAAGGCCTCCGGGCGAAGAGCAAAAATCGCGAGGCTCAGTTGCAGCGGCGAGATCTGCCCTGGCTGGGCGGCGCGATTCTGGCCGGCGGCGTGATCGCTCCGGTTTTGCTGATGTTCGGTCTGACCGTTACACCAGCCTCCTCCGCATCACTGCTGTTGAACCTGGAAGGGGTGTTGACTGCGCTGCTGGCCTGGTTCGTTTTTAAGGAGAACTTCGATCGGAGAATCTTTGTAGGAATGGTCGCCATCCTGTTAGGAGGTCTTTTGCTCTCGTGGCAATCGCGGCCGGAGATCGGCGTCCCTTGGGGCGCATTGGGGATTGTCGGTGCGTGCCTTTGCTGGGCGATCGACAACAATCTCACCCGCAAAGTATCTGCGGCCAATCCCGCGCACGTTTCCGCGATTAAAGGGCTCGTCGCGGGTGCAGTGAACGTCGTGCTGGCCCTGGCGGTTGGCGCCTCGATTCCGAAAGTGCCGGAAATCGCTGCGGCCGCGGTGGTCGGATTTCTTTGCTACGGCGTTAGTCTTACCTGTTTCGTGTTGGCGCTGCGGCACATCGGGACAGCACGAACCGGCGCTTACTTTTCCACTGCCCCCTTCATCGGCGCCGCGCTTTCATTGGTTGTATTACACGAGCAACCGTCGTTGCTTTTCTGGGCTGCGGGCGGCCTCATGCTGGTCGGCGTATGGCTCCATCTTACCGAGCGCCACGTCCACGCGCACCGCCATGAAGCAACGACGCATGAGCATCTCCACTGGCATGATGAGCATCATCAGCACGTGCACCAGCCAACCGATCCGCCCAACGAACCACACTCCCATGTCCATCGGCATAGCGAGTTGACCCACACCCATCCGCACTATCCCGACATCCATCATCGCCACGGACACGATTGAAGAAATGCGGAATGCGGAATGATTTCGGATTTAACATTCCGCATTCCGCATTTCATTTTCGGCCCTAACCGTTCGGTCAAATCAGCATCTTGAATAACAAGCCTACCAGACCCGCTCCAAGAACGACCGGAATGATCTCCCACTTCCATCTGGTCATGCCGATAAAAGCGACCACGCCGACAACCACAGCGAACCAATCTACGGTGTTGGCAGCTGGGAAAATGACATGCAGCCCGAACCAGACCGCGAGATTTAACACAACGCCGACCACGGCTGCGGTAACAGCGGACAACGCGGTAGTCAGCCCTTCGTTTCCGCGCAGTTGCTCGATATGAGGCCCACCTAGGAAGATCCACAGAAAACAGGGCACAAACGTAGTCCAGGTGGTCACCAATGCGCCGAGGGTAGCCGACAGAATGGGCGGAAGCTGGCCGGGATTACTCCAGGCGCCGAGAAAACCGACAAACTGCGTTACCATAATCAAAGGGCCGGGCGTAGTCTCCGCGAGGCCAAGTCCGTCGAGCATCTGACCGGCGCTAAGCCAGCCGTAATGTTGGACCGCTTGTTGCGCAACGTACGGGAGAACCGCGTAAGCTCCGCCGAAAGTGACGATTGCCGCGGTGCCGAAAAAGACTCCTTCCCGAAATAGCGTATGACTCGGGCTCAGCCAAAGGCCCAACAAAAGGACGGGTGCCCACCATAGCGATATCCAAGTGATACACACCCGAACCGCGCGACTCCAGGAAGGCTTCGCGTGTTCGGGGGCGGCCGAGGTATCATCCAGGACCGAATCGTTCTTTGTTTTACCATGACCGCGGATGACAAGGAATTTATCTCGCTTCCACTTGCCTCCGAGGAATCCGATGAGTGCAGCACTAATGATGATCAGAGGAAACGGAACATGGAGAAAAAAGATCGCTATAAAGGCGGCAGCCGCCAGCGTCCACATCACTTCGTTCTTCAGCGCCCGGTTCCCGATGCGGATAACTGCGGCGGCAACGATTGCGAGTACAGCTGGCTTTAGGCCGTAAAAGATCGCTGCGATCCAGGGTAAATTTCCTAGGGTCACATAGATATAGCTGAGCCCCCAAAGAATGAAGATCGACGGGATGACAAAGAGAGCGCCGGCAACAATGCCGCCCCACGTCTTGTGCAGAAGCCAACCGACATAGATTGCCAGTTGTTGAGCTTCAGGTCCGGGCAGAAGCATGCAATAATTGAGCGCATGGAGGAAGCGCGCTTCGCTGATCCATTTCTTCTTCTCGACCAATTCGGCGTGCATGATCGCGATCTGTCCAGTGGGCCCACCAAAACTGATAAATCCAAGCTTTAACCAGAATCGGAAGGCTTCGCCGAAGTTGGGATGCCTGGTGCTCTCTGGTTGAGTGTCATCGACGTTTCCTGAAGTGGACAACGTTTTCATCACCTTTTGAATTGTGCGTACAAGGCGTCAAAACACTCGAATCCCTTCGCGAGAATTTCTTGATCACTCAGGCCCTGTTTCGCCCACCCTTTGAAGATTTGTTCGACGCCGAACCCTTCGACTCGATGAAACTTGTCGTCCTCCACATCGGCATCGTGAATGAGTTCAGCTAATCGCAGCACTGCTCGGTCGCGGATGCCGAAACGTTGGATCAACGTTTCGAATGTGCAGCAGTCTCCGTGATGGCTGAGTTCTACTTCAAACATATCGTACGGGATTGCTTCAGAGAACTCCGCGGGTGTGTTTGCGAAGACGAACTTGGCGCTAGCGTCGATAAATCTGCGGATTAGCCAAGCCGAACCGACGCGATCGATCTCCGGGCGAGGACGGGTAATCCATTTTTTATCTCGATAATCCTCGACTCTGAGCCGTATTGTCGTTTCAGGTTTCTTTTTGGGAGATTCAAGCGCTTCTGCCTTCTGCAAGAGTCTCTGTACATCTTCGCCACGTGGGCTTTGAAAATAGTCGATGTCTCGAATCTCCTGTAAGCGCTGGCGAAGTTTCTGCAATTGAGCAGAGAATATCTCGAGCGGTCGTTTGCGGGACTTACTGTCTTTGATGAGATGAGTTAACGGGTCGACGATCTCGTCGTAGTCTCGTGCGCGAGCTTCGTTGAACATCGCGACCATGGCGGCGTGCGGCATGCCTTCAATGTCTTTGACCCGGACGAGTGTGGCCTCACCGCCCACGTCAGTAATCTCTTTGGCTAGCCATTGAAATCGCTCGTAATGGACCGGCTCGTCCGGGAGCACGTAGGTCGATGTTTTAAGCTGGATCGCACCAAACTTTTTCAGCCGGCGCCACACTTTAACCCGATCGCTGGATTGCTTGGCGGGCAGATTAAACAATAAGAACAGCCAAGAACCGGGCGTCTTGTCCGAGATGGATATTTCCTTTCGTAACACGTGTAACCTTGCCTATTCGATCTCCGCTCGAGAGTCAATCTTTTCCGAGCAGTGCGCCCTCGTGCTCTCGTTCTTTGATCTCTCGAAACGCGCGAACAGAACCACATCTATCTTTTCACTAGGAGTTCTCGCGGACCGCCGGCGGCCGGACCGCCGTTCCGGGCGGCGGAGCTCCCCTAAAGGTCGTCACTACCGGCGTCTCTTTCGATAGGCCTCCGGTCACTTCGGTGCGACCGCTATCGGTAAGACCAATGTTAATGGCGAGGCGTGAGATGCGGTTGTCAGTAATGGTGTACACGAAGTTACCAACGCTA
>DATNNZ010000472.1:0-3195 GCA_035601575.1 Chthoniobacterales bacterium
CCACTTTTCTCCAAATTGCCGCTGGAATTCTCCAACCAGATGCCGGTGAATTCGTCCGGCGCCGTGATCTGGTTACCGGCTATATGTCGCAAGCTCTGACGCTGGATGAAAGCGCCACAGTTTTCACGAATATTCGCGCCGTACCCTTACACCTGCGCAGCGCACGGGATTCCTTTGACGCTCTCGTGTCCGAGAAAGCCCGATTAGCGCGGACCAGACAAGCATGAACTGGCGTTCGCCAACGCGAAAACGTTCGATCAGCGAGAGTTTTAATCTTAGCAGCGTGCGGATGACCGGGTGGGGGTCTTGTAGCTTTTCTCCAGTCTGCTCCATGTTAATCTCGGGGTTGCAGCCGCGATGGTGCATCCTTACTAAATATATTTATCCTAGCAAACTTCGGCGGCGATTTCTGGATCGTATGAGTCTGCCGAATAGCGCTCATGAGGCGCATGAAGGATGATTCTATGATCAGTATGAAGATCCTCCCGTTGCTCGACTGCATCGCGTTTTGTCTTTTCCCGTTAACGATTGTTGCCCAAGTCAAGCCGAAGATCGCCATGGTCACTCACGGTCAATTGGGCGACCCATTTTGGTTGGTAGTCCGAAACGCCGCTGAGACGGCTGCCCGAGAAACCAACTGCGACCTGGATTACCGTTCTCCCGATCATTTCGACCTTGCAGCGATGTCGCATTTGATCGATGAAGCCGTCGCATCGAAGCCGGATGGATTGATTGTGTCGATACCGGATGTTGCGATATTGGGTCCCTCAATTCGAGCGGCGGTGGCGGCGGGTATTCCGGTGATTTCGATTAACTCGGGATTGGACGTTTCAAAACAGCTCGGGTGCTTGATGCACATCGGGCAAGAGGATGAATTAGCCGGCAAGAAAGCCGGGGAGCGCATGAAAGCGACGGGAGTAAAAAACGCCCTCATCCTTAATCAGGAGGTCGGCAATTCAGGGTTGGACCAACGAATCAGAGGCTTTAAGGATGGATTCGAGGGCCCTTTCCATCATGCGGAGGTTCTGCCGGTTACGATCGATTTCGAGAAGTGTCAGCGGGCTGTGAACGATTATCTGTCGAAAAATTCCAAAGTAGACGGAATCGTTGCGCTCGGTCCCGTTGCAGCCGAACCCTCCCTCCAAGCGATCAAGGAACTCAACAAGGTTCGTGACGTAAAAGTCTGCACATTTGATACCTCCCCGGAGATTCTGAACGCGTTGGTAAACAATCAACTAGAGTTCGCGGTCGATCAGCAACAGTGGCTCCAGGGTTATCTGCCGGTCGTCTTTCTCGCAAATTACGTAAAATACGACTCCATGGTCCAAAACGATCTGATCCTGACGGGTCCAAGTTTCGTCATACCCGCGAACGCCAGGAAAGCGCTCAATATCCTCAGCAGCGAATCAGGTTGGAATCCTTGAAGCATCATCTTTTCGAGTTCCGTCGAGATGATGTAATTCAAATAACTTTCAACAACAGTTCAACAATGAAGGTGAAAACAGCAGGTTCTCAGGCTCCAACCATTCCAGAAGGGGTTTGGGTGCGGGAGGCCTCGGAGCATGGTACGGCGTTTGTTATCGGGTGTGAAGACGACACCACGATTGACTTCACTTTAGCTGAACCAGGAGATGCCATCTCAGTGCGAGATGAGACGGGTTCGGTCGAATACCTTGGGTAAAACGGAAAACGGTTGTAGACCCCTCAGGAACAGAGAGGTCGCCTGGCCTCGAAAGTTCTTCGCGAAGGAACCTCGATAGTGAACGTTCTCGAGGTTTGTTAACACTGCCCTAAGGTCCTGCAGGACCTCCCAGGCTCGTCGCCGAGCTTGCCGTGAGGCCTCCAGTTCGTCCAACAAGTCGTGAATGGCTTTCGGTGTAATCGATATTCTATTCACTAGTGTTCATCAGAACACTTTGTTTGCAAATCACTTTTTTTAAAAAAACAGTAATGCGGGCGCCGGCTGAAACAGCCCCTGATATTTCAAAAATTCTCCTTCAAAGAACCACCTATCCTTTAATTCATCAGATTTTCGATATGAACCCCCCCAGGCCGGTAACCGCCGGCCCTGCGGAGTTTCCACGGCCCGGGCCAGGCAAGCTGTCTCTCCCTTCCTTCCTGTACGGGAACCCATGGTTCCGCGTAACGCCCTCCTTTTTTTGTCTTCATCGCATCCGCAGCCCGCACCGCTGAAATGCTATACGCCGAGAAGCGACACGCTTCGCTTCGTCTACCTTCCACAATACCTCTTTTGATGCTCGTCCGCTAAAGCGGGCTCGTTCCGCCTGCGGCGGACCTCGTCTTAGTCCCACGGCGCGGCTTAGAGCGCAAGAGTACCGTCTGTGGCTCGAACGACTTCCTCCCATCCGCCAGGGCGGACGGTTCCCTCCATTTAAATCCTCAACCGCGCCTTTTTCTCCAGCGGTTGGTATCGCGACACGTTTTGTTGCACTTGGTGGTACGTCACTGCCGTGTGCGAAGACTCGATCGCCGACAGAACCATCTCAACCGAATTTTGAATCGTTGTACTGATTGCCGGTGCCTGGACGATGAGGCCGGTCTCATTCAAGTAGACCACCTGTTCGCCCGTTATGCCTTTGCACTGTAACAATATAGATTCCGCTGCTGTCGCGTACAATGCGGGTGACACTTGATGCATCCGGAACCCCCGCCTTGCGAAGTACAGTAGTTTGCACGGTCTGCGCCAAGGTAGTAAATCGAAGATCATCTACTTGTGCGATCGCAGCGAAGCCGAGACCGGCACCAATCGCTATGGCTAAATTAGTAACATTTCGCATCATGTTCCTTTGTCTTGATGTAAATTTCTTCTCTTGAATTCTAATTGCTCCGACAGGTCATGGCCGATTCTTGGACTAACTCTTGAGACCGAGCCATTTTGCCCTCGTACGAAAATCGATTTAACTAGCATGATGAAGTTCACACGACTTCATTAGGTTCTCCCATACTCTTATCGATGCATTACTGTTGCCTTTGCGTATGAAGAACGAAGACCTTGAAACAGCGGAGCGGCAAAACCGATTTCTGGTCTATGGAACTGCGGGGCCAGGCAAGATCAAGGTACGTGGGTCTATTGGTATTGCACTGATGGGCGGAAACTACATTTGGACCATGAGCAAGCTAATATCCGCAACAGCTTTCCCCATCCAAGTCTGGTCAGTCATCATACTCGGAAGC
>DATNNZ010000473.1:0-4141 GCA_035601575.1 Chthoniobacterales bacterium
AATCCAGTTCCAGCGTCTCGTTAGTTCGCCTTAGCGGATGATCACTGCGCACCCGCTTATCCAAGTTCACCTGATAGCTCCACAGCTGCTTCTGTGGATCGCGCTCCCCCAATCATGGGGAGATAATGTTTAGCAACTAACTACCTTTTTTGTCGACGTGATTCCGTGCCATTTGGACAACACACCGTCCCCAGCTGCCGAGCTGACCACTTCTTCAAATAACCTTCAAGGACAGTTCAACAATAAACCTAGCGAACGCGTCGGCCGAAAGCATGTCGGACCTGGCCAATATTTCCGCTGCGCGGCTTGCCCCTCGCTCCCGCGCTTCTGCGACCGCGCTGTTGAAGTCCTCCTTCGTGACCTGATTCGAGTGATCGATATCTTCGATTTTCACCTTCGGAACCCGACGTTGAGAGTCGATCAAGACACCATGCGAACGCCCGAGCGACGATCTTCGGAGCGCTGCACTGCTTTCCCAAATCCGTTCAACAGCTCCTTTAGAGCCCCCGCGCCCCGCCCCCCGAATGCTTTTCCAAGCATACAGCAATCTGATGCGGTCAAAATAACAGAGTAACGGTAACCATTCCAGGTCCCCTACCCGCAATCATAAAGGACGTTAAGTTACAATGTTCCAGGCAGCAGGGTGAATTGGTGTCACTTTTCGAATTATCTTGGCATAGAATTTTGCGCTTATCCGGCATCACAGGGCAAGGAGTCTCACCCTTTTTTGAAGCACGGCGGGAACGTCTGACTGCATTCCAGGTGCTAGCTTGCAAAATCATGCCGGAGCGGCGGTTGCGGTTCGCGACGATTAGCTCAGCAAGTTTGGTGATCCGGTTTCACTGATTACGCGCTAGCGTCTACCGCAAGGCCGTCAACGTCTCCGTTGCAGTACGGGCACGGGCATCGATTTCGCGTTTGGTTGGCGCCTGGCGCACGCGCAGCAATAGCCGGATCTGGAGATCGGCCAAGAGCGCGGCAAAATAGCGGGCGGCAAGAACGTCTGGATCCCCGGCGACGACTAACCCTAGGGCTTGAGCTTTTTCGATCAATTCCGTGAGCGCCTTTAGGTTAGCTTCCCGGCCGCTGTTGTCGAGTGCTCGAGCGATCTCAGGGGCGCGGTCGGATTCTGCAATCGCCAGCCGAAAAACGGTCAGCACTTCCGGGTGACACACCGTTTTTAAAATCGATACGCCTAATTCAACGAGCAATGCCGCTAGTGCGCTCCGGGTCTGAGGCATAGGAACCGCCGGATCCAAAGGGAGACGCATTTGTTGGGTGCGTTCCCCGATACAGGCCGCTAATACGGCATGCTTGTTCTTGAATAAGGCGTAGAGATCACGTTTAGAAACTCGAGCCCGGGTGACAATATCCAACATGCTGGTGCTGGAAAAACCGTGTTCCCGAAAGAGGTCAAAAGCCGCGGCCAACACGCGGTCGCGGATGGAGAGCGGCTTGGATGGGACCGGGGACTCAGGTGAGTCAGCTTGAGATTGGTTGGTTTTCGACATTTCTACTTGCTTTTGGTACGATCTCGTACCAATGTTCGGCTATATCGGTACGATATCGTACCTCCTGTTAAAACGCTACTCCTCTTCTCTTGCCATGATTAAACCAAAAATTCTGGTCACCGGTGCAACCGGAAAAACCGGGGGCGCGGTAGTCACTGAGCTACTAGCGAAAGGTTGGCCCGTACGTGCCGCCGTCCGCGTACATCATGCACGCAGCGATCGGCTCCAGCGCCGGGGCGCTGAGATCGTTGTGGTCGACATCTTTGATCCTATCGACCGGATGTTCGCTGCGCTGCCCAACATCGCGCACACCGCCGTTACTCCCGGTTTCTTCGCTGATAGTCCATTTCTCCAGATGATGCCCATAGCGGCGCATCTCGAGATCTTGCCGCTGCCAGTCGCCGGAGAGAGCCGGAACGCCCCGCCCTCGGTTGATGATATCGCCCGCGTTGCGGTCGCCGCGCTCCTCGATCCAGCACGCCACGCGGGCAAGAGCTACCGGCCGACTGGGCCGAAGCTCGTCGCACGTCGTCACGCGGCATTGCCGGAATCGCGCCAGAGTCTGCGTGTGCGGCTCGCTGTCCTGGCGCGCTTCCTAACGGTACCGATACTGCCGGGGTTCAATCCCGAGACCTACGACCGGGCACAAGAGCAGCCGATGCCGCCGACGCGGCATCTTGCGCTCGATGACGCCGACTGGGCGGCGAGCCACGGCATCGAGGACTTAGTTGTAGAGGGCGGTACGTTGAAGGAAGCACACGCCTGAGGTGGCGAAGACCGCACACCGCACAAATAGCAGATACCAAATTCACTACTTCATCATTTAGAAAGCACAACCATGAACGAGTTATTTAAACTAACCAGACAGCACTACGAAAAGAACGAAACCGAGGCCAGCCTGCTCTCGAAAGTCACTAAAATCCTGGAATCTCTACCGGATGGATTGGTCGACTCTTCGCAGCTTGCTGGCTTGGACCAATTTCATGTCATGGGACTCGCAGCGACCGAAGAGCTTGCGCAGATGGCGGCGATTGAACGGGGATCGGCCATCCTTGACGCCGGATCGGGTCTGGGAGGCCCATCGCGTTATCTCGCTGGCACCTACGGCTGTCGTGTTATCGGCGTGGACCTTTCGCCGTCGTTTGTTGCCGTAGCACAGCTGCTCGCGCAAAAAGCCGGTTTGCTCGACTGGGTCAACTACGAGACCGGTGACCTCTTGGCTCTGTCTTTTCCTGACAGCAGCTTCGACCTGGTGTGGACTCAGCATGTCGTCATGAATATTCCAGACCGAGAGCGAGTCTACCGTGAGTTCAGGCGCATCCTGAGGCCCGGGGGCAAGCTTGCTTTTTTTGATGTACTGGCTGCCGACGCCAATCTGGAGCTGCACTTTCCGGTGCCATGGGCCGAAAGTAGCGAGACAAGCTTCTTGCTTACCCAGGACGAAACCAGCTCCGTTCTGGTGACAGCCAGCTTTACTATCACCGCATGGAACGATGTGACCAAGGAAGCGCTTAAATGGATCGTCCAACAAAAGCCGCCTACTCAAGGATTTAATCTCGGGGTCGTTATGGGCCCGCGGTTCGCTGAAATGTCGGCCAACTTAGCTCGAAACCTTCGAGAAGGACGTGTTTGCTTGGTTATGGGTATCTGCACAGCAGCCAGTACCCGGAGCTGAGCAGTCAAAAAGGCGCGACTAAGTCACCTGCCAACTATGCTAACTAAGAACTTGTCTGTTTCGCTCTCGAAAGGAGCTATCCGATGACTCTCATCATCTTCCAGGTAATCACTCAAACCATCTCTTCTACGTTGCACTGGTTCGGGCTCTGTTTCGGCATCAGGACCTGGGCCGGCCCAAACCCGCGCCGATGGCCATGGCTCGTCGGTACCACCATCGTGTCGGCGGCTTGGCTCCTCGCGATCATGTTGCTCGCTGCAAACAATTTCTTCGGTAGTGATATCCTACCGCCCCGGATTCCCATGGCCATGGTATTAACGCTGGCTTTTGGGTACCTTCTTCTGCTTTCGACCTCATTTCGCGGCATCATCGCAGCCATTCCCCAGCATTGGCTCATCGGGATCCAGACCTTCCGCGTTCTCGGCGGTGTATTCATCGTCCAATATCTTCAGGGCGAGATGCCAGGGTTCTTTGCGATACCGGCCGGGGTTGGTGACGTCTTGACCGGAATCTTTGCACCTCTCGTCGCTTACTGGTTGTATTCCGGAAAAAGTTACGCACGCGGCGCTGCCATCGCCTGGAACCTGTTCGGTATGGCCGATCTAGTTGATGCAGTGGCGATCGGCGTAACCACTGGAGGACCCGGCCTCATATTCCCCATTGTGTTAATACCGATCTACGCAGTACCACGGGCGTTTCTTATCCACTCCTATTCGCTCATTGGGCTTCTCCGGAAAACGTCTCGACAGCCGCAGCCGCGAGAAGCACTCCATTACGGTGCCGACGCAGCCTAGCCAAAATAGAAACAAACATCCCGTCTTCGATTTCCATCGGCGCACCTTCGCCGCCGAGATCTGTTTTCACCCAACCCGGATGCGCGGCGTTCACTTTGATTTTTGTGTCCTTGAGCTCGTAGGCGAGCTGCACAGTAAAGGCATTCACCGCTGCCTTGGAA
>DATNNZ010000474.1:0-3546 GCA_035601575.1 Chthoniobacterales bacterium
GAGGCAACAATCTCGCCGTGTTGCAGCAAATATCCTCTTTCTGCGACCGCCAATGCCAGACCAGCATTTTGCTCGACGAGCAGAACCGCGGCAGAAAACTTAGCACGTACGTCAGCAATTACCGAGCGTACTTCTTTGATCAGCAGCGGCGACAAACCAAGCGACGGTTCGTCGAGCAATAGAATGCGGGGACGAGCCATCAGACCGCGGGCGATCGCCAGCATTTGTTGCTGTCCTCCGCTCAGTTCGCCTCCCTTGGCAGTCCGCTTTGTCGCCAGGACATTAAAGTAGGATTCCATTAGTCGGATGTCCTCTTCGATCGCGTCGCGGTCCTTGCGGCAGTAGGCGCCAAGGCGCAGATTCTCTTGGACGGTTAGATCAGGAAATATTCGCCGGCCTTCGGGTACCATCACCACCCCCAAGCTGGCCATCCGATCGGCCGGCGCTCCGGTGACATTGTCACCGGCAAATCGAACAGTTCCTTTCCTGGGTCGCAACAATCCCGAAATGGCACGCAGCAGTGTCGATTTGCCGGCACCGTTGGGACCGAGGATGGTCACAATCTCATGCTGATCTACGGTTAGAGATGCATCTCGGTTAACAACAACCGGGCCATAAGCAGTTCGCAAATGCTCAACCTCCAGCAGTGTCATAGCTCGTTTCCGAGATAAACTTCTGTGACCTTCGGATCGTTCAGGACAAGTTTCGGCGGTCCTTCGGCGATCTTAGTACCGAAATTAAGCACGACGAGACGCTCGCACAGAGCACTCATCAAGAACATGTCGTGATCGATCAGACACACACCGATTCCCATCTTCGGCAATCGAAGAACCAATTCCATCAGTTCGTCCGACTCGTTGTGGCTGAGGCCTGCCGCTGGCTCGTCCAGAAGCAGGAGCGACGGATTGGTGCCCAAAGCGATTGCCACGCCGAGTCGGCGAAGGTTTCCGAAGGGCATTGCGCCCGCGATTTCGTCTCCCAGAGCGGCCAGACCCACGAAATTAAGAATTGCTTCCGGCGAGCCCCACGCTGAGTTTGCTTCGTCCCCGCGTGAGCGGCCGTGCTCGTAGCCGATGCGGACGTTCTCGCGAACCGACAACCCTGGAAACGACATTGCCTGCTGGTATGTTCGCACGAGCCCGGTCCGGGCTATCTCATGGGCAGATCGACCAGTGATATCCTTGCCTCGCCACAGCACGCGGCCGGAGGTTGGTTTGTGTACGCCGGCAATAACGTTGAACAAGGTTGTCTTGCCAGATCCGTTCGGACCGATGATGCCGACGATCCTGTCCGATTGGATGGAAATATCGACTCCAGCCAACGCGATAACGCCGCCAAATTCTTTACGAAGTCCGGTAATCTCTAGGTCTGCCATTTTTTTGGTCGTTGATTATCACCGTCGGTGCGACAACAGGCGCCGATAAATATTCAGAAGTCCGGCACTAACGCCGCCGGGGAGAAGTAGGATCACCACGAGCAGACAAACCCCATACGCGATTCTGGAATCGATCGGATCCAGATGCATGATCTCGGGTAAGAAGCTGACAATGATCGCACCAATCAACGGCCCGTAGAGCAGCCGGGAGCCACCCAGCATGACCATCAGCGCCAAATAAAGACTCGGAAACGGGCCATATAAAGTCGGTGAAATATGACGCAAGTAATACGCCTGCAGGATTCCCGCCACGCCAGCAAAAGCGCCACTTACCATCAACGCGCTGATCTTATAGACGTTGGCATTGATGCCTACCGAGCGGGCGAGTGCCTCGTTCTCGCGCAAGGCGCGGAGAGTTCGGCCATAGGAGGTGTTCACCAGGAGATAGGTGATCAGAAGGCACAATAGAAGAGCCACCACGACCAGATAATAGGCATTGAAGAGCCGATCGAAGTTAATGCCGAATACGGCGTCGATCGATCCGACATCCAGTCCGGTCGCACCGCCGGTGAACCAGCCGCCATTGGTAAACGCGATATTCAGTAGGGCACAGAAGCAAAACGTAATGATGATATAATGCTGGCCGCTCACCCGCAATGATGGCAGTCCGATCAACCCGGCGAAAAGAGCGGAGAATAGGACTGAGAAAGGCAGCGCCCCCCAAAAGCCGATTCCGAGCTTTCCCGCCAGAATTCCCGCGGTGTATGCACCTATACCCATGAACGCAGCGTGTCCGACCGACATAATACCCGCCTGACCGAACTGGAGGCCAAGCCCGTATAGCGCGATCGCAGTAAAACCGGTGGTGATAGCGAGCGATAGGAAGCGGTAACCAGGATGCAGCCACGGGAAACCGATCAGGAATATCATGAGAATTATTGCGACGATACTCTCTGCCCCGGACGGCAGTCGCACCCAGCCAGAAACTCTGGCGGAGGCAAGAACTGGTGTTGGTTGGGTTGGCTGACCTGGTGCACGGTCCTGTGGTGGTTCGCCGGCTGAAGGCGGTTTCTCGCGAACTTCCTTCATAGATCAATTCTCATTCCGAGGATCATAATTCGTACCCGTACGCGTCGTGTCAGGATAGTAGACGCACCTTCCAGGTGCGGAACGCTCTCGTACGCTCCCGGCGTTCCGCACCTGGAAGGTGCGTCTACTATCCTGTAGCCCGAGGACCGAGCGTCCCGCCAAGCAAGCCTTGTGGACGAACGATTAGAATGACAATCATCACGACCAGGGCGTAAGCGTCCGTCCATTCCGGCAAGCCGTAGCCGGCGCTCAAGCCATCGACCAGACCAAGAATGAGGCCGCCTACCACAGCGCCGCCCACGTTGCCCAGCCCTCCGATAAGCGAAACCGCAAATCCTCGAATAATGACGACACTGCCGGTGAAAGGGGTGATCGGAAAAAGAGCGATCATCAAAGAGCCGCCCAATCCGGCCAGTACACTGCCATAGACGAATACCCCGGTGACGTAACGTCTCACCGGTATGCCCATAAGCGCAGCTGTGTCCGGGTCAGCAATACTGGCTCGCAATGCCATACCGTAGCGGCTGCGCGAGATTCCGAAATAGGTGATAGCGACTACTACCGCCGTCAATCCGACGACAATGGCGCGCATAGCAATGATATTCACTCCTCCTACCAGCCACACTTTGCCAACGGGATCAGGTATGGTTTTCTGGACCTCGTTGAATACACGAATGACCAGGTGCTGAAGAATCACGCTCAGACCGATCGACATGATGAAGCCGTTCATCGGTCGATCAAGAGTGAATCGGAACAACCCACGTTCAGCAACGAACCCAAGCGCGCCGAGAAAAATCATTGCTCCAGCGAGCGCTACGAAAAAATTTACGCCGGAGTTGACCAGGAACCACGTGATCATTCCGCCGACCATCAGAAACTCGCCATGCGCAAAATTGACGATACCGGCTAAACCGAAGATCAGCGTGATCCCGATCCCAATGAGTATAGTCACGCTGGCGACAGAGAGGCTGTTCACCAGTTGTTGGATGAATATTTGCATTTTAGGTCGTGTCGGCGGCCTTCAGCAGCCGAGAAGAGCGAATAGCCGCGAAGGAACGTTCTTTTGCGGCTATTCGTCCTCA
>DATNNZ010000475.1:0-3375 GCA_035601575.1 Chthoniobacterales bacterium
GCCAAGTGGCTGCCCCCACTCTGGGACAGGCCATTTAGTTAGAAACTTACCATCCGAGTCAAATACTTGTATCCGTCTGTTAATCGGATCGGCAACGTACACTTTGTTGTTGATAGGATCGACCGCGACCGAACTAAGGCCTATGAACTGTCCATCGCCGCTTCCGTCGCTGCCCCAACTCGCAAGCACCTGGCCATCGGGACTGAACTTCACGATTCGATTGTGACCCGAATCGACGACATAAATTGAATCATCAGGGCCGATGGCAATCCTTCGGGGCCCGTATAATCCAGGCGCCCACCCAGTGATGAAAGTCCCGTCCGGTCCGAGTTTCTGAACGCGGTGCTTGGAGCCTATCTCTGCGACGTAAATGTTGCCCGCGCGATCAATTGCGACTCCATTGGGGTCTACACTCCCTATGCTGGTAATGAAAATTCCGTGTGGCGAGAATTTTTCTATTCGCCCATTGTCTGTATCGGCGACAAAGATGTTTCCCGCAGTATCGAGTGCAAGGCCGTGGGGGTTGTTAAACTGACCTTTCCCAGTTCCGTGTCCCCCTTCGAAACAGGTTACCGCCGGCTCTGACAAATCAATGTTTGCGATGTTTGGAGGAACGGAGTCCGGGACTTTGTAAATGACTAATTTCCGATACCGATTCTCCTTATCGTCATAAACCTTCCCAAAATACCTGATATAAAGATATTCGTTCGGATCCTTGATTAGCTGGCCATTTCGAACCCCATCATCAAATGCCACATAGTCGATGTGGTGTTCCTTCAGCAATTCATGTACGCGTCGCGGATTTTTACTTTCGAACATCTGGCGGTAGATCGGTTCGCGTTTGGCAAGATCATATCCGGCGAGTGAATTATTCGAGCCGAGGAATATCTTTCGACCGGCAAGCAGAACCGGGTGGGTAAGGAATCTGTCGGTAAGAAAGACGTCGTTTGGTTTCGTGTTTTTGCGCAGCCACGTCACCAAGTCATCTTTCTCATAATTCACCTCTACATAGGAGCTATTACGAATTGGGAAGAGATCGATGACGCCTCCGGCAACGATCGTCGCAGTCAGCGCTATTGCGGTGACAGGGCCCATAATCGGCGACTTTTTGAGCTTCCATAGGCGCCACAGCCCGTAAGCGGCAAACAAATTCGCCACGATCACCCAGATATTCAGAAAATTGTAACTTGCCGATGTTTTGATGCTCAAGCCGGTGCAAACAGTAAGCAGAAACAAGCTGCACAAGGCCAGGAAGAACCGCCATTGAACCCATGAGGCGAGAATGAGCGCAACAATTATGACCGGCCATTTCGTACCAACCATCGAGCCGACGTAAGCAATGACTCTCGTGACGGTGGGATCATTGAGAATGCCGCCCTGCTGAAATAGCGGCTGTTGAGGGGCGATACCTCCCGACCGCAAGAAAAAGAGCTGCGGCAAACCCACCACCATCCCAAGGACTCCGAGCAGCAGCACTTGCAGCCGATATGGAAACAGGATTACTAGAAAAAGCAGCACGGCAGCCGCGGCAGTGAAAACGGGGCTGCTCCAAAGCGGCAAGGCACCCAGCAAAACGCCTGAGAAGATAAACGCACTGGCAGATACAAGCACGTTCCTCGCCGGCCATGACTGGTGTCGGGACAAACCCGCCTTCTGTTGAGCTTCATCAGCCTCGCTGTTTGCTGTTTGGCTATTAGCTTGCGCCTGCGGCAGCCTTTGCCGGTAATGATCAGCCAAGAAGATCAAGACAAGCAGTAATACTCCCATGGCGTCTGCAAGGTGCCTCTGGTTTACGAAAACGACTGGTTGTCCCAGATGATTGAGATTTCAGAAGAGGAACAAACGCCAGGGAGCCCGGAAAGAAGAAAAGCGCCGCCCCGATGCGTCCAACGACGCGAGAGTTGAAGAGCAGTTCGCCTAGCGTCATGACCAGTGCCAGCATACTTATCAGGCCGAGTACGCTCAGTGCACCAACGCTCCAAGCTAGGTTTAGCCCAAGAAATTCCAGATTGCCGACCTGAAAATAGAAAAGAAAATCATAATGAAGCGGTTGGCCGGCGTAGTACGGACATTCGGGCGCGAAGTTGTGCCCGAGGGCAAAACTCTGCGCGATTGCTGACTGTAGAGCAAAGTCGGTAGCCTCCATTCCAGAGACGCGTATCCGGCCCTGTTTGTTGACATAGAGCGTTCCCATCAACAGAACGCATACCGCGATAAACAAAGCGCCGAGCGTGATCCAGTCGTAAACCGTCCGGCCGGGTGCGCGCGGTTCAACCATTTGAATTTTAGGGGATTTTCTCGAAAGCCAGAAAATCGCCGCAGCCGCGGCTAGGAAAAACAAAAGGTCTGCCCAAAGCAAAGGTTCAGATGTATGGGCAAAAGCCAGCCCGACCCAGTACGTGAACGATGTACTGAGCAAGATTCCAACGAGTATGGCTCCGGCATAGCGGTGCGGCACGGACACGAAGGAGTAAAAGCGCCGGCAAAGAAGGTCACCCAGAGCAATCGCTAACCCCAGATAGATCACAGCTAGCATACCCCGAGCCTCGCTGATTTAACTGCTAATCCCGGCGAAAATCACCATGCCAATGAATGACAGGCCGAGGAACAGAATCCTCGGCCCACGAACGCGATTTTACGTAAGATAAGTCCACAAGCTCAATATCTGTTCTGCAGAATTAGATTCGTCAAAACGCGGTGATTATCCGGCGCCTCGTTTTGCTTCACGCTTATAGATCAATTACGCTCACCCGATTCCCTGCCATATTTAGGACGTAGAGCTTCCGGTCTGTCAAGGCGAGGGCCGATGGCCCTTCAAGTCGATCAGGCGCCTTTGCTGTCAAGCTGCCAATCCTGGTTCCATTCAAATCAAAAATGAGTACGGAGTCCATGTGTGCGCTCGACGCGTAGAGCCGACCTGTTTGTGAATCGATGGCTAAGTCTTCAAACCCTAGCGTCTGCCTCCATTCGGGGATTGACCATTTGGTTAGAAACTTCCCGTTTGAATCAAAGACCTGTATGCGGCTGTTTAGCGGGTCGGCAACGTATAGTTTGTTGTTCATAGGATCGACGGCGACCGAACTAAGGCCTTTGAACTGTCCATCGCCACTTCCCTCGCTGCCCCAACTCGCAAGGACCTGACCATCGGGACTGAACTTAACGATTCGATTGTGACCCGAATCGACAACATATACCGAATCATCAGGGCCAATGGCAATCCGACGCGGCCCGTATAATCCAGGTGCCCACTGAGCGATGAAAGTCCCGTCTGGTCCGAGCTTCTGAACGCGGTGCTTGGAGCCTATCTCCGCAACGTAAATGTTGCCCGTGTGATCAATTGCGATCCCATTGGGCGCTTCAAATTGTCCTATGCTG
>DATNNZ010000476.1:0-12600 GCA_035601575.1 Chthoniobacterales bacterium
TACTAAACCGATCAGTCAAGCGCAAGTGCTTTGTATTTTGCAATTGCAATCTGTGGTATTTTGCAGTTTCCGTTCTCCACCTAAGAGAAGAACTGGAATCCAATATTCCCTTGAGCCAATTTCCAGGCCGCAGTTTTGTTAGCTGATTTTGAAATGGTAGCCGCATTCATCCTTTGCTGCCTAATCGGGTATTACCTCTTGGATTCGCTGGCCAAGATCCTAAACGTAAAAAACTTAGGAGACCAAGTGCCAGCGGAATTTGCCGGAATTTATGAACCGGACCGATATCGGGAATCGCAGCGCTATCTTCGAATGAAAACCCGATTTGAATTAGTCTCCGCTACTTTCGATCTTGTCTGCCTGCTGCTCTTTTGGAGTCTGGGCGGTTTCGAGCGACTTGATATCTGGTTGAGAAGCATGCATCAAGGGCCAATCGTCACGGGAATACTTTATTTGGGAGTTTTAGGGATGGCCAGAGAACTTCTGGAGCTTCCCTTTGAGGCATACGCGACCTTTGTGATCGAACAACGGTTCGGGTTTAATCGTGCCACGTTGAAAACTTTTGTGCTCGATCGACTGAAGGGTTGGGCGCTGGCCGCCTTGCTCATGGTCGGTTTTCTCACCATTGTGCTCAATCTCTTGGAACGCTTTGGTCTCCAGATTTGGCCCGTGGCCTGGATAATCACAGCAACGGTTTCGATTCTGCTGATGTACCTCTCCCCAACGCTTATTCTGCCGCTCTTCTTCAAGTTTTCTCCCTTGCCGGCAGGACCGTTACGGGAAGGCATTTTGGCCTATTGTCACAAACAAGAATTCCCGCTCCGCGACCTTCTGGTCATCGACGGCTCGCGTCGTTCATCGAAGGCAAATGCCTTTTTTACCGGCTTCGGTAAGAACAAACGAATCGCGCTCTTCGATACGCTCATTGAAAATCATTCGGTCCCGGAGCTGATCGCGGTGCTGGCTCATGAAGTAGGCCACTTCAAACATCGCCACGTGATCCAGCATTTTGTTTTCGCGCAAATGAATCTTTGTTTCTTGTTTGTTCTGGCGTCCCTTTGTCTTTCTCGACCCGAACTGTACGCCGCGTTCGGAGTCACGCATCATTCTTACTATGTTGGGTTCGCACTCTTTTCTCTGCTGGTGCAACCGCTCGCGATCATCTTAGGGGTGGTGCTGAATTATTTGAGTCGCCGTCACGAATTTGAAGCGGATCGTTTCGCTGGCGAGTCGACCGGCGAACCAGCAGCGTTGATCTTCGCCTTGAAGAAACTTAGCAAAGACAGTCTTTCGAATTTGACACCGCATCCACTACTGGTCGGATTGCACTTCACTCACCCGCCGGTGCTGGAACGGATTCGGGAGCTGAGGAATGTCGAGAGCAAGATTGGCGGCAGCCGCCCTGCGATCGGCAGCGCAATTCCGGACGTTATCACTCCCAAGGAGTAATGCTGGGCGCATGGGCGGTATGGCGTTGCCGGTTCCCATTGTGTCGGAGGGTGCGTCGCTTGCGACGCCCGGAAACAGCCCCTGATCATGAATGCAATTGTAAAGGTTAAGACATATCCTATACAACTCGCTCCTATATTGTTATAATCGTTAGCAAAAGAAAGCATCTTCCCTCGTTGAGTCCTCTCCCGCTACCTGTTCTTGACGATTTACACAAAAAAGTCAGCCATACCAGAGGGGTGTTGAACCAGGTGGCTCGGGACAAGAGGCGAATCCTTCCGCTGGATTGTTTCCGGGCGTCGCAAGCGACGCGCCCTCCGACACGATGGGAACCGACAACGCCAAACGCCAAGGCTTCGCCATGATGGGCCTCGCGAGCACCTCGGGAGTCATCAACGACTTTTAGCTTAGCGCTCATACGCAGCCGCCAGATTGTAAGCCTCAAAAAGAAGGGGCCGGAGGGCGCCAATAAAGATGCCCAAACAACGAGACCATTGTTCAAAAGATACGGCCATCTGACCTATGCCTTGATCAAGATCTAGTTTCTGTTTCTTTGAGATCTCTTTGAGCTTTTGTTCAAAATTTGTTTTCGCGACCCTTTGCAGAAAGTCGCACTCAGTCGTCGCATCAGTTTTTGCTGCAGCCGGTCCATCTCTTGAAAACCGAAATCAGTAGCGTCGTCGTATCCTGCCAGATGAAGGAGTCCGTGAACCAGATAGAGACAGAGTTCCTCAAATAGCTCCTTGCCGAGTTGGCTTGCCTGGCGATCCGCAGTTTCGACACTGATGATTATCTCGCCATGGTGGAAAGTAATTACATCGGTCGGGCCAGCGATCTGCATAAACTGGAGATGAATGGCCGAGATTCGTCGGTCGGAAACCAGGACAGCTACAATTTCCGCAGGCAAAGCGGTTCGCTCAACCGCCTCCACTTCTTCCAAAGCGCATTGCGCAAATCGGGAAAACAGCTGAGAATTGATTGTTCTCGCACGCTGCCGATTCAGCAACGAAATTTCGGGCATCAGGCTGCCGATGCCGGCGGCAGATTACGCAACCGGCGGGACTCTTGCTCGGCCTTCTCCTCGTCCTTGGGATACTTGATCCGGGTATGCAGCATGTTTTGCAATGTGAACCGGAAAGTCTCGGAAATTGCTCGAATCTCCTTCAAAGTTAAATCGCATTCGTCCAACTGGCCCTCGGCAATCCGCTTATTCACAATTTCGTTCACCAATTGCTCAATTTTTTGCGGTGTTGGCTTATCCAGACTGCGGGACGCGCTCTCCACGGCATCGGCCAAGCTAATAATTCCGCTTTCTTTGAATTGGGGTTTAGGTCCGCTATAGCGGAAGCTCTCCTCACGTACCTCCGGGATATCCTCCTCCCGAATATTCATGATCTTGCCGCCTTCCCGTGCATCCCGCTGTTGTTGCAACGCTCGTTTGTAAAAATAGCTGACCAAAGAAGTCCCGTGATGCTGCTGGATAACGTCGATTACTTTTTGGTTCAGCCCATATTTTAGGGCGATATCAACGCCTTCTTTTACATGAGCGATGATGATCAGCGCGCTCATTGTCGGGGCCAAATCATCGTGCGGGTTTTCGTCCCCGATAATATTTTCCGAGAAGTAGTTTGGCTTTACGAGCTTGCCAATGTCATGAAAATAGGCGCAAGCGCGGCACATTGTTCCATTGGCGCCGATTCGATTGGCCGCAACCTCTGCGAGGTCGGCCACCACGTCGCTGTGGTGCCAGGTACCGGGAGCCTCGAGGCTAAGGCGCAAAAGAACTGGATGGTTACGATCTGCCATCTCCAGCCAGGACATGTCCGTGGTGATTTGAAAAAGTGACTCCAAAAGCGGCAAAGCGCCGCCCACCGCCATTCCGGTCAACATGCCGTTTAAGATCGCGGCGAGAGATTGCTTTCCGAACATGCCCCAGTCCATGTCCGGCAATTGCAACCAGGAAATAGAGATGATTCCAAACGACACCGCGAGCAGCCAGGTAGCCAATCCAACATAAAAGCCGGCGCGCAAAAGACGGCTTCGTCTGCGTACTTGAATTGTGACGAATACAGCGATGAAGCCGCTAATGAGGGACATCACCAGCAAAACCGCGTCAACCCCGCGAAAGAGAATAGAGCTCCACAGACTGACGAAGACAGCCGCATAGATGCCGTAGTTCTTGCCTAGAAGCACTGACAGCACGAGCGGCGCCAAAGCATAGGGAATGAGTAGTACCCCGACTTCGGGTCGCAATGCTCCGTGCGGATCGCTGCAAAATACCATGATCAGCTTCGCGACACACAGGTGGAGGAGCATGACCCCAAAAACCAAAGCAATCCGCGAATTCTTATGAAAGGTTTCGGGGAAATTGATCCAGAGTTGGGCCAACGCTATGATGAACACCAGTAGACCAATGAGGAAATATTTCGCAGGTTCCGGGTGTTCTCGAGAAAATATCAGAAGACCCAGTACCAGAACGAAGGCGACAAACATTCCGGTTTTGACCCATGGGTTTGACTCAAGCTTGCGGACCCACTCCTTCTGCGTCGACTTGCGCCTTTGCTTATTGCAAGCAAGTCCTTTTTTGACCAACCGCTTTCTGTCCTGTGATCCAAACATACCCTTTGACAATTCTAGTTTAGCTTGTTTGCACGCTACCGCGAGGACGGTCCTTGTTTCTCCCTGAACGCTTTGTAGGCATTAATGATCGATTTCACAAGCGAATGCCGCACCACGTCGCGTTCTGAGAATTCGATAAACTCGATACCTGTGACTCCTCGCAGTGCTTGCAGCGCCTCGATCAATCCGGACGTCTTATTCGGCGGAAGATCGATCTGCGTCTGATCGCCGGTGACCACGCACTTGGAGTCCGCTCCCAGGCGGGTGAGAAACATGAACATTTGTTCTCTGGTGGTATTTTGCGCTTCATCCAGGATGACAAAGGCATCATTGAGAGTCCGTCCGCGCATATAAGCGAGCGGAGCGATCTCGATTACCCCCCGATCCATAAATTTCTGAATTTCCTCAGCCGAAATCATATCATACAACGCATCATAGAGGGGGCGCAAATACGGAAAGATTTTCTCCTGGAGATCGCCCGGAAGAAAGCCGAGTGCTTCACCCGCCTCAACAGCCGGGCGAGTCAAAATGACACGCTTAACGGTCTCTCGCTTCAATGCTTCCACGGCCATTGCCATGGCCAAATAGGTCTTTCCGGTACCGGCTGGGCCAATGCCAAAGACAATATCGCATGCCTGAATTGCTTGGACATAGGTGAGCTGCTGACTAGTCTTCGGACTGATCGGCGTTCGCCTGCTCGAACCAAGGATCTGCACTTTGGCAAGTTGACCCAATGATTCTTGCGATCTGCCACTTACGACGTCGAGAGCATATTGGAATTCATGTCGGTGAATCTGCATACCCCGTTGTCGGGCTGCCTCGAGCTGACTAAAGAGCTGGCGAGCCTTCTCGATGTTGTTGCGCTCTCCTTCGAGTCTTAGCCACCCATCTCTGGTGGTGACTTTGAGATCGAGCTTCTCTTCCAGCGCCTGCAAGAGTCGGAGATCGTTCGCATACAGGTTTTGCAGCGCCCGCCCATTCTCAAATTGAAGCGTTTCTGACTCCACCATCTCGTGTCCTATAAGATCGTGACGCTCCGGTAAAAATAGCTCATCGATGTGCAGTAGTTCTCACGATGATTAACGCAGAACTTACCGTGTATCGGAAACCGAACTCGAAGCAAAGCAAGGATTAAATGCGGTCGACAACTCCTTACTTTCACCAAACCAGGAGAAAGAGTGGGACGATCGGCTACCTGTCTTGGATGCGCTCATTTGTACCCGTACACCATCGCCCAATGGGTGCGTTCGAATGGCGAGGAAATGACCTCCACGATGATGTAATAAGTACCAGTGGCGGGAGCAATAACCCGCGCGGCTGCAAAATGGCCTTTTTGCCAGGCGTCATTCTCAACCAGTTTGCCTCGAGAATCGTAAACGTGGATCGAGACGCGGGCATTTTCCACATCGGTTCCCATGCAAAACCAATAATCATTTCCCTTGAACAAAGTGTGAGTGATTGCCTGTTGCTGTTTGACGCCCAAATCTCCGCCCCACTCGTCTTGGCGAACCACGTACCCCTGTTTCACATAGGGATCCATCGCCTCCATCGCCCGAGAAATCGCGTCATCCACACTCGCATAAGCCGCCGCCTGCGCCGCTAGAACGCCGATCGCAATGAATAATCGTCTCACAAGTGCTCTCAAGCCTTAGAATTAATCGCCTTCACTACATCTCCGGTTATATCGTGAATTCGCTTCACGGAAGCCGGTGTGATCTTCTGATTGATGAGTGGAGAAATTTCATCCAGGCTCTTCTGAACCTTGCTGACCAATTGATTGTTCCGTAGCCGCGGCGGCATCCCAGCTAGTCTTTCTTGAAAGTACTTCAGGAGATCGGGCTGATTCAATAAATCAGCACCGTCGGCTGAGTAACTCTTGCCGACAATCGACGTGAGCACCTCGGTTCCTCGTAGCCATCCACCCAGGCTGACCAGATGGGCCAACTGGTCATCCCGCAACTGGATCATCGCATTTTTTACATCAGAAAGCGCGCCATCCAGTTCGCGGCGAACGCCCACCCAATCGTCCGAATCTGCTTTAGTCAAAATCGAGTTGGTTCGAGCTAAAACCGTTTTTTCGACCCCGATTGCACGTGCGAGCTGCAACACGTCACGACCAACTTGCTTTACTCGCTCCCGATCGGTCGCTTCGACCGCAACAAAACCTTCGGCCACCACTGAGCCAAGCAACAGGGCGATCTGCGCTCGCTCGCCTCGATTGTTTATGTTCGGGTTACGCAGTTCACCGCGCCAGTCGGGTGTGCCTAGTTTATCTAAGACATTGAAAACCTCACTTGGCAGAGGCACAACGATATCGTCCAATTTCGTCGCGGGGAAACGGTTCAGATCGATCTGCCGAGCTGGTGCGTCAGCTGCTGCCAATTGGGGAAGAGCCGTCGCCATCATAATAACCAATGGAAAAAGAATTCTTTTCATCTTTCTTAGAGAAAACAGTCGGGAGGCGAAATCGGTTTGCTTTTGGCGGTAAGCGGCTAAAATCTCCCGTTTTTAGACGCCTTGCTCTCGAAATATCGGGCCCAGCCTAAAAGCAAACTGCATTTTGAGCAAACGCCGAATGACGCGAGGCGACTGTTAGCTCCCACAGCTCAACTCGCTCACGCTAAGAGAGTTTAGCTTGACCTGGGCGAGCAGCGCTACCATCTCTCCAGACCAAAGGATTTTCGATGAATTTAAGCCGATTAGACGAAATCCTGGATCAGTTCCCAAGCAAACGGGTGCTGGTGGTCGGTGATTTGATGTTAGACGAATTTATCTGGGGGCGCGTTTCTCGCATCTCTCCGGAAGCACCAGTTCCAGTAGTCGAGGTACTTCGGGAGTCGTACTACCCCGGAGGTGCCGCTAACGTGGCCCGTAATGTGCGTGAGTGCGGCACGCAAGCGTACGTTATGGGTTTGATCGGGGATGACATTGCTGGGACGAAGCTTCGCAAGATCCTCGAGGAAACCGGCATTCGTCAGGAAACCGTCCAGGTCGCTCCGACATTCCAAACAATTGTCAAAACACGAATCATTGCCCGCCAACAACAGGTTGTCCGGGTTGACCGAGAGCGGGCCTGGGCTCTCAGCGAAGAAATCGAAGACGCGTGCATCGAGACAATCAAACAACTGCTTCCTCAGATTGATGCCATTATTCTGGAAGACTACGGAAAAGGTTTTTTGCAACAATCGTTCATTGATAAGATTGCCGTGCTCGCCGCCGGAAAGACAGTTACCGCGGACCCGAACCCGCGAAATCAACTTCAATGGAGAGGAATTACGGCAGTTAAGCCAAATCGGACCGAGGCCTTTTCCGCTGCAAACGAACCGTGGAAGGAACCAGCGGAACATCCGACCAAAGATCAGGCACTTCTCGCGATAGGTGTAAAACTGCTCAAGATCTGGGGCCCTAAACAACTTCTTATTACCCTCGGCGACCAAGGAATGATGTTGTTTACCCCGGAGAGATCTCCGTACCACATTCCTTCGCGAGCGAGAGAGGTTTACGATTTATCGGGAGCTGGCGATACCGCGATTGCGTTCTATACGCTGGCGCTGCTTTCCGGTGCAACCGCGGTGGAAGCTGCCGAGATTTCTAACTATGCCAGCAGTGTCGTGGTGGCAAAGTTCGGGACGGCCACGGTCACGCCACAAGAGCTAAAAGACGTCTTCTCCTCTTATAATCATCATGGGCCTCGCTAAGGCAGTATTCCTCGATCGCGATGGTACCCTCATGCACAACGCTCCTTATTGTGCTGATCCGGCCAAAGTACAGATTCTGCCGGGCGTGTCCCAGTCGCTCAGAAAATTAAGGGAGCACGGATTCGCGCTGGTAATTGTCACCAACCAGAGTGGGATCGGCCGCGGTTATTTCGCAGAGGAGACATTTTGGAAAGTTCAAGCCGCTTTCGAGCGGCAGGTCGGACCTGACATCATTGATGCCACCTATTTCTGTGGAGACCATCCCGACGAAGCCACTGATCGGAGAAAACCTGGACCCGGAATGTTAATCGAGGCAGCTCACGACTTGGGCCTGGATCTAGCCTCTTGTTTTCTGATCGGAGACAGTGAATCCGATATCGAGGCTGGAATTCGAGCCGGTGTGAAAGCAACGGTTTTGATCGGGACAAAGGAAAAAGAACCTCAGGAACGGGTGTGGAGTGCGAAAAGCTTCCCGGAAGCAGTGGAACTCGTCCTGCGCGCCTTCGGCGCGATGACAGATGACAAATAGCAGATAGCAAATAGCTGCGACTATCTACGATTTCTGCTATTGGCCGGCTTTCTTTAAGGACCGCTTTGGGAGCGTTCTCCGCTATCAAAATCGAAAGTAGCCAATCTGCTATTTGTCGTCTGTCATCTGTCATCGCACTGAAAGTGCGCAGCAAGAGCTTGATTCAACGCTGGTCGCTCAGGTACAACCTTCGCTCATGAGCAGGGTCGTCGCCATCATTCCGGCCCGTTGGGGATCGACCCGCTTTCCCGGAAAACCATTACACGGCATTGCCGGCAAACCTCTCATCCAGCATGTCTGGTCTCGTTGCCTCGAGGCCAAAGTTTTCGATCAAGTCATCATCGCCACCGACGACATGCGCATCGTAGAAGCAGCTTTCCAGTTTGGCGCCGAGGTTGCCCTTACCGCAGCCGAACACAAGAGCGGCACCGATCGCATCGCGGAAGTGGCAAAAAAGATGAAGGCTTCCCTTATATTTAATGTTCAGGGAGACGAGCCGCTCATCGATCCGCAGCTGTTGCGTCGACTAGTCAAGAAAATACAGCGCGATCCGAAGATGGACCTAATCACCGCCGCGACACCGGTATCTCCACAGGAAGCCGAGAGCGAACACATTGTCAAGGTGGTGGTAGATCGAGAGGGCTCGGCCCTTTACTTTTCGCGGAGCAAAATTCCGTTCGCTCGCTCGGAAAATGGGCCGGGCTGGCTTCGACACCTTGGCCTGTATGGATATCGTCGCAGAGCGTTGTTAGAATTTGTCCGGTTGACGCCGAGCCCCCTGGAGGTGACGGAACAGCTCGAACAGTTGCGCGCACTGGAAAATGGCATGAAGATTCGCGTCGTTATTTCAAAGAGCGGTTCGATCGGTGTGGACACGCCGGAGGATGCCAGTGCGATCGAACGTCAAATTTTAAGCGATGGCGGCACCTCTGCAGCTCCGGCCGGCCGATGATCGTGGCCATGAGGTGTGCCAACGTCGGCACCCCCGGGCCGGCACCAGAGTGAAATGAAATACATTTTTGTAACAGGAGGCGTGGTTAGTTCATTGGGCAAAGGATTGGCGGCGGCGGCTTTGGGCACTTTGCTGGAACACCGAGGGATTCGGGTCATCATGCAGAAATTCGATCCCTATCTCAACGTGGATCCGGGTACGATGAGCCCTTTCCAGCACGGCGAGGTTTACGTCTTGAGTGACGGAGCCGAAACCGACCTTGATCTGGGTCACTACGAGCGTTTTACCAATACCGTCCTCTCCCGAGCCAATAACGTGACCAGCGGACAGGTTTACGAAACCGTCTTGGCCAAGGAACGACGCGGTGATTACCTGGGAAAGACGGTTCAGGTGATTCCCCACGTAACCGACGAGATCAAGGGACGGATTACCCGAATGGCGAACGAGCATCCAGCCGACGTGATTATCACTGAGATCGGCGGTACGACGGGCGACATTGAGGGTCTACCTTTCCTGGAGGCAATTCGTCAATTCCAGCTGGAGGTCGGTCCTGATAACGTAGTGATCATGCATGTAACGCTGGTGCCTTACATCAAAGCTGCCGGCGAATTGAAGACAAAACCTTCTCAGCAGAGCATCGCAAAGCTACGAGAGATCGGCCTGTACCCGAACGTTCTTCTTTGTCGCACGGAATGGCCGCTGGAACTCGAGGTGCGACAAAAGCTATCCATGTTTTGTAACGTCCCACTTCCTGCGGTGGTGGAAGTAAGAGATGTAGAACACACCATTTACGAACTCCCACTCACTCTGCAGGATGAAAAACTGGACGAAACTATCTGCCGGCTCCTCCGCTTTGATACTCCTCCGGCCAATATGTCCGAATGGCGTAAGTTTGTTCAGCGCGTTGTTCATCCCCGCAAGCAGCTGAAAGTGGCTGTGGTAGGCAAATACATTGATCTCCAGGACGCCTACAAGAGCATTTACGAATCGCTCACTCACGCCGGAGCAGCCAACGACTGCGGAGTAGAAATCTTAAAGCTCGATTCCGAAGATTTTGAAAATCATAATCCTGCTAAATTCCTCGGTGCCGTAGCCGGAATCATCGTTCCGGGCGGATTCGGTGATCGCGGGGTCGAAGGTAAAATTGTCGCTTGCCGCTACGCGCGCGAGCACCGGATCCCCTATCTGGGCCTTTGCTTGGGCATGCAGGTCGCCACCATCGAATTTGCGCGCGATGTCTGCGGTTTGAAAGGAGCCAACAGTACCGAGTTTGATGACAATGCAGCCGATCCAGTGATTTGCCTATTGGAAGAGCAAAAGGAAGTCCGCAACAAAGGAGCTTCCATGCGGCTCGGGAGCTGGCCGACCATGATCATGCCAGGCACATTGGCCCACAAGCTCTATGGAGCAAAGCAAGCGATGGAACGGCATCGTCACCGTTACGAATTTAATCTGGGCTACCGGGCAATGATGGAAGAAAAAGGCCTCGTGGTGAGCGGGACCAGCCCCGATGGCCGACTAGTGGAGATGATTGAATTACGAGACCATCCCTGGTTTGTCGCCTGCCAATTCCATCCAGAATTTCTTTCTAAACCGAACGCTCCTCACCCGCTCTTCCGAGGTTTCATTGCGGCCTGCTTGGCTAATTCAGCATAGATCGCGCACGTCCTTATAGGTCCTATGAGTCGCATAGGACCCATCAGATATACCCGCCGTGATCCAACTTCGCGAAATCGGGAGCGTATCCCTACCGACTCAATCGACAATCTGCAGAACCGCCTGGTGACCGGTTCTAGCTGCCGCCGCGTTCAGAAGATTGCGCATTGCGGTGATCGTCTGCCCATTGCGCCCGATGACTTTCCCCACATCCGATCGCCGCATTTCTATCTTGAACAGGATCTTGGTGCCTTGTTCAATTTTCGTTACCAACACTTCGTCTGGTGCTTCCACCAGGTGCTGGATTACGAACTCCAAGAAGTTCTCCACAACACGAATCAGGCTTGGGGAGCGGCAACAAGTTTTTTGCGAGCCTTACGAATCATACTGGCAACGGTCTCGCTCGGTTGGGCGCCATTCTTCACCCAATAATCGGCGCGATCCAAATTGATCTCGTAGTTTTCGCCCGATTTTCTCGGATCGTAATTGCCGATCACTTCAATAAATTTGCCGTCGCGGGGGCTTCGTTTGTCCGCGACAATTACCCGGTAAAAAGGGCGATTCTTGGTACCCTCTCGCCTCAGTCTAATCGCAACTGCCATAGATTAATTTATGAACGAGGTCCCGCTCGTCCGTTATCTTCTAAAAGGTTTAGCCCCTGGGACCTGGGCCATCATCTTCTTCAGCTGCCCGGAATTCTTCATCAGCTTCCTCATCTGATTAAATCGCTGAAGAACCGTGTTTACTTCCGAGACAGAGGTTCCACTGCCACGAGCTATTCTTTGACGCCTCCTCGCATTGAGGATGTCGGGCTGCTTTCTCTCGCCCGGAGTCATTGAGAGGACAATTGCCTCCACTCGCTTCAGCTGCTTTTCGTCAACGGAAAAGCCCTTCACATTACTCATCCCAGGGAGCATGCCAAGAATATTTTCCAAAGATCCCATCCGACGCAACATCTTGAACTGGGCAAGAAAATCGTTAAAATCGAACGAAGCGGTTCGCAATTTTTTCTCGAGTCGGGCCGCTTCTTCCACGTCAATCGCTTCCGCGGCGCGCTCGACCAGCCCGACTACGTCACCCATTCCGAGAATTCTTCCTGCCATTCTCTCCGGATGGAACGGTTCGAATTGATCAATCTTCTCGCCGACACCGGCAAATTTGATCGGTTGCTGTGTAACCTCTCGGAGCGAGAGCGCGGCACCTCCGCGGGCGTCGCCATCTAGTTTCGTCAGGATTAGTCCGGTTAGTCCGAGCGCCTCATGAAAATGGGTGGCTACAGTCACCGCCTGTTGTCCGGTAGCAGCATCGCAAACCAGAAGGACTTCCTGCGGCTGCAAGAAATCCCGGAGCCGCTTCAATTCAGCAACCAGCACTTGATCGATTTCCAGGCGACCGGCAGTGTCAAAAATCTGAACATTTCCAGTCTGCGATTCGGCCCATTTCAAACCGGCCGCTCCAACCGGCAGCAAATCCGTTTCACCAGGAGCGGGGCGAAAAACCGGCACTCCAACCTGTGTCGCCAACGTAGCGAGCTGATCGATTGCGGCCGGTCGGTGCAAATCTAGCGCAAACAAGAGAGGCGCTTTGCCCTGTCTTTTCAGAAGGCTGGCCAACTTGGCGGCCGACGTAGTTTTGCCCGCACCATGAAGCCCGATCAGCATAATGCGAGCAGGCGCTGAAAGTGTCAGAGGCTGAGC
>DATNNZ010000477.1:0-8554 GCA_035601575.1 Chthoniobacterales bacterium
ATCCGAGAAGCGAGCACAATCGACGCTATTCCCACCAGACAGCCACAAAACGCGTAAATGGCCACCTTGAAGCCTCGAACCGGAATACCCGCGCGTCTGGCGGCCTCTTCACTGCCGCCAACGGCGTAAGCGTACCGCCCCAATTTCGTCTCACGAGCAATGAAAGAAGCTACCAGCGCTACCACGGCCAGAATGATAATTGGCACCGGAATACCTAACACCTGGCCGCCGCCGACGAAACCAAACTCCTTAGGGAACCCATACATGGAGAAGCCGTTGCTGAACGTCAGCGCGAAGCCTTGGGCGATACCGAGCATCCCGAGCGTGACGATGAACGGCGGTAACTGGAGAAAAGCTATGAGCGTTCCATTGACCAGACCGACTAGGATGCCAGTAGCGATCGCGATTAGCATGCCAACATAGAGCGAGCCGTGGCCATTGATAACGTACATCCCCATCGTCACCATTGAGAGGGACATCGAAGTTCCAACCGACAGATCGATGCCGCCGCTGATGACCACGAGCAGCACCCCGATGGCGAGCATGGCTCGCACAGCGGCCTGGAGGCCGATGGTCAGGAGATTGGAGATAGTAAGGAATTCCGGGTGAGCGATGGACATGCCCGCGACTACGGCTAACAGCATGATGGCTGGCCCGAAGCGATTGAACACGCGCCACCAGAGTTGCTGGTACCCAACCAGGGCTCTCTTGCTCTTTGCGATAGCCGCAATCTCGGCCTCCGGTAACTCTTTTTCGCTCCTCATGCTCATCTCAGTGCCTCGATTTGCGGTCCTCGCCAGAGATCATCATAAAGACCAGCTCGTCGCTGTCGGTTTCAGTGCTTTGGCGCACGCCCACTACCCGCCCAGATTTCATGACAGCGATTCTGTCCGCTGTTTCTAACACGTCGCGCATGATGTGAGAGATATAGATCACGCAACACCCGCGCTCACTGAGGCGCCTGGCCAAATCGAGCACCTGTCTGGTCTGAGTAACGCCTAGAGCCGCCGTTGGTTCATCCATGATGATGATTCGGGCATCGAAGCAGACTGTCTTAGCAATCGCGACCGATTGGCGTTGCCCTCCGGAAAGATTATGAACCTGGCTGGTCATAGTCTCAAGACTACCGATGCGCAGATCATCGAGGAGTGCTCGTGTGCGTTGACGCATCGATTTGTGGTCGAAAATCTTAAAGAGGCCGGGAATGATTGTTCTGGTTAGCTCGCGCCCGAGGAAGACGTTCGAAGGAATATCGAGATTGTCACATAGTGCAAGGTCCTGATAGATCGTCTCGATACCGAACCGCTTGGCGTCTTTGGGAGATTTGATGCTAACGGCGTGCCCGTCTATGAGAATGCTACCTTCGTCGATGCCGCAGACGCCAGATAGAACCTTGATAAGTGTAGACTTGCCGGCCCCATTGTCGCCAACAATAGCGAGCACCTCGCCCAGATAGAATTCAAGGTCCACACCCTTCAGCGCAGCAACCGCGCCAAACGACTTCTTCACGCCCTTGATCTCAATGACCGGGTTCATGATGGGCACCAATATTCTTCTGCCCGCCTCGCCAAGGGTAATCGGCCGGACGGTCAGGGGAGTAGAGGTCGGGCGCTACCTCTCTCGCGCTAGAATCCGGGCGATCGGAAAGGAACCTCGAAGAAATTCCAGGCATCGACCTCGTTCTATTGGCCGAAATTCGCTTTTGAATATGCGTCGACATTCCACGGATGAACAAGGGTGAACCCTGAGTCGATCACCTTCGGAATGCTAGCTGCCGCGCCCTTATCCTTAATAACCTGAACGGCAATTTCGACCGACTTCTCGCCCATAGCTTTTGCGTTCTGGGCAACATCACCAACGGCTTTACCCTGCTTGATAAGGGCGACACCTTCAGGAATTCCGTCGAAACCGAGCACCAGGATATCTTTACGCCCCTCTCGCTCCAGTACGCCCGCAGCTCCAACGGCCATTAAGTCGGAGGACGCAAAGATGAGGTTAACGTCCGGGTTTGCCTTGAGAATGGCTTCGGTTGCTTCGACCGCGCCCGGAGTCGTCCAATGGCCGGTGATCGAAGAAACCAACTGGATGTTCTTGTATTTGGCCAGTTCCTCATGAAAACCTTTCTTGCGCAACTGTGCCGTCTCGGAGGCCGGCTCTCCCTCGAGTTGCGCCACTTTACCCCGATAGCTTAGCAGGGCTGCAGTATAATCAGCTGCCAAATTACTGGCGGCGATATTGTCGGTTTGAACAACTGTCACATAGTTCGCGCCTTGTACTCCGGAGTCGGCCAAGATGACCGGAATACCAGCCGTGGTCGCCTTGTCGACGACAGGGGCCAAGCCCTTACTGTCGACAGCAGCAAGAATGATCGCGTCAACCTTCCGCGAAATCAGCGATTCGACCGCCGACACTTGTTCTTCTACTGCTTCATGACTGGAGACACTGTAGACTTCTACCTTTGCCCCGAGCGCTTTGCCTTTTGCCACTGCCGCATCGGACATATTTTTCATGAAGACGTCGCCGATGATGGTCTTCGGCAGAATGCCGATGACCGGCTCGGCGGCACAAATGGTTTCTACGGTGAAACTCGCCGCAAATATGATTGCGAGGGTGAGCAAGGACTTCTGTCGGCTGGCAAATATCGACAAGAGTCCTGCCCTTGTAACCTGCAGCGACCGGTGTGAGATATTTTCTTTCATTTGTTCTTGGGGGGATCATTAAGCGAGGCCGCCGGTCGGCGTTCAGCGTAAGCGACCGCCACCTCGCGAATTGTTTCTAATTACTTTCGAAACGATATTTATTCGAAGCTCAGGTCGCAACACAATTCGCGGGGCCCACCAGCTCCTGGAAGCGCTCTCGGCACCCGCGAATTTGCTTGGCATCTTCTGCCAGCATCTTCACGCCGGCGAATAACGCTTCGTCATTGTGCGGCCGCAAAACTGCTAAGCGTTACTCAACCAAAATATAGCTGCGCAGCGCTTGCACGCCGAGCGCACTAATAAGGAAGATACCGGTCACGACATATTGCCAATAGGCCGCAACATTCAGAATGTTAAGCGCACTGCTGATGACAGCGAAAAACAGAGCGCCAGTGAACGAGCCGAAAAGCGTACCTTCTCCTCCCTTCAAGCTGGTGCCTCCGATCACTACCACCGCTATCACCGTTAATTCGTAACCGGTAGCCATTATGGCACTGGCGGAGGATAGTTCCGCGCTGAGAAAAACCCCGGCTAATGCGGTACAACCACCGACGATGGCGAACGCCAGAATGCGGATCAGGTCAACCGGAAGGCCAGCAGTCCGCGCCGCGATTTCACTGCTCCCGACAGCGCGTAGGCAACGGCCATAAACACTTCGATTGAGAATCCCATAGCAGACGAGATACGCTATAATCATCACCAGAAACGGTATCGGCAACACGCCAAACAAGGTTCCGGTCCCGAGAATATCAAAACCGGGATCTGACACGGAGATGACTCGGCTCCCCTGAGTCCAGATAAATGCCAGTGCCAGGTAGATGTTCATCATCCCTAAGGTGGCGATGAAAGCAGGGATTCGCAGTTTAGTAACTACCAGACCGTTTAGTAAACCTAAGAGAACGCCGAAGAATAATGCAGTCACCACAGTTAAGACTACGCCCAAGGAAGGTAACAGTTCGGAAATCAGAACGCCGCAAAGTCCGAGTAAACCAGCTACTGACAAATCGAACGCCCCAGAAACGATTAAGAGTGTCATACCGGCGGCCCCGATTCCAGAAAATGAAGCTTGGAGGAGAATATTCTCTAAATTTGCTACAGTCCTGAAGTAAGGATTCACGGCTCCAAGAATTACAACCGAGATGGCAAGCAGCGATTGAATATAGTACCTGGTCAAAAAGCTTAAGACAGAGATCCCATAAGAAGGACCATCGATTTTCCTATTCGCTGTCTCGCTCAGTTCCATGGTAATAAGTCTAAGCGTGGCTTAGCAGCGACCTGGCGATGAAGGCGCGACGCGCGGTGTCGATTGCCAATGCGAAAATCAAGAGCATTCCCAGAGCCAGATATTGGTAAAACGAAATCACCTTCAAAATGTTCAGAGCACTGGCAATTGTAGCCAAAAGCAGCGCGGCAAACACCGTTCCGACTAGATTCCCGTGTCCTCCGGAAAGACTGGTGCCGCCCAAAACGCTGACGGTGATCGCTTGAAGCTCGAACCCGGTTCCAAGCGTTGCATCCACGATCATTAATTGGGAGCTGAGCATCACTCCGGAAATGGCCGCGGTTACACCGACGAGGCCAAACACCGCGATGGTAACACGATCGATATTGATGCCGGAAACAATCGCGGCCCCGCGATTTCCTCCGATTGCACAAGCGTGCCGTCCGAAGGGTGTGTGCTTGAGCAAAACGCTAAGCACGACGAACACGATCATCATGATAATGAAAGGTACTGGCAGCCCTAGAATCTTGCCGTTATTAAGCAATCCAAATTCGATATGCTTAGTGATCATTACCGATTGCCCCTGGGTGACGAGCAGCGCGACACCGCGGACGATGCTCATCATCCCGAACGTCACCACAAATGCGGGGAGCCCGAGTTTACTGATCAGGACTCCATTCAAGAACCCAACCGCTAGGCCGGTAAGTAGCGCGCCAAGAATGGCGAGCGGCGGATCAACCACGGGAAGCAAACTTGCAACTACAATCGCGGTCAGTACTTGAACTGATCCCACCGAGAGATCGAAGCCGCCCATGGCTATCGCAAAGGTCATCCCCAGACCGGTTACTGCGGTAATCGAGGCGGTAATAAGAGTGTTAGTAAGGTTAGTGTAAGTAAAGAACCCCGGCGCGATAATCGATGCTCCAATCACGACTATCATCAGCAAAGCGAAGACACCGAGGCTTTCGGCAACTTGGATGAAGCGCGTCGCGTTCGATACACTGAAGATGGCCCGGAAGTTTAGCAATTCAGGAAAGTTGCTCATTGGCTGTCTCCGGTGATTTCTTGACCGATTGCGAGAGCGGTAACGTTGTCCTCGTTAATTTGTGCTCGATCCAATAGGCCCTTCATCCGCCCTGCACTCAAAACCAGGCAACGATCGCTGACACTGACGAGCTCAGGGATGTCGGACGAACTTACAATGATCGCGTAACCACTCTGAGCCAACTTACGAATAGCTGCGTGAATTTCGACCCTCGTCCCGACATCGACGCCACGAGTAGGTTCATTCAACAGCAGGATGCGCGAATTGCTCATTAAGGCTCGCCCGAGCATCACCTTCTGCTGATTTCCGCCACTCAGTTTGATTATTTTTTGTCCTGAACTGGAGGCTCGGATGTCGAGCGAGTTCCGCATCCCTTGATACTGCTTCTCTTCTTCGTTCGCATTGATCAACAGCTCTGATAATCGGCGAAACAATCGCTTTGCGCTGATCAGTAGGTTTTCGCGAACCGTTAAGTCCGGGAAAATGCCTTCGATTTTCCGTTCTTCTGGCAGCATATAAATACCGTAACGAATAGCATCGCTAGATGAGGTGAGCGGGACAGGCTGACCGTTGATCTCAACTTCACCAACTGAAATTCGCAGAAGGCCAAAGAGCGCACGCGTCAACTCGTAACGCCCGGATCCTACCAAACCAGCACAGCCCATTACCTCACCGACACGCAGGTCAAAGGAGACATTCGCCAGAAAACCGGGAACCGTGATGTTCTTGACCGAAAGAGCAGCTTTTTCAGAGACCGGGATTTCCTGGTAGATAGCCGCCTCTTTCTTCAGGGCGCGGCCGAGCATCATCGTAACCACGTCGTCCTCGGCGAGTTCATCTAGACGTCGGGTACTTACTCGTTTCCCATCCCGCAGAACGGTCACCCGATCCGCGATTCGGAAAATTTCTCTGAGACGATGAGAAACATAAAGAACTGCGATTCCTCGCCGCTTCAATTTTTCGATAATTTCGAAGAGACGTGCCACTTCTGCAGCATTCAAGGCTGCCGTAGGCTCATCCATCGTAATAATTCGAAACTCCATCGAGAGCGCCTTGGCAATCTCGACAAGTTGCCGGTCTCCGACGCTCAGATAGCTGACACGCTGACCTAAGGGTACGTTGAGCCCCAACTCACTAAGGACGTCCGAAGCGTGGTGTTTGATCTTGCGCCAGTTCAGCAGACCTATTCGCACCGTCGGCTCGCGACCGAGAAAGATATTCTCGGCGACAGTAAGCTGAGGGACCAGATTGAATTCTTGAGTGATAGTACTGATGCCCGTCTTTTGTGCCTGGATCGCGCTGGCAAAAACCACCTCCTCACCTGCCACACAAATTTTCCCGGACGTCGGGTGGAGAAGCCCGCTGATGATATTGATCAGTGTGCTTTTGCCGGCGCCATTTTCGCCCATCAGCGCGTGAACCTCGCCCGGCAGGAGGGTGAAATCGACGTTATCCAAGGCCCTCACCCCTGGAAATTGCTTCGAAATCCCAGTCAGACTGAGGATCGGCTGCGGGTGAGACTTCTGATCTATTCCCATCTCCGCCTCCGCCGGCCAGCTGCCTGCAGGAATCGGGCAGCATGATAGATAGTGGTCATGGTGACAAAACGGCTGGCCGTGAGGGCGGACTGCTTAAGATTCGCTACGCGAATAGAAATAAGAACCATACCTTTTCAATTTACTTCAAACAATGCTGCGCAGTGCTCGTGCACAGTAGACGCACCTTCCAGGTGCGGAACGCCGCAGCCCTCGCAGCTGGCCCCGAAAGTTTTCGGGGCTCGAGGCTGCTACTATCGTCCGCAGTCCCGTCGTTTTTATTTTTGCAGAAATTGATCGACGTTTTCCTTGTCGATCACTTTCACAGGAAAGAAGACCGATTTGGTCGCGGCGTCGGAATATTCAACAGTCTCGTTGTTCATGAATTTCGTCGCGATCTCGACGCATTTTTGGCCTTGACCGTAAGGGTCCTGGCGGATCGTTGCGGCCATCTCGCCGTTCTTGATCAGCTCCAGCGCGGGAGGATCACCGTTAAATCCCACTAAAAAGACGTCCTTCACCCCGTTCTTGCCCGCCGCCTTCAGCGCCTGAACCGCTCCCTCGGCCTCCGGATCATTCGTTGCATAGATTCCCGAGAGGTTCGGGTTAGCGGATAACGTATTCTGGGTCGCCTGATAGCCGCCTTGCACTGTGTCGTTGCCGTTCAGCGATGCGACTATTTTGTAATCCGAGTGCTTCTTGATTTCATCGACAAATCCTTTTGTCCGTGGCCCCCCTACTGCCGCACCAGGGTGCAGTTCAATCACCAGAACCTCTTTTGTCCCGGACTTGTCCTTGAGATCCTCAGTCATGTATTGCGCCGCCAACTTCCCCCCATCTTCATTGTTCGATACGATGAACGCATCGTATTTACCCGCTACACCGACATCGCCAATCACTACCGGGATATTCGCCTGATGCGCCTTGTCGATGACGGCCGGCAAAGCGGCCGGCTCAATCGGCGAATTGATCAGGGCGCTAATCCCCTGGTTGATTAGGTCGATGCTCCCAGACACCTCAGCCTGTTGGTTGCTCTTCTGATCGGAAAGGATGAACTGATAGCCGGCTGCTTTACAGGCATCTTGAACTCCCTTCGTGTACGCCTGCCAGTAAGGTTGCTGCATGTCGAAAACCGAGTAACCGATTTTGACCGGATTCTTCTTCACAAACTTCGTTTGGCCGGATGCCAACCCGGCCAGAGACGCAACCAGACTCAGAGTGAGTAACGGCTTCTTAGCGAATATGGACAAGGGCGTTATCGCCCATGCTTTTGCGGTCCGCAGAGACCGCTTTGAGATGTTTTCTTTCATTTGTTCTTGGGGGCGCGAGGGGCGTGAGTCGGTTTGAGCGCCAATCACAGCTACCCTCACAGAGGGTTTGTAATTACTTTCGAAACGATATTTATTCGAAGGTAGGATCGCAATACAATTCGAGGCCAACGAGGCGCGAGAACCGTCCGAAAGGAGCCTTCGACCAGCCACTCACTTTGCGTCTGATTCGCCCACCTTTATACCTCCGTATAAAGTTTCGTAATTGTGGCTATAAATTTCGATGAGGTTGCCAAACGGATCTTCGCAATAGCACAGCCGATGCCCGTTCGTGCTCGAATCTATCCGCCAAACCTTTGATCTTTGGCGGCCACCGGACACTGCAATCCGACCTGCGCGAGGCCCACCTCACGCACGCTTCCGGTGAAGAGACCAAGCTTCATCCAGTTTCTCCGGCTTTTGCCGCAGAAACGCGGCTCCGGCGGTACAATTCAGGTAACGGCTTAGATTCCACAGCTACCCGACCACCACTGGATATGGAGACCAGCACCGCCTGCGATATGGCTGCTGCACGATAGCCGTCCCACCCATCGGGACCATCTACTGGGCCGAGACCACTTTCGACTTTACCCGAATGCCACTGGAAAATTGCATCAACCCAGCTCTGCAACTCGCACCGGTACGCTTCGGCAAAGCGCCCTCGCCAGTCCGGAGGGAAGTCTAGGTGGACTTTCAAATCAGACCGCACAGCTACTCGTGCAGTCGGGGCCAATTCAATTGTGCCT
>DATNNZ010000478.1:0-6266 GCA_035601575.1 Chthoniobacterales bacterium
GGAGGACAATGAGGCCATCGGCCGTCTCGGTGCCGAGCATTTGCTCGAAAGAAATCTCAAGACTTTCGTTTGGGCGCCATTCTGGGATGACACGGTAAATGAGGAACGATTCCAGGGATTTGCCAATGCCATCCGCTCGGCGGGGTTCGACTGTGTCCGGCTGCTCCCGGTAAATACGCGCCGGAGCGCTCGCTTGAGCCGGCACATGGACCGAACGTTACGCCGAAGATGGGTGATCCACACGATTCGATCGCTCCGTTTTCCGCTCGGCATTTTTTGCTATAACGACTGCGTCGCGGCCGACATCGTGGACGCCTGTATCGAAAGCGGAATTCGAATTCCTGACGAAGTGGCGGTTCTGGGTGTGGACAATGATCCGGTGATTTGCGATTGCGTACAGGTACCGCTATCCAGCGTCCGGCATGATTTGGAAGGAATGGCCTACGAAGCAGCAGCGCTGCTCGATCACCTGATGAACGGCGGCCCACCACCGGATGTACCCAAGCGAATCGCGCCAAAGGGAGTGGCCGCGCGAAAAAGCACCGAGGTTCTCGCCGTCGACCACCCTGACGTTGCAGGCGCCCTTGGGTACATCCAAGAGAACTTTCCCAGAGGCAATTTGTCGGTGGACGATGTAGTTGCCCATGGCCGGGTTCCGCGCCGGTCGCTGGAACGCGCTTTTCGCGACGAGCTTCAGCGAACGATACTCCATGAGATTCTTCGCGTCCGAGTAAATCACGCGCAGAAGCTCCTGGAGACGACTCCGGATTCGGTCACCGATATTGCAATCCGATCTGGATTCGCCAGCCTGAACCATTTTTATCGAGTGTTTCGTGCACGGACCGGATTGACACCACGTGCGTTCCGGCTGGCGCGGCAACTGGCTCATTGACGCCATTGCCAGGGTAGTGGTTCGCCAGGGGTTCGGCGGTCCGGGACGGACACGCGCTACCCACCGTTTTTAACTGCTTGCCCGGTCGACGGCGACCATGCAAATGTCGTCATCAAAATTTTGTCGCGAAGTAAAGCGGCAGACCTCATCGACAACCGCCGGAAAAAGTTGTTCGACCGGGAGGGCGGATAGACGATGGAGACTGGAAATTAACGCGTTCCGTCCAAATTCTTTTCCTTCGGGTGAATCAACTTCGTAAAGCCCGTCGGTGAAGAGTATCAGGCAGTCATTAGGCTCTAAGGGACAGCTGAATGTTGCGTAAGCGATATCATCAAAAAGGCCCAAGGCCGGACCGGATTGCGCCTTATCATTGGTGATCAGTTCAGCGGCATTTTCCCGGCGCCGGAGCCGCACCGGAACCGGATGGGCGGCGTTAGCAAACTCTACGTCTTTGCTAGTCGCATCGACGATCAAATAGAAAGCCGTCGAGACGAACGGTTCATCCACCCGCTCCAGAATCGTTCGGAGGCGCAGATTCAGCGTGGTAAGAAAATCGCCGGCGTTGGACATGGCGGGCCGAAGCTCCTCCAATAAAGCCCGAATGATAGCGGTAACTAATGCTGCTCGCAATCCATGTCCCATCACGTCACAGATGAAGACGCCGAGCCGATTTTTGGAAAGCTGGAAAAAATCAAAAAAATCGCCACCGATGGCTGCCGCGGGCCGATAATAATGAGCGAAAGTGAAAGGAGGATGCCCGGAAGCGTTGTACCCGGTGAGGGTGGGGTTCTTCCGCGGTAACAGAGCGAGCTGGAATTCCCGTGCCATGTGGAGATCGGCCTCGAGCTGAGCGTTCTTGGCCGCAAGCTCAGCGGTGGTGATCCGGAGTCGGTTTCTCTCTTCCTCCAGCGCGTCTTCCATCTGCTTGACGGCAGTAAAATCCTTATTGATGCCACAGATGCCGATGATTTCGCCCCGGGAATTCCTGAGTGGTAATTTGCTGGTGTAATCCCAGGTGATCCGGCCACTCGGATAAACGAGCTTTTCGATCTTACCGACCATCGGTATGCCGGTTTCGATGATTCGCTTTTCGTCTGCTGCCGCCTCACGCGCGGTTTGCTCCGACCAGAAGTCAAAGTCAGTCTTGCCGATGAGATCGGCAGGCTTTTGTACTCCCATAAAGTCCGCCACCGCTCGGCTGGCGCACGTGAAACGGCCTTCGGTGTCTTTGAAATAGATTTGATCCGTAGCGTTCTCGAGCAGGAACGCGAAAAGCTCCTGTTTGAGAGCAGCGTCGTCTGGACCAACGGAGGGGGACTCTTTCACAATGTGCGGAAATCTAGCCCGACTGATCGGAATGGTCACGTCGAATCGTACCTAGCTTGGATCGCTCAAAATCCTTAGAGATTTTTGAGCGATCCAAGCTCTGCCATCTAGCCTGCAATGAACCCGTCGATTCGACTATAGTGTGTCATATTTGCGGGCTAGCTATGGTCCCGTCATCTGATCGACCAACCGGCGGGGAGCGAACGTTCACCATCGCTCTGACTTTTCACGGCGATCTGGTCTTGTTTCTCAAACGGGAGGAACGGGATCTCCCGGTCAGACGGGCACTGAGCCATAAAGCGTCGGTTAAAGACGTGATCGAATCGTGTGGCGTACCCCATCCCGAGGTGGATCTCATCATTGTAAATGGAAAACCGGTCGATTTTCCCTTTCAATTGAACACGGATGCTGCGCTCGAGATTTACCCGGTCTCGGCCGCGAGCGAGCTATTTCCGGATTACCGTCTTCAAGCCCGCAATGAGCTCGCCTTTGTGGCCGATGGACACTTAGGCAAGCTTACCCGAGACCTGCGTTTGCTTGGGATCGATGTGAGTTACCGGCCCCAGGCACTGGATAGTGAGTTGCTGATTACTATGATCCGAGAACGCCGAGCCCTATTGACGCGTGATCGCCGGCTTTTGATGCATCGGGTGGTACAAACGGGGTATTATCCGCGGTCGCAACATCCGATTAAACAGACGGCGGAAGTGATCAAACGATTCAATTTAGCCGGGAAACTCGCGCCTTTTCAGCGTTGCCTTCACTGCAATGAACGGTTGAACCCGGTCCCTAAGGAGGCGGTGTTGGAAAGGTTAGAGCCGCTGACTCGGCTTTACTATCACGAATTTCGTTGTTGCCGAAAATGCGGACAAATCTACTGGCGCGGCTCCCATTTTGAACATCTGCAGAACCGGGTAGACGCGATCATTGAATCAATTGCTTAGCTACCTGTTCAATCTTGCTAACGGTAGTCTCAGCGCTTTGTTCGCCTTCGAGAAATTTTTCAATGTCTTGGGACGCCTTGGCCGAAAATTCGTTGTAGTTATTTTTCAGGGCGGTAGACGGCCGCGCGACCGCATTCTCCAAGATCGGCAGCAACTTTTCTAACAGCGGGTCCTTGGCGATAAGTTCGGCGTCTTGGTACAAGGCTGGGCGCGTCGGCAGCGTACCAAACTCGATGGCGGCTTGCTTTTGCGCGGTTGCCGACGTCATCCAGCGAATCAGTTCGGCGGCCACCTCCGGATGCTTGGAATATTTTGAAATCATCAGATTCCATCCACCGAAACCTCCGGAATGTATCCCATGCTCACCTCCTGCGGGCAAGGCGGTGACCGAGTACTTTCCGGCGACGGGACATTCCGACCGATTGGCGAGCAGGTAAACGTAGGGCCAATTTCGCATGAGCGCGGCGTTGCCACTCTCAAAAATCTGCCGGCAATCTTCTTCCGAATACGTGGTTTCGCCTCGGGGCGAAATGGTTCCTAACCAGCTTTTCGCCAGGTTGAGAGCTTCCATGCTTTTGGAGTTGTTGACCGATACAGTTCCATCGGGTTCTATCATCGATCCACCTCCGTAGCAGCTGATCCATTCCAGTGCGTTCATAAGCAGTCCTTCTTTCCTGCCTTGCCATAAGAATCCAAAGAAATTTGGGTTCCCGGACGCGCGTTCCCCATCCTGGATAGCCTGAGCTATCGCCGTTAATTCCTCCCAGGTTTTGGGCGGACCCTGGAATCCATATTTGTGCAGCAGGTCAGTTCGATAATAGAGGAGACCGACGTCGGTGGCGATTGGCATTGAAACCAAGTGGCTGTTCACCGTGTTGTTCGCGATGATACGTGGAAAATGTTCATTGATCTCCGCTTGGCTGAAATAGCGCGTCAGGTCGATCGCATGGGGCAGCGCGGCCCCCTGCCAGGTAATATCGATCACGTAGATATCGATGTCGGAAGTGCGGGCCGCCCAGTCCTGCTCATACAAGGCGTATTGGTCGGTCGTTGAATCAGGTGTAGCTAAATAGTGAACCTGGTTACCGGTTCTCTTGCACCAGTCATCGATCAGGTCCGGACCGTGACTTTTAATTCCTCCGTGGACTCTACTGCCCACTAATCCGATGCTGACCCCTTCGCCGTTGCAACTTGCACTAGTTGTTAGTAAGACTATCCACAGCAGTTGCTTCCGTATCAGGCCCATTGCTAGCGAGCTGTAATTGATTCCGCCAGAGATGGCAATTGCGCCTTAGCAGAATTTTGGGGGGAAACTCCGTTTTACGAATTTGGCTCAATGTGCCTGCGAGACCTGATGACGGTAGGGCGAAAACCTCGGCGCACTCGGTGGTTGCGCCCTTTCGGTTTGCATCCTCCCATGCGCCGGGTTTGAGCCATTCGTGGGGATTTCGCCTCGCCACTCTGGCCGGCGCGCCCGAGTCTTGAGGTTATTCATTGCCCGAAAGCGTGGCCGCGATCCGGCGGCCGCCGGACGAAATCGGGTTTTCGCCCTACCGCTACTATGTTCTGACTCGCATGGCTGCTAGCGAAAGGACGGAACTCGCCTTTTTCTGAATGCAAAGAAATCCTGCCAAAGAATCTCTGACCGTTTGCCTTGATTCTCATTAATTGGAATAGACAGGGATGGCATCCACGGCGCTTGGCGGGCAACTCGAGCGAGGACAAAAAGAAGAAAGGCGGAACAGGCGTTACCTCGCCGGACGTCAAATTCGCCTGGCCTGGTTCCTAGTTATTCCCACCCTGCTCGTCTTACTGCTCATCGTTGGATATCCTCTGCCGCAAGCGTTTGTTCTGACCTTCCAGAAAACGAAACTCGACGGCTCGATTCCTTCGACCTTCGTCGGAATCGACAACTATGTTCGCTTACTCCGGAATCCGGAGTTCTTAGGATCGATTTGGAATTCTCTGCGGTTTTACCTTTATCGCGGTTCCGGTTGAAGGCGTGTTCGGTTTGCTGTTTGTCTTAGCCGCCAATTCACCGTTCAAGGGGAAATGGATCCTGCGATTTGCCATCCTGGCGCCTTGGGCGGTGCCTTCGGTTGCTACCTCAGAGATTTGGCGATGGATGTTTCACGACGTTTACGGCCTGATCAACTACGTATTGATCAGCTTTGAGAAGCTATTTCATCTCCAGTTCTTCTCGACCGGGATTCCTTGGCTCGCGCTTCCCCAAACCGCGATGGGGGCAATTGTGGCGGTCGATGTTTGGCGCTCCTCGCCGTATGTCGCGATTATCCTGCTGGCCGGCCTTCAGCTCATTCCAAGAGAACTCTATGATGCCGCTACCATCGACGGTGCCACCAAGTGGAAACGATTCTGGCACGTCACGCTGCCGATCCTGGCTCCAACCCTGCTCGTCGCTCTGATCCTCCGAACGCTGGATGCCTTTCGTATGTTCGATCTGGTCGCTGTTATGACCGAAGGCGACGCCGATACGGCTACGGCGGCATTCTATAACAAGCAGGTGCTGATCGATTTCAACAACGCGGGGCTTGGTTCCACCGTCTCAGTCGTGATTCTTCTCATCAGTTTGTCGTTTATCTTCGTTTACAGCCGTCTTCTGAAGAGGAGTTTCCAATGAATCGCCCAATCTTCTCCCGAGCTTTTTTTTATTTAGGTGCTGGGACGATTGTCGTCTATGCGCTGTTTCCATTTGCCTGGGCTGCGTTTTCTTCACTCAGATCTGAGAACGGCCTTTTTTTGCCGGGCCTGCAATCTTTCCTCGGTCCACTAACCTTTAAGAATTACCTTACCGTCCTTCAAGATCCGAGGATGCTCTCCAGTGGCATCAACTCCATTATTGTGGCTGTCGGGACGGTAAGTCTGTCGTTGCTGCTCGGGAGTTTGTGCGCCTACGCGCTTAGCCGATTGCCGTTTCGATTCAAGCAACCGATCGTTTATCTAACCGTGGCAATGATGATTTTTCCGCATATAAGCTTGCTGGCGGGTCTTTTTTTTCTCCTGCGAATCATCGGTCTGTATAACACTCGTGGCGGTCTCGTTCTTACGTATCTGGTGTATGCATTACCGCTGACTATTCTTTT
>DATNNZ010000479.1:0-9811 GCA_035601575.1 Chthoniobacterales bacterium
GGGCGTATCGGAGGGCGTTGCCAACTGCTTCCCGCGCGATTTGGGATAGTTGATATCCAACATCGGCAGGAATAACGCGGAGGGCGGACTCCGCTATGAACCGCACTTTGGTATTAGCTTCACAGGAAGATTCGAACGCCAACCGGCGGAGATTTTCAACCAAATCACTGTACTCAGAAGCGTCAGGTCGCAGCGCCCCGACCAAGCGCCGGACCTCTTGGAGACCTGCGTGAGCAAGTTCGCTGGCCTTGCGAACACAGGAATCAGCTACATCCGGATTTTCTTGACGCAGTTGTGTGGCAGCCTCCAGTTGAGTGTAAATACCGGTAAGGCAGTGCGTGATAGAGTCGTGCAGATCATGCGCTATTCGAGAGCGTTCGGCCGAAGTCGCTGCTTTCTCCGCTTCCCCGACCAGTTTCGTAAACCGGAGCGCGGCTTTTGCCTGTTGCTGGAGAGCCCGAGCCAAGTTCTCCTCCTGAGCGCTTCGCTCGCCGGCAGCACCGAACGGTGGCGTGATTGTCGCACCGCGCGGAGCCCTCGTCTGTCGTGACCGTCCCACAAAGGGCTGAGCAGCGTTCGGCCGCAAACAATCCAAAAGCGGCTCGCCTGCGGATCCTCTGGAAAAGGCGTGCTCGGAACCGGGTCTCCTTTCTCTGGTGGTTATGCTCAATAGCTTACCCAATTTGCGCATATTGAATGTGGGTGTTCTTCTTGTTTTGACCGGTCGGACCTAGTCTCACCTACTGAACCAAGTACGTCCACACATGCTCAGAAGCCCGCGGTACTGCTCTTCTTCGTCAGAACCCCGAGGCTCATCGACACGCCAAAATGATATTCGCAACTACCAGACGTGGCTCTACCAATCTTGGCGAAGACTTAGCCCAATTTGCACTGGTGTTCCTGGCAGCTTAATTGAGGACTGCGATTGTGTCCGATCTACTCGGCACGATTTCCGGCGCCAGTTGACATCGAAAGCGAGTAGGCGCCATCCCCACCACGCGCCGAAACAATCGATTGAACTGCGTCAGCGACTGGAAACCAACACTGTAAGCAATTTCACTAACGTTGAGGTTTGGATTTAAGAGCATTTTTTTGGCTGATTCAATTCTCAGCCGGTTCCGATACTCGATAAATGTAAGGCCGGTGGCTTTTTTGAAGATTTTGCAGAGATAAAAGGTACTTACGTGAGTCACTCGCGCTACATCAGCTAATTTGATATCGTCCGCCCGATGGTCGGATATGAATGTGCGGGCCACCCGTACGCGGTACGGTTCGCGTCCATCCAACCTGATTACAACTTGATTGGCGTAGAATGACAGTTGCTCCGCAAATATTTGTAACAGATGCACCATCGCTTCGTAACGCGATCGGGAAAAAACCGCGATGTGCCCGTTACCCGTTCGGTTCGAGTTTTTGACCAAATTTTTGTGGTCAGCAAGTTGGTTATCAATCGGCTCTTGGAGCGCGGCTCGGTCAGTTTGGAGCACTCCGATAATGTTCTCTCCAAGCCATATCGGCACTACCGTAATGCTGGAGAACCGCCCTTCTCGGCGCAGAACAGCACAAGCTAAGTTCCATATGCCGAGTGGTCTTAACCGGACGGACAACCCTGTTACCTGACAGAACGCCTCCTCAAAATCACGGTATACCTTCAAATGAGACAATTGCTCGATTAATTCGGGTTCCGGCATCATAAGCATTCCTCGTTTTCACTGATAATCTGCGGTTCCTTTGTGGATCCGTGCATTTTAAATTGAGTTCTGCGTCCATGCTTTGGCCAGATTTTGTCGAACCAGCTCGTCCACTCGATTCAAGGTCCGTCCAATATATCTCTCTCTGGGCGCCTTGCACAGCAATGCCGTTCGAATTGCGCTGACTAATGCTTGTTCAGCGACCGGCTTACGCAGAAAATCGACTGCACCTTGCCTCCTTGGCTTTCTTTTTTGTCCTGGTCGCTTGCATATGCGGATACGAATATGATTGGAACCTGACGGGAGCCCGACGCAAGCAGACGTTGTAGTTGCAGACCGTTCATGCCGGGCAGCCGCAAATTCGAGGATAAGGCAGGCGATCTCCTGGACGCAGCCCGACTCCAGAAATTCCTGCGCTGACGTGAAAACTTCGGTTCTGAAACCGAACGAACGAATCAGCCTCTGGGTGGAGATTCGCGTCGAGGCGTCGTCATCTGCGATCACCCACAGGGGGATTTCTGCCGAACAACCTGCAGTTGCCATGCGACTTTACGCTAGCACTGCGGCATCAGAATCCTACTAGACCTTGGTCTAGGTAGAGCGGGCCGTCTAGCTAGCGCTCTATTCCGAGATGCTCGGCCATGCGAACCAGGTCAGCCAAAGATCTTGCTCGCATCTTTCGCATGACGTGACCGCGATGAAACTTGACGGTTTTTTCGGTGGTACTCAATTCTCCAGCTATCTGTTTGTTGAGCAGTCCCGAAACGACGGACGCCATTACCTCTCGCTCCCGTGCCGTCAGTAACTGATAGCGAGCACGCAAACCGGCGAGTCTAGCTCGCACCTTGCGTGTTTCGCGGTCACCCGCGATCGCTAGTTGGATCGCATCGAGGAGATCTTGTGATCGGAACGGTTTGGTAAGAAACTCGACCGCGCCGGCTTTCATTGCCTGGACCGACATCGGGATATCACCATGCGCGGTAATAAAGATGATTGGTATCTTAATTCCGACCTTAGGTAGCGCTTCTTGCAGATCGAGACCGCTCAATCCGGGCAAACGCACGTCCAACACCACACAAGCCGGTACATCCGGAATCCGGCGACGCAAAAACTCCGCCGCCGTGCCGAAGCTTTGGACGGAGTAACCAACCGAACGGATTAGGCGCTCGGTTGATCGCCGAAATGATAGATCGTCGTCGATTACAATTACGATGGAGTCAGTCTCATCCACATCTCGCTCAATCACCCTCGGCTCCGGCGGGCAAGACGCAGAGAAAGGTCGCGCCGCGGTTAGCATTGGGTTGCGCCCAAAGTCGCCCACCATGGGCTTCCACGATTGACCGACTGATTCGTAGCCCCATCCCCATACCATGCGATTTTGTGGTATAGAACGGCTCGAAAAGTAGATCCACATCCTCAGCTCCGAATCCCTTACCGAGATCCTGTACCCCGACTAGCACGGCGGGTTTGCCTTTCAATTTATCGCGCTTTGCCCAAATCGTAAGAATTCGGCTCTTTTCTTCGACCGTGCTCATCGCGTCGATTGCATTGATCACTAAATTCAGTAAAACCTGATGAAATTGGACGCGATCTACAAATATTCTAGGTAGATCTTCCGCAACTCTGTTCCGAACCTTTATCTGGCGTTCAGCTAACTCGCGGCGAGCGAGCGCCAACACATCGGTAACCAGATCGTTGAGGTGCAACGACGTCTTGGCCGGAGTCGATCTTTTCACCAGCACACGAACCTGCGCGATGATGGCACTAGCGCGATTGGCGTCATTGACCATGTCCGACAAGGCACCGCGCATTTCATCAGGAACCCCGATTGCGTCAGCGGTAAGTCGAAGACAGACGTCCCCGTTGTTTACAATTGCTCCGAGCGGCTGGTTGATCTCGTGAGCAATGGACGCCGCTAGTTCACCGATCATAGCCACTCGCGTGGCATGGGTCAGCTCCACCTGTGCGTTCAACAACCGATCTTCCGCGCGCTTGCGTTCGGTAATATCTTCGATGACTTCGACCAACATCGGTTCCTCCTCATCACTGCCTGGAATCAGCGACACGCTCGCGTTCGCCCAGACAATGCTTCTATCCTGGCGGAGATAACGCTGCTCCACGTGATATTCCGAAAGCCTGCCATCAAACAGCTGCACAACGCGCGATTGGGTAGTCTCACGATCTTCCTTCGGCGTGATCTGCAGCAAAGAGATGTTCCGGAACTCCTCTGCTGTATACCCGAGTATTCTTTGCAAGATCGGATTTGCCGCCAGAAAATTTCCATCTATGTCAATCAAGCCAATACCGACCGCAGAGTTTTCGTAGACTGCTCGCCACCGTCGCTCGGACCGTCCCTGTGCCTCCACGCTTTGTTGGAGCGTCTGCCGACTGGCAATTAGCTCCTGAGTTAACTGCGACAGGTCTTCGTTGTGCGTGGCAAGCTCCTGTTGCAGGGCGTCTCGCGTCCGCTTCACCATCACCAGGTTTCGAACTCGGGCCAACAGTTCGCGTGCGCTGAACGGTTTTATCAGATAGTCATCGGCCCCGGCCTCAAGGCCTTCGACCTGCGTCTCCTCACCGGCTCGCGCTGAAAGCATAATCACCGGGATACTGCGGGTACGCGGATCGCTTCGAAGGGCCTGAAGTAGCTCGAAGCCGTCTAGATGCGGCATCATGACGCCGGTCAATACGAGATCGGGTGGGTTTTTCCATGCCGCGGTTAGAGCGGCTTCACCGTCACCGACCGGTTCGACTTCGTAACCGGATGTCAGCAGTCGCTGCACATATTGGCGCATGTCAGCGTTGTCGTCAGCGAGCAGAATACGTGGAGTGGAGCGGACGGCGGGACGAAGAGCGCGCCGATCATCAGATTCAACGACGCGTTGCGAAGGCGGCACCGCCGCTTTCGCGATGCCGTCGTGGACGGAACGTATTCTATCGGATTCCGATTGAGTGAACACGAGGTACCCTTTCGCGAAACATTAACCCGCCGAGGCTAGCCTCGGTACCGTAAATCCGGAGCGCAGTGCTTTTAGAGAACTCGACTCAAAAGCGACGCCCTCGCTGCATACTCTGGACCCACCGCTGAAGATGCACGGTCCTAACAAAAGTGCAGCTCATTTAAGAGATTGCATGCTTCGGATGCGGTTGGACTGCACTGTCCAAAAAGATTGCACCAAAATTGGCCCATTCTTGGACAAAATCGGATGAGTATATCCTCATTCCGAAAATTTCCGGCGTTGTAGGGTCGCGACAAGGATGACACGGATGCCGCAGTTAGGGCGCCTGTTCGTAAATGGACCGGAAGTGTTTCTCGCGGAATCTCAAGTTTGACAAGGATCGAGACGGGGCATGCATGTTCGTTTGAACATATACTGAGAAACATATTGAGATTATCGGGCTCTTTGTCTCGAGATATTTGTCAAAATTTGTGTACGGAAAATAGGTGCACCCTTAGACCGTTATGCGCGGTAACGGAAATTTTGTTCTCGCTTCACAATCAGTGTTCGATCGGCTCTTCTTTTCCCTGCCAATAAACGAAAAATGTTTGGCAAGATCCGCACGGAATAAACTCCTGGCAGTACTATCATGAGTTGAAAGACCCGAATGTAAGTTTACGCCGGAGGTGTCGAAAGATGGCGGGACGAGCCACGGTGAAGCAAACATCCTGCCGAAGGAAAATATATGAGTACCCTGACGAAATGGAATCCCTTCCGCGACTTGGAAGACATTCAGAATCGGTTGAGTCCTTGGTTTGGTCGCATTGCGCTGCGTGGTGGCGGTGATGAGACCATGACTACCAGCGCGTGGGCGCCTTTGGTGGACATTACTGAAGACGACAAAGAGTATCTAATCAAAGTGGAATTGCCAGAGATCAAAAAGGAGGACGTAAAGGTCACTGTGGAGAATGGGACATTAACCATCAGCGGTGAGCGGAAATTCGAAAAAGAAGAGAAGGACAAAAAATACCATCGGGTCGAGCGTGCCTACGGTTCGTTCGTGCGAAGTTTCGCACTTCCTGAAGGTACAGATGGCTCCAAAGTAAGTGCGGACTATAAAGATGGTGTGTTGAAAGTGCATCTGCCGAAGAGCGAACAGGTCAGACCGAAGTCCATTGAAGTTAAAGTCAATTAAACACGCTGACTTGGAGAAAGCAGGGAAGAACCGCCGGTTCTCGCCACACAGAGAGAGCTCGGATCGGCGGTTTTCTTTCCGAATATCAAGTTTGAGGCCTTGCTAGACTTGCTGCCGGGTGGACAGGGGTTCGTTTCCCTTAGCGCAAAAAAATGCTGCAAAACCAAATCCAGGCGTCGGTGACTCTCCGCACGGAACTTGTCTGATCCGACGACGACTGTCCAGCTTCCGGCCATGAAAGTACGAATAGTGCTGTCGCTAGCGGCTATCATCGCTGATTTGGCATCAGCTCGTTCAACGATCAACTATAATGATGTTGTCGCTAAAGGATATCGCTGGGTGACTGTCGACGGCCCGTACGCCTGCGTTTCTAAAGACGACCTGCGAAAAATCATCAAGAGCCGCAACACGGGGACGGAGCTTGAAATGATCAAGCAACAACGAGCCTATTACCTACTACAGGGAGATATAGTGAAGGTGGTTCGAGAAGACGTTACGTCAGGGCTGGCACTGATCCGGATGGCCGGAATTCCGAAAGAGCTTTGGACTCAGACTAAATTCCTCAGCAAGCGCCCCGTAGAAAACGCGTTCGGAGTGGTCGAAACCCCCGAAACGTCGGGGCTGATCCTCTCGGGTCTTACATCGATTACGGATTCCGCCGAACCGTCGGGCGCAACACCCGCACCCAGCACAAAGCAAACTCCCGCCAAGACGCTAGAGATTTCACCCAAACCAAAACTTCGCCAAGGCTTTCGCCTTCGCTAAAGCGAATAAACAAGAACCCATAGCGAGCGTGAGAACCAGAGGCTCTCAACACCCCGCCAGTTTCACCCTACGACCGCGCAGCAAAGATGCGAATTTTCTTCTCCATCCCAACTTTGCCTAATTCCCAACCGTTCATACTTGCGACCCAAAGCCACCGGCCGGATGGCGTTCTCGGCGGCATTAGTGCTCAACTCCAGGATCGGATGAACTAGGAAGCGAGTCAGCCGGTTCAACAACGCCCGCGACGACGGCGTTGGCTTTGACGCAGCTACCGCCAGGGAGCATGCCGAGCAAGGCGGCGGCCTAGGCTTGCTCGGAATGGAAGAACGAGTCCGACCCGCGAGTGGTAGGTACTATTGCCGATCTGCTCCTGGGCCAAGGGACGGAAATTCGTGCGATCTTTGCGCTGACAAATTCAGATGATCGGGCTGGCTAACGGCAAAGTTTGCCCCACCGACGCTGATCGTCCCGCTATAGTGCGAGTGTTCCATGAGGATTCAGCAGCTCACGTCGAGTTCATGGCATAGCCGATGGTGGCACATTCGATTTGACTAAGTAACTCAGGTTTTTCGGACCCCTATCTAAGGAATTCCCCTATTGCCGACCGGCAAATTGCGCGATCAGATTAGACCTACGCGCGGAGAGAGCTATATCCGCTCGTGACGACGCGACTTCGCACGAATAAGGAGAGCCCTGCAGCTGTCTTACTAGTAATCAATTTTGCTCACGCTTGTGACTGATTAGTTTAGAAAGAGAGCAGTTATGACTGAAAGTTATCAGGCGGATCTAAAAAATATTGCTCAGAAGCTCAAAATGATTCACGACGAGCTACTTCACCTAGAATTGGCCACCGGCGACCCCTGTTTTCAGCAGGCCGCGCTCTCAGCGGCAATGGCCTTGGCCTGGAGCGATCTGGCCGACCTGCCGTCTAATTAACCCGATCAGCGTGATCAGCGTTCATTGGCTTTAGCGAAAAGAGGACTAATGACCGAGAGAGATCGCGCCGATCTAGAGAGTATTGCGCAGAGGCTCAAAGCCATTCACGATGAGCTGCGTGGGCTGGAATTGCGTACCGGCGCGAGCGCAATTGAGCAGGCCAGGCTCTCGACCGCAATGGCTTTGGCTTGGATTGAGTTGTTTTGGAAGATGGAAGGGAGCGACGGCTGAACCCTAGTATGCGGTTTTTTACTCGGTGCGGTTTCGGGCGCCAGGTGAGATCGAAAGCGAGTAGGCGCTTTCCCCACCACGCGCCGAAATAGTCGATTGAATTGAGTCAGCGACTGGAAGCCTACGCTGTAAGCAACCTCACTAACGGTTCGGATTTAAAAGCATCTTTTTGGCTGATTCGATTCTCAGTCGGTTTCGATACTCGACAAATGTAAGACCGGTAGCTTTTTTAAAAATTTTGCAGAGGTAAAAAGTGCTTACGTGCGTCGCTCGGGCTACGTCGGCTAAATTGATGTCGTCGGCCCGATGGTTGGATATGAATGTGCGGGCCACCCGCACCCGATACGGTTCGCGTTGATCCAACCTGATTACAATCTGATTGGCGTAGAATGAAAGTTGCTCCGCAAATATTTGTAACAGATGCACCATCGCTTCGTAACGTGATCGGGAAAAAACCGGGACATGCCCATTAATCAGCCGGTTCGAGTTTTCGACTACTGCCGCGTTTGTAACCGGTTTTTCGCCGTCAGCTAGTTGGCGACTCATCGGCTCTTCGAGAGCGGCTCGATCGGTTTGGAGCACTCCAATTATGTCCTCTCCGAGCCATACCGGCACTATCGTAATGCTGTAGAACCGGCCTTCTTCATTTAGAAGGGCACAAGCTAAGTTCCACATACCGAGCGTTCTTAACCGGACCGACAATTCTGTTACCTGATAGAACGCTTGTTCAAAATCGCGGTATACCCTCAGACATGACAGTTGTTCGACTAGTTCGGCTTCCTGCAGCATAAACATTCCTTGTTTTTACGAGACTCTTTCGGCTCGTTGGGTTTTAAATTGAGTTTCGCGTCCACGTTTCGGAGCGCCGTGTGCAGCAATGGTTTTTTGGAATTGCGTTGATCAGAGATTGTTCACTGACCGGCTTACGCAAAAAACCGATTGCACCCGCCTCCAGGGCTTCTCTTTCGTCCTGGTCACTTCCACTTGCGGATACGAATATTATTGGAATCTGATGGGACCGCGACGCGAGCAGACGTTGTAGTTGCAGACCGTCCAATTCCCGGCAGCCGCAAATCAAGGATAAGGCACGCCGTGCCCTGGGCGCAGCCTGACTTCAGAAATTCCTGAGCTGACGCGAAAACTTCGGCTCTGAAGCCGAGCGAACGAATCAGCCTCTGGGTAGAGATCCGTATAGATGTGTCGTCATCTACGATCGCCAACAGGGGGATTTCTGGGGAGCAACCCGCGGTTGCCATAGCATTTTCACGCTAGCACTCCAGGAACCGAATCCTACTGGACCTTGGTCCAGGGGGACCAAGTCCTTTGGTCCCATTAGCGCTCTATCCCGAGAGCGTCATCCAACCCGTGATTCGAGTAATACCGTCACGGAGACGCGCGATCCACCGGCGTGCACCACGGGCTGCCGGTGGGGCTGACGCTTGCGCTCGTGGTGCCGGCGCTGTTTTTTCGGCCGACATGACTTCTTCGTCGTGAACCAGACGACAGTTGCCGGCTCCTATTGGACCAACAAAGGCCTCTACGGAGGAAGCTTTCCAACTCCGGCTCTCTTCCGAAGTTTTGCCTCGAGTCGAACGAGCAGGGCCACATTAGCCATGCCTTATGTCGTTCCGATGCGGGCGCGTGGATTGTCTCCGGTGGACCGACGTCAATCCGATCCTCTTCGAACGCGGGCTGGAATTTCCGCCGCTCCTTCCCTATCACTGCTCGTAGTTTTCGACTATCTCGGGCGGCCGCACATGCGCCTGATTTGGATCACGTCCGGTGTCCCGCAATGCCTGACGCTGCCGCAACAAATCCCAGCACTGATCTAATTCGATATTGATTTTCGCTAACCGCGCACGATCGGCATTAGTGAGCGCCTCGTGTTCATAAAGACGGTGCTCTTCCGCCGCGAGCTGCTGGATAACTTTGAGGACGGATTGATCTTCTGCTTCGTCTTTCATAATGGCTTGCTTTCAGCTAACGGATCCGAAGCACAATTTTGCCTAAAACGTGGCCAGCCGCCAGCCGCTCATGCGCCCTCGCTGCTCCGG
>DATNNZ010000480.1:0-8995 GCA_035601575.1 Chthoniobacterales bacterium
GGATCGCCGACCGGGGTTCCTCCGTGTGCTCTGAAGTCAAAAGCAGCTAGTCGAAATGGCGGAGCCTGACTGGCTGACTCATGGTCGTCAGCGCGAACCAAGAAACGAAAAGGCTGAGCAATGGTGCCGCCGATCCCGTGCTGAAAAAAGAAGGTATGGGTTCCCTCGCCGCGGATGGCGTAGTTAAACTGTAATCCGTCTGAATAGAACGAAGGCATAAGTTGAAACTCCGCTGTATCTGGCCTGAGTGAGACGTCACCGACAGCTAGAAAGAAAATGTAGTAATCGCCGACTGGACGGTCCTGGCGTTCATCTGTTCAAGGTCCTATCAACCTCGTTCAACCGTGCTTGAATAAATGCCAGGGCAGCCGGTATCTGATGTTCACTGAGGCCATGTACAATCAGCGGCACGTTCTTCGGAACCGAGCGTTCGAGCTCTGAGAAATAATGATAGTAGTCCAGAATACCTGAACCGGCAGCAACGTGTTGGTATACCTCACTAGGCGCTTCGTGCTCGGGCTCGTCTCCCGCCGCCGGGGCAATGGAGTGGTGGAGTAGTGGAGTATTGCGCCTTGCCCGAATGGCATCCGCCTTAGCAGCTTCAAGGTACCGACTACCATGTTGCTGAGTCGCCGGCTTCGCCAAGGGGTCGGCGATGTCTTTGCAATGGGCGATGGCTACGGAATCGCCCAACAAGGATAGCGCATCTGTAATCACGTGGCGATCTCGCCGGGGATCCGCCGGGGGCCGATAGAGATTCGCGGGGTCAAACACGATCCTGATCCGATCCGAGGCAAGCTCCGAAATCAGGCGGGCTGCGCTCGGCGCATTGCAAACTACGTTAGCGACCTCCGGCTCGATCCCAAGATAGATGTCATACGCTTTGGCTATCGCGAGCGCTTGCCGGATCCCGTCGGTCATGTCTTGCCATGCCTTGGGAGTCCCGTTCTGCGGGTGGTAGGTCCACATGTCCTGCTGGTTGTGCGTACCACTACAAAGAGTTAGCAGATTTGTCCCCAGAATCGCCGCGCCTTGTGCAACTACTTGCAAGGATCGAAAATTGTCCGCCAGACGATACCGATTTTCATCGAGCAGATTGAACGTGGCGGACAGGGCAACGACCTCGATACCGGCGTTCCGGGCGGCGAGGCTGGCATTCCGCCATAGAGCCTTGTCTAGGGTGTCTGGTAAACTCGGAATTCCAAGACATGCCGCGTTGAACTGGACGCAATTAAAGCCGAATCCCGCTATGGCCGTAAAAAGCTCTTCCGTTGTCGACCTGGAAATGTGTTTAGCAAAAATGCCGATTTTAGTACGCATTATCTATTAGCCTTTGCAATTAGGGTTCAGAGAGTAGTAGCAGGCGGAGACCATCCGTTGACTTTTTGTTAAGGAGCTACCTAGCAGCACTTAGTTGGGACGGCCTCAAATAGGAGTGTGCCAGGTCTCCCTCGACTTCCTCTATATTGACCCAATCTCCTCCGTGGCGAGCACTGTGGCTGATTGCCACCATTGCTTTGACCACCTCGATGCCAGCTTCAAGGCTAGCATTCACTAAAGGCGCTCCCTCTAAAATTGTATCCGCCAGGGCCTCTAACTGGAGACGGAAAGTATTTGCATCTTCGCCCTCCGGTCGACCGATCATGCGTGTGTAGGAATCGTATATTTCCACCCGACGTTCCCTTTGGAACCAGACGTAAGGAAATTCTACCAGGGCGTGCCCCAGATTCGTTTCAAGTTTGAAACCTTCGGCAAATTCACCGTGCCGCGGCAGGACTAACTCAAAATGACCGGTAGGACCTTCCGTCTCGCCCGGCCTAGCAAGAAAAACAACATCGATGTGCCAAATATGCGACACTGTTTTGGAATGCGCTCCCGAGGGCGTGATGTCGCGTTCTCGGTGGACGGCGCGCACCCTTTCGATTGGACCCACCAAATATCCCGCCAAGTCCAGAAGGTGGGGAGAGTGGGTAAGAAGATTATAGATCCGGCGGTCAGTGGCTTTCCAATCCGCGCCCGCCGCCTTTGTGATCTGACCGGAGCTTTTCATTTCGACCGGAAACAGGTTCGGTTGGGTAAGGCTATGACGGAATGTGGAATCATAATAGAACGCGTTGTAGCTTGCGACCGTATGCGACCGCGTCCCAAAGGCCTTTGCTGCTTTTACTCCCGGCAGAAAACGCCGATTGCACCCTACGGCAAAAACTTGTTCTGGAGACACCAGTGACCTCAATTCTTCGCACTCCTGGGTGTTGACTCCCAACGGCTTCTCCACTAAGACGTGCTTACCAGCCCTGACTGCATCCCCAGCCAGAGGGACATGAAACCGGTCACTCACCGCCAGGATCACGAGGTCAACATTCGGATCAGTAAAAAGATCGTTACTGTGCCTGTGAACTGTCTCTGGTCGGTAGCGTATCCGGACCTGGTCTCTTAACGCGCCATCTGTGTCTGCGATCGCTTGCAGATGGATGTCACGGGCTTTCTCGATTGCTGGTAAATGGGCGTTTTGAGCAATCGGGCCTAATCCGACAACTCCGACACGAAGCTTATTCATGATATAGTGATTTCCGATTAGTAGTTTCTGTCTGGTTCTGTTCAGGCGAGTTTTAGAACGTCGCTGGACTCATGCGTAGTCATGCCACTGTGGCAAGCTCACTGCCTTCTTCCCCTTGGAAATACGTCCTTCCCCGGTAGAGACGAGCGACAAAGATGAACAGGATCGCCGTCCCGAACATAAGTAACGCGAAAAATCTATACCAACCTGCGTTTTCGAGTTCGACGCCATATCGTTTCAGCGTCGGAACCAAAGCGTGCATTGCCGTCGTGAACTGATTGCCAATAGAGGCAGCAAGGAGCCAGAGCGCCATTATAACGCTCTTCAGCTTCGGGGGTGCTTGAGTATAGGAAAACTCTGAGCCACTTATGTAAGCCATTACTTGGCCGGCAGTCATAATTGTGTGCGCCAGCAGTTGCCACGCTACATTTGGAGTCCGCCCGTCGTCGACCTGAGCCTGTATCCACCAAACGACGACAAATGAGGCCGCAGTCAGGAAGAAACCGATGCTGATCTTGCGTAAAGGAGTTAGAGGAAACACGCGACTGATCGCTGGGTAAACGAGGTAGTTAAACAAGGGGATGAACGCTAAAATAAGGAGCGGACTGGCATCGTCCACTTGGGCCGGCAACAACTTTAGCCCCAGAAAGTTCAGGTCTAATTGCTCCGCCTGCAGCGTCCACTCGATTCCAGTTTGATACCAGAGCGCCGAACAGACCGCGACAAACAAGTAAATCACAAATAGTTGGCCAATCGCGGCGCGTCCCTCGCGGCTGAAAGCTTCGCGCACGAAACCTAGACCGCCCGGTGGGATATGAACGAATTTCTTGCGCCCCATCCAGAACACGACCGTTGCGATCAGCATTAGCACACCCGGTAGTCCGAACGCGTAGTGCGGTCCGAAATTTGGATTATCGAGCAGGATTGGACAGAGATAAATCGAGACGAATGAGCCAGCGCTAATGGAAAGGAATAACCATCCAAAAACGCGGGAGAGGAAATGTTTGTTTCCCTGGCCAAATTGATCACCCACATGGGTCACGACACAGGGTTTAATACCGCCCGACCCAACGGAAATTAGGATAAGCCCTAAAAACAAGCCTGTGCGAGTGTCGTTGAAAGCGAGGCATAGGTGGCCAAGGCAGTAAACTATCGAGAGATAGATGATTGTGCGGTATTTACCCAGAACTCCGTCGGAGAGCAGTGCACCAAAGATTGGGAGGAAATAAATGGCCGCGACAAACGCGTGGCTCCACGCGCCAGCTTCGTCATTGCCCATAACCGCGACGTGACCGCTCGCGTCCACGAGGTATTTCGTCATGAAAACTGCCATGATCGAGGACATCCCGTAAAAGCTAACCCGCTCCGCAATCTCATTCCCAATGATGTACGGAATACCCGGTGGCATACTGGTGCGTGTCTGGTCAGGTGCCGTCCGATACTTTGAGCGCTTGGCGGGTGATGCTGTAACCACGAGGGGAGTCGATTCGCTTGGACTGCCGGGAGTTCCTTCTAATTGAGACATAAATTCGCCAGGTTGAGCATCTGCATCATCCGCATCTGCATCATCCGTTCGAAGTCTTTGTCCGTTGCCGCGAAATCTGCCGCGTGGTTCTTGGTTCAAGGCTCGCTGTACTATTTGGATTGGTCTTCATGAATCTGCGTTCGTTCGCAGTGATTCGTTGAAGACGTTGCGGTTGTCTTGGAGCTTGGCGCGCGGTTCTTTGGTAAAAAATCGCTCTCAGAACAAACAACCGAGGGCCTTAAACGGCTCGGCGCTACGCCGACCCGGGCCGTGGCAGACCGAACAGGATTTCGATGCTTGATTGATTAAACTGGCCGACGCTTACGTTCGCGCCATCGCAGAAGGGTAAGCCGCCGATCTGGTAGTCGAAGGTAATCCGGAACGTCTGGCCCCGATCGCGTATTCGGCACACGAGGGCCTGGTTGCGGAGACTAAGAGCTGCGCAGTTAAAATGACGATTACGGCAGCTCGGACAAAAACCGCCTGGTACCTAAGCTTTGATGTTAGTGCTTTTGATTCCATCGATAAGGTAAGAATTACAATGAAGTACCCGCACAGTATTCCTCTCCTGGGCACAAACGGAGAACTCTCGCCTGGCAACCCCCTTTCTCGAGTTGTTCTCTCGAGCGCTGGCACAAAATGGTCCGATGTCGTGGTGGAACAGCATCGTTATCCCAGAAGTGAACTGGCCGATGTCATGTTCAAGCGGCATGTGATTGCCATCAATATTGGCCACTCCAATACTTGCGAATGCAAGAAAGAGGGGCGGTTTCAGCGCGTCTTTATGCCAAGAGGCGCGATTTCCTTCTTCCCGAGCCTTCAGCCTTTTTCTTGCCGGACGAAAGCAAAGAGGGGCATGTTGGCGAATCTTCTCGTTCTGGCTCTGAACCCTGTTTTCGTGAGCCGCATTGCTGAGGGACTGGAGTTGGACACAGACCGTATTGAATTAATTGAGAAGCGAGGAGGTACCGACCCTACACTTCAGCACATTGCTCTGGCATTGCTGGCCGGAGTCCAGTCCGGCGATGCCCTTGACCACATGTATGGGGAGGGATTATCAACAGCGCTCGCCGCTCATCTCCTACGCGAATATGGCGCGGCAGTACTAAGGCCGAAAAGGCAGTATGGTAGGTTGCCGTGTCAAAAGCTGGCGCGTGCTGTCGAATATATTCAGGATCAACTGGATGCAGACTTAACTGTTTTCGGTATTGCACATGCGGTCGACATGAGTCCCGATCACTTCACCCGGCTGTTCAAAAAGTCTACCGGCCAGACCCCTTACCAGTATGTCGTCGAGGCCAGGGTTAGAAAAGCGAAAGAACTTCTGACAACAGGCAAGTTGACCATCAGCGAAGCTGCACACCACGTTGGTTTTGTCGATCAGAGCCATCTTACACGTCATTTCAAAAGAGTTTTCGGCTTACCTCCTAAGACATTGCTGAGCCGCAGAAGGCTAGAGAGTGTGGTCTAAGAGTCTAGTGCTCTTTCGTGCCGCTATGCACCGCCAATTATCCGGTCCTGCCGTGCCTAGAGGCTTTGCCAGCCATTCTACACAACGCGCAGACGGTCAAATAGAATTCCCCATGCGGTGATCGTAGTAAGCGGCAGCGCAGCGGCCCCAGCAAAATCCAGGCTTCCCGCCTTTGTGCGGATAATCCTTTCGTCAGAGATCATTTCGAAGCACCACCATTCTCGGTGGTTTCCAAATCGATGTACTTGTAATTGTGATCGTCAAGCGCCAGCGGATACCAATTTTTCACGCTCGGATCGAGTAGATAAATTCGAGTGTACCAATAAAAAAGAACCGCAGGAGGTTCGCTGAGAAAGAGCCGTTCCGCATCGTGGAGGATATCAAAACGTTTTTGCGGATCACCTGTATGCGAGGCTTGATCTAACAAATGATCATAGGTGGGATTGCTCCAATGAGTGTCGTTGTTACCGTTTCCTGTGGTCCAGATGGTCAGAAAAGTGACCGGATCCATGAAATCGCCGATCCACGCGTACCTGGCTATATCGTAGTTCATCGAATTCTGGCTTTCGAGATAGACCTTCCATTCCTGATTCTCGATACCAACAATGAATTGAAACTGCGGTCAACAATCCTGCGCTTACCGACCTGGAAAGCGATCTCCGGATTGGTTGAAGATTGGAACGCTATGGGTGACGACATGGAGAAAGGCGTGATCCTAAAGCCTGGATCCGTTTTCGTGCTTCCCGCAAATCACATTCATCATACCTGGACAACGGACGATTAGGTGATCCTCCAGATTTACTTCACCGGTCCAGGTGGCTTACCTTCATTAATCCGGCTGACGATCCGCGAAAAAAAGCCCAATAACCGAACCACGCCGGATCCACATATTCGGAACCTGTCCCGTCTCAACAAAGCATTTTATTGGAGGCCCAAGTCGCGGTTCAAGAAACCCCCGTCATTTGGCCGTCGTCAAAATGGCCTTTACGACACTTCGGACATTCGGTTTGAGCAAGGTGTCGGCGGTCGGTTGAAAACCGGCGACCACCGGGTTCTCATAAGCCGTGGCCTATCAAAGATGTCCGCAAGTTCCTTGAGCACAAATGCCCACGACGCTGCGCTCGACTAAGATCAATTAGGCCGTGCATAAAATCAGTGCGCGAAAGGCGATCCACAGAAAGATCAAAAAGATGACAAAGAAGACCACATCTGCAATCTTTTCTCGGTCATTAGCTTTTTGTGGATGGCCGGGCCTGAGGCAGTCTGGCATGAGTAGGTAAAATAATAAAAGTTTCTTGGCGGTTTTCCCCTCAATGCCAGTTTTATGACCGTGGAGACTATATGGCCGTACGAAGATGAATGCCCAGTAGCTCCACCGAGCTAACCAATAATTATATCCGAACTCCTTGGTATTCCAGAGGCGGGTGGTGTGTCGATTGTTCCTGATCATGCAAAGGTCGTCACCGGGGATGAAGCGTGCCGCAGTATTGCAGTTTCGCTATTTTGATAAATCTGAGACCATGGGACTGCAGACCAAGATTTCAATTTCTCAAATGCGACGCATTGTCGTCAGCCCAGGAATCAGCGCTGATATTTGAAGAATATCAAGCGTTAGAGCCCCATGAATTGGTTAACCTGGCGGAGGTTATCTTCTACGTAGCACCAAATCCAACTCTTGACGGTCCGGCGACCGGTCAGACTGGTTGATTGCGCCTTCGGTGGCGGCGGCGGTGGGTACAACTCGGTGAGTTCGCAGACTTGTGGTGCGCCGGGACTTCTTTCCTTTTCCGCATCGTGTAGGTCGACTTATGTTGCTGGCGTCAATCTTATCTAGAAGACTTCTGTGCCTGGTCGGTATCGAAAACTTGCCAGCATCCCCGTCGCTGATAATTCCAGATGGGATCAAATTCGTTCTGATACCAGTCGCAGGTCCAAACGGGTCTGCAGATCGACGGCAGAACCGAGTGGATCAGGGGATGGGAACGAGGATAGCTTTGTTGGTCACGGTCGTGAGGCCGTCAAGAGTATCCATAAAAGTCGAATCAAGTGGCGGTACCTGGTGAAGGTGCCAAAGGACTTCCGCATTGTTCCACGCCGATTCCCGCGCGGCGCTTACACTCCACGCAGCAATCAGATCTTCTAAGTGAGAGGCGGGCGGAAGCGCGTCACCGAGGAGGCGGACATTCAACGTGCGCTTTGCAGATTCGATAATACTGTCAAGGGTAGTATTGAGCGAAGTATAATCTCTGAATTGCGGCGCGCAGTGTTGTGGGATAGTGGCCGTAGCCTCGCAAGTGGCGACGATTGCCTCTGACAGATCGTGGTTAATGTGGGCGTTGATGCCCGCCAGAGCGAACTGGATGCGAGCGATTGAGGTTTGGTCCCTGCAGCCGAAGAGGACCCGCCAACAGTCCGAAATTGGCTGGCGCAAGAGTGCCCCTTCCAAGGCACTAAAATAAAAGCGAGCGAATTGCACGTCGAGTTCGGCGAGCCACGAGGGAGCGGCAAATCCACCAGAAGCGACGCGCGTTTCGACCGCTTCGGTCACCTGGAGGTACAGCCAGTTAAACCACTTTAGACCATCGCCGTCGATACAGGTGGCTTGGATCGTCCGCAAAGTTACCAGTACATCGCCTATGGATTGCGGGGGAGTTTTAACGGCACCGCAAAGAACCGGGTCATACGGGAACATATCTTCTATTGTTACTATGTCGGCGGTCGGTTCAAAACCAGCCAGTCGTGGTCGACTTAAAAATCAGCACTTTTTTCGGTTTAAACCAGTCGGAGATGTTGGCAAGTAGTGACTGAACTCCAATGGCAACGTCATAGGTTTTAGAAATCCGCTCGGCAGTTTGGGCAGCCCTTCTCCGCAATCCTGTGGTAGGTCTACATTTCGCCTAAAGTTTCTTAGAATTTAGAGCGATTCTCACTCAGACGAAAAGAGAATTTACGTAATACATTTCGTTGAAAATCAACCAAAACCGCCCATAGTCTCCACCCTCAATGAAACTAACATCAGCTAGCTTAAGAAGAGCCGCCGATATTCAGGACGAAATCGAGAAACTGCAATCCGAATTGGATCAAATGTTCGAAACCGGAGAAAGTCCGGCCCCACCCTCCGACTCAGTCGTCATCCGGCGACCACGTCGAAAAGTAGCACGGAGAGCAGACGCCTCCGTCGCCGCTCCGGTACGCCGCAATGCGTCGCCGAGCGGACCGTTAGCACCAGCGGTCGTTAAAGTCCTCAAAGCGCATAAGCGACCGATGAGTGTCGCGGAAATCGTAGAAGGACTAGAAAAGAACGGCTACCAGTTCATTACCGCGCAGCCGCGCAAGAACCTCGCCGTCCGCATCTATAAACTCAAAGGCGTTAAGCAAGTCGGTCCAGGCCGGTTTAGTGCGGCGTAAGCTGCAAGACTCCTGAATCGCTGGAATAGAAGGC
>DATNNZ010000481.1:0-5741 GCA_035601575.1 Chthoniobacterales bacterium
ACGTTCGGGCGTTACTTCATTTCGAATCCTGATCTGCCTAAGCGCATCAAGCTGGGATTACCGCTCAACGATTACGACCGCACCACCTTCTATACCTTTGATGCCCGTGGTTACACGGACTACCCGTTCTACAGCGAGCAAGCCGCCGCCTGATCTGTTCCAAATTACTACCCGCCAAAAGGAAAATCTCACCACGGAGGCACAGAGCGCACAGAGGTTGGAGACCAAGATTCGATTAAAGTCTTCTCTCTGCGAACTCTGTGGCTCTGTGGTGAAATCCTACTAACTAACTATGACACCTGTACGCGGTTACGCCGTCCACACCGAAAAAGCTCCTCTCGAGCCGTTCACGTTCCAACGACGCGACCTTTGCCCCAACGACGTCCGCATCGACATCCTTTATTGCGGAGTCTGTCACTCGGATTTACACACGGCTCGCGGAGATTGGGATGGTCTCATCTACCCGAACGGAACCGTCTATCCCTGCGTTCCGGGACACGAAATAGTCGGCCGCGTGACCGCCGTAGGTGATACTGTCACTAAGTTTAAGGAAGGTGATTTGGATTGGCCCGACGAATTGAATCCAGAAAGCGGCACGTTTGTTTACTACGGAGACAATAAAAAGCCCGGACATGAATTACACAAAACCCCCAGAGGCGGAAACCTGATTCTCCGGAGCGCTTTTGAGGGACCTCCATCATGGCCGCCGCACCAGCATTCCGCCATTTTTTATTTTCACAAAAGGAGAAACGGGGCGCGACGTTGTTTTTCGCGCCCTGGAACAGGTCAAGACCGCGTATATCGCGGAGCGCGCATCTCCCGGCGTCCGCATTGGCAAAATCTTTACCGTTTGCGCCGATCTAAAGGCCGAACGGTGGCCGTTCGCACCATCCTCCTTCTCGGCAATAGTTTGCATTCACTTTGCAATGATAGATCTCGTGCCTTGTCTTCTCTCTTCACTCTTCACTGCAAGAGGGAGGCACGTTTACGTAGAGACTTTCGGTGGGCAAGGAGAAAACTTTCGTGTGCTGCCAAAGGCCGGACAGCTTAGAGACTTATTCTCTAGACATGTGGAGTTAAATATTACAAAGAACGGCAAGTCGGCCCAACCGAATTTAATAGTGTATCCGTTACCCTCTTTGCCCAAAAGCAGTATGAGCGCGGCCGCCGTCTGCGGCAATCTTTCCAAGATGTGGTCGGTCGGTGAGGCGGTAGATTGAAGATTATCGATTTACGGTTCTCGGGCGACAGGCGTTCAATCCGTGGCGATAACAAACCGACGAACGCGGCCGGGCGCTGGCTCAGCCTCCTGTACGCAAAACTGGCTCAGTCCGTAGTCGGCTAACAGATGATTGAGCGCCTCTGTAACATAGAAATTTGCTGTTCTTGGAAAAGCGCGGCGCAAGCCGCGAGGCTGGCTCGAACGATTGGCAAACTCCTCTTGAGCCTTGGCCCGAAACATCAATCCTTCTACGATCGGACGCGGAAAGCGAGCCGGTCAGGAGGGCGTGGATTCCGACTGCCTCTTTGGTAATTTCTCGCGGCTCCCCGCAGTTCGTTCGACGCACAAGGAACGATTTCTTGATCGTAACGGCGGCCGAATAGAAGGGCAGAGCGAGTAGAAGACCAACGGCAATCTTCCGTCGGTCTAGCCGGCCGTAATTCTGAGTGAGTCTCACCGAAAAAGGTTGTAGGTAGTTGAATGACCGATTGGGAGGATCTTGCCCAACGGCAAGTTGCCGAGATTCAGCGTGCGTTGCCGGAGTTGATCCGGGTTCATTCAACGGAGGTCCCGGTGTTTTTTAGCCCGGCCCGGGACCAGAAAAGCGGCCCGTGTTTAGGGCTTTTCCAAGGGCTTTCCCTGTTGGAGGGGCCACCGGCTCAGCCTGACGAAATGCCGCGGATCACCCTGTTTTTCGATACCCTGGCTAGAGCAGCAAATTACCAGAGGAGCGTATTTCTCCGCGAGGTTCGAATTACCTACCTGCATGAATTGGGACATTACTTGGGCTGGGACGAAGAACAGATTGCGAATGTCGGCCTGGGGTAAGGGGCGAACGACGATCGCTTCCAGCGGGCACTAGGTCGCGTACCCTCGAAAGTTTTGGTGAGACCTATGCTAACACAAATATTATTGCTCCACGGCCGTCAATCCTGTGCTTCACGAGACGGTTACAAATCTCTGAACTTCAAAACTCTTGGTAGAAATACGAAAACTCCGGGGAACGGCTACCGGACATTTTGATCGATTGCGCGGTGTCTTACCCCTGTCGCTCAAACAAAACGCGGTAGAATTTTACCGTAATATACAGCGGGGCATTTCCGGCGCAGCCCCAGGTCTCAGTTCGCACTAAAGCGGTTCGCCTCCTCTTGGATGCTGCCGGCTATCGCTCAGCACATTCGGCTAGCGTGAGATGTGATATACCAATCCGGGCAGCAAGCTTTCCACCCCTGAAGCCCGCCCTAGTTTTGCCTCGCGTGTCAAAACGCCTTACAATGGGTCGTTCGGCAGAAGGGGAAATAAAGCACGCTTGTCGATTAGTTTCCCTGCGGAGCGAGGCCGCAGGCGTGAGCAGCCTTGGCTGAATTAGTGCAGCTTTAGAAGTCCACGGGTCGAGAACAGTCCGTGAAGCGAAACGCGCTCTAATCGAATTTCCGTCTGCATGAAACGGAAGAGAATCTATGGCCGACATTGGGAATAAATACGCGGAAAACGTGTCCGGAAAGTTTTACGTCGATGACCAGTGCATTGACTGCGACCTGTGCCGGGAAACCGCACCCGCTAATTTCACGCGCAGCGACGACGGCGGCTACTCCTATGTGTTTAAGCAACCGACCACCCCGGAGGAGGAGGCGCTTTGCAAGGAAGCCATGGAAGGATGTCCGGTCGAAGCCATCGGCAACAATGGCGAAGGCTGAGTGTGATCGAACCAAACCGACTCAAGCATTATGGCAAGACTTCTTAAGATAGCTAAGACCAAGGACGTGCCACCCGGCCAAGCGGCTGCGTTCACAATCGAAGGCCAGAAAATTGCCCTCTTCAATGTGGAGGGAACTTACCATGCCATCGGCGACACCTGCACGCACCTTGGCGGACCGCTGTCGGAGGGCGAAGTTCAAGGCACCACGGTCACCTGTCCGTGGCACGGTGCGGAGTTCGACCTGAAAACCGGCGCTGTTCTGGGGCCACCAGCGCAGAAGGGCGTTCCAAGTTACAAAGTCGTGGTCGAAGGCGATGACATCAAAGTGGAAGTATAGAATATTTCCTAGCTTGCCGATGTTCCCCCGCGCTTTTCTGCAGAATGGACAGAGCCGAGCGTAGCGCAACTGTCGGGGGTGGCCACACGATTTTTATCGGCACACGCTCCATCGGTCTGATTCCGTTGCCGGCACGATTCCGCGGTCGCCATCGCCGCCTCGCAATGAGTTACCTATTGCACTAAGGTCCAATAGAAATCTGCCTTCGAGTTGGGATAAGTTACCTTGCTGGATGGGTTTCGGATGCTTAAAGCAGCAGTTACTGGCCCGCACAGCGGGGGTAGGCAATGGCCTTTCCCTCAAAGTTGTGGTGATGCCAGTAAGCCATGCGCAAGCCGGAAGACGATTTATGAGAGTACCGACCATAGTCTTAGCAGCTGCCGCTGTTGGGCTGGGTTCCACGGCATCGGCAGACCCCTACAAGGATTTCGCGGCACAAGGGTACCGCTGGGTGGCCGTTGACGGCCCCTATGCGTGTCCGTCGAAAGACGACCTGCTGGAGATCACTAAACACCGCACCGACCGGCTGGAGCTCCAAATGGTCCAAGACCTTCGGGCCTACTATCTCATCCGAGGGGTTATCATTCAGGTGGTCCAGGAGGACGCCGCTTCAGGGACGTCCGAAGTCCACGTCCCGGGAGGCTTCAGGCACTTCTGGACCCTTACAAGATTTCTTAGCAGAAGTCCCATCAGAGATGCTTGGGGAGTGGTGGAAACGCCCACAACGTCGAGTATTATACCCCTAGAGCAAACGGGCGTGGCCTCGCCCTCGCCCATTCCAACCCCAAATTCCGATGCTGGTGCTTCGAACCAGCAAGATGCAGCGCCAACGCCGAAGTAGTGTTGCAGGTTCGCTTGGCTCCGGCGAATGGTAGAAATCGGAGCTATTTCCCATGCGAGGTGACCTTGATAGGGCGAATCGTGGGAATGCTCTAAGTCCAACAGGGAAGTTCCTCCGAGTTGGGATCATTGCGGTCGTGGACGATCAAGGACGGCGGAAAGCCCTCCGTAGGGCGTTCGTTCTTCATGAAAATTCTTTTACGTTTACTCCTTATGGCAACCGTTTTGACCGGCTGCTGTTCGACGTTCGTTGAGGCTCAGACCGCGACCGTCATTCCAGCTAATCTTGCAGCCAGTCACATCGGCGAATACGCGACCGTTGAGGGAGTGGTTGCGAAGGTGTTCACCAGCAAATCTGGGAATACTTTTCTGAATATCGGCGCCAGCTATCCGAACCAGACCTTCACTGGCTGGATCCCGCCCGCATCTCCAGTCTCGAAATCGGCGCTTCTATCCGACATCGAAGGTAAGGACGTCAAGATCACCGGACGAATCGAGATGTATTAAAGGCAAGCCGGAAATCCGAATCAACGCGGCCTCTCAGCTCAAGGTGGAGTGAAGGTTTTTGCAGCCCTGTGCCAAAGAAGGCTCTCCCAGAGTTCGTTATTCCGATGATGGCTTCCATTGCAAAGGAGGCATTCGATGACCCGGACTGATTTTCGAAACCAAGCTGGACGGCTACCGGGCGATTGCCGTGATTGATTCGGGTGGCACGGCTCGAATTTGGTCGCGCAACCACTTGCCACTCGAACCGAAGTTCCCGACGGTTCGGGATGTGGTCTACCAGATAGACGGGCGCTGCGCCCGCTACGAAACTAACTAATAGCGAAGCCCGGCGCGTATTCGGGCTTCACGCATCACGGCGCCTTTCCTTTCAGGGGCGCCCGGTGCCGCCTATTCATTCCCGCCCGTTCCACGATCCTGGGGACGCACCTTATACCGTAACGCTTTGAAAAGCGGGCAAAATCCTTAAAAATGAAGCGGCTTTTTTCTGGAAGTGCTTCACCTTAGTAATTCGTCACTCGCTTTCGACAATCACAATTATGTCACGATACCTAGGCGAAATAGGCCATCTTGCTCACGGAGCCGACCTTTCACTTTCAAGGTTTGAACCTGCCGCTCGATGGTCTCACGTAGTCCGGCACTCATGGCTTTGAATCCAAGCAATCGGGATACGGCAATAGCGATTTCGAGAGGGCTGGCGCCGTAATGGGCGCCCGACGAGGCTGTCGTAATTTTCCATGGAAACGGTTATACGAGTGCCGAGCGCGTTATTGAGATGGCTGCTTTGCGTTGCGCCGATGTAACGCTACAGCACGGCTATCGCTATTTTGTGGGAATTAGGATGGCTGACTTAAGCTCCAATTCTTCTTTTACCACTCCAGGGTACGCTAACACTTACGGCAGTGACCCTTTTTCATTTCAGGGCAACCGCTTCATGATTCTTCTGGTTCTAACCGGGTAAATCTCGTAAAAAGGGAGCCGATCTCCCTCACTATGTTAGAGGGTGTTTGAAAAGTCACTCATGTCCGAGCAAGGCGGTTGAGCAAAAGGCGGGTTGAGGCAATTTCGATAAGCGTTTCGGAGCTCTGCACGCCGTACTCGTAATCCTTGCTTAAGCGCCGATTGCGGCAAAGCCAAGC
>DATNNZ010000482.1:0-5464 GCA_035601575.1 Chthoniobacterales bacterium
GCGTATGGGCGTTGTTGATCTGGGCCGTGAAAAAAGGCGCGGAAAGGGGGATTCTTTCCTGTCATTTCGCGAATTATTTGACATGATCGCCGGCTCTAGACGGCGGCGCCAACGACGATCTGGCGACATCTCACTAACTCAGGCCTGTCTCAGAATGAGAAGATTCGTTATCAGTTCGGACCATTCAGGTCGGCCAAGCTCGGCTGCAGAATCGCTTGCGCTAAAATGACAGCGACGAACTAAGATCCAAACGATAAACCTGCGACGTGCATTGGTATGAAACCCGTGTATCCTAACAATTGGCCGCACAATCGGCCTTACCAAAAACAGGATACCGAAAATGAAAGACGAATTCAGGATCGGGCCGCACAGGCCCGAAAAGGGGCCTTTTCCAACGGAGGTAGAAGGCATGGTTTCGCAATACCTCCTCAATCCACGCGGCGAAGTCGACGGTTTATTACTGGAGGACCGCACCGTGATCAAGTTCCCGCCTCATCTCGCGCGGGAACTCGTAGAGGTGATTAGGCCGAAGGAGCGAGTCCGCGCTAACGGCCACCTCGAAGCAGAGAAATTACTCAAAGGCCACGTGATCGCGAATCCCGCTACCGGGCGCGCCATCCGTGAAATTAAGCCGACTCCGCCGGATCGGGCCAGCGCGCTTGGTCCGCTCCAGTCGCTAAGTGTCGCGGGTACTATTCGAGTCGTCAGACGGAATCCCCACGGTGATAGTGACGGAGTTATTTTGCAGGATGGCACCCTGCTGCACTTCCCCCCGCATGCTGGCAAGCAGTTCGCCAAGCTCATTCGCGAAGGACAACCGCTTGCCGCGGTCGGCTTTGGCACCGCGAACGATTTCGGTCAAACGGTCGCCGTGGCGATGCTTGGCCGCTCAGCCAGCGAGCTGGCTCTAGTCGAGCCGCCTCCGGCAAAGCCGAAAAGACATCCGGAAGACAGGAAAGTTCGCGAGGAAGAGTCCTAACCGGCGATCTTCTTCGCGCGCTCAATCCTGTAGTCGACTCCGTATTGGTACGGCTTAGGATCCGCGCGCGAAAACCGCCCGGCCATCGCTCTATCGGCCCAGATCTATCTCGCGAGCGAGCTATTAATTCGATCTAAAAATAAAAAAAGTTATTGTTTTATGTCTGTCGGTCCATTCCCTGCCTCATTTGTGACCTGGAGCATCGCCGCCTCGACCGTTGCTGCGATGTTTGTTCAGCCGAGGCGAATTCCAGAAGCGATTTGGGCCTGTGTGGGTGCAGGTCTGCTTCTCGTTTGTCATCTCATTTCCTTCACCGAAGCTCTAGGTGCCATAACAAAAGGATATGACGTATACTTGTTTCTCACCGGGATGATGGTGTTAGCGGAGCTTGCCCGGAGAGAGAACGTTTTCGATTGGCTTGCCGGCCTTGCCCTGCGAGCTGCTTCCGGATCTCGCGCCCGGCTCTTCACCTTGATTTATCTCGTAGGAATTGCGGTAACGACAGTTTTATCGAACGATGCGACCGCTGTTGTGCTGACTCCCGCCGTCTACGCCGTGATGAAAAGGGCGAAAGGCAACCCTTTGCCGTACGTGTTCGCTTGCGCTCTCATCGCAAATGCAGCGAGCTTCGTCTTACCAATCTCAAATCCCGCCAACCTCGTCACCTTCGATAATCATCTTCCGCCGTTGGTAACTTGGTTACGAATATTTCTTCTCCCGGCCGGTGTTGCGATTGTCGCGACTTACCTCGCTATGCGATTTCTCTTCCGAAGAACGCTTCAAGGAAAGGTCTCTTCCAGTCTCGAGTCCATTCGACTTTCCAGCGCCGGCAAGTCTACGGTGCTCGGCATCATCGTAGTAGCCGGAGTGCTCATCTTCTGTTCGGCAACCGCTAGGTCTCTTGGGTTACCGACATGCGTCACCGCGTTGGCGATTACTCTCGTTATTACGCTATGGGATCGGCAAGCGCTATTCGCCGTGGGCCGCGGCGTGTCCTGGAGCGTGTTGCCGCTGGTGGCGGGTCTATTTGTGATCGTCGAAGCGCTAGATTCGGCAGGCGGTCTTCAACTCGCTCGAAACCTCCTCGAGAGGCTGACAGAATGGCCGCCACTCGCCGGAACCCTGGCGACTGCGTTCGGCTTCGCGGTTGCCTCCAATCTTATCAATAATCTTCCCGTTGGAGTGATTGGGGCTAGCGCGCTACACGCCTCCCCCATGTCCGGCAACTTGGCGAACGCAATGCTGATCGGGATTGATCTCGGCCCAAATCTGTCGGTGACCGGATCCTTAGCAACGATTCTGTGGCTTATCGCCCTGCGACGGGAGAACCTTCAGGTCAGCGCTTGGAGTTTCTTTAAGGTCGGCGTGATTGTGATGCCAGTGGCGCTTTTTTTGGCCGGTCTTTTCCTATCGTTCACTTCTCCGCAGAATAGGCATCAAGCGGCAGAGCCGAAGCGGTCAGCTACGAACCTGTCCCACACGGTGACGAACGAATTGCGCCAAATAATTCCGAGAGAATCAACGGATACCGCTCATGCAATCAGCCAATAAGTGCCAGTCTCAAGGTGCGCCGACGGCTTCTCGTTCGAGTATTCTCGGACTTGATTTGCTCACTTTCTTGATGGCGGATGTGCGCGATGGTGTAGGACCTTATCTCTCCGTTTTTTTGAAAGGAGGTCTACATTGGCAATCGGGCGAGATCGGGATCGCCATGTGGCGGCCAGCTCGATTACCGCAGCTATCTGCCAAATTCCCGCCGGCTTGCTGGTGGATTCCGTACACGCAAAACGACTCTTGGTAGTCATCTCAGGACTAATGGTCTGCCTCGGTTGCCTATTGGTAGTTTGTGTGCCGAAACTGATCGTCGTTGTGGGCGCGCAGAGTGCTTTAGGTGCTGCCTCTGCCATCATCCCGCCGGCCCTGGCGGCGCTGAGCCTCGGGATCGTCGGTAGAATGCGATTTCCTTCTCGAGTTAGTAGAAACGAGAGCTTTAACCATGGAGGTAATTTCGCTGCTGCCATTTTAGCCGGAACGATTGGTCAACGATTGGGATATCACTGGATCTTTTATCTTGTCTGCCTCTTCGCCTTGGGAAGTGCCGCTGCCGTAGCGCTGATTCGTCCTCAGGAAATAGATCACGCTGTTGCCCGCGGCGGAGACGATAAGGATCCTCAAACCAAAGCCGGCCAAAGCGGGAGAGCGATCCCTATTCCTGACCTTCTGAAAAGACGAGATCTCATCACTTTCTTGGTCTCGGTGGTACTGTTTCACTTTGGTAATGTTGCCTATGGCGGGTCAGGTGTTGGCGAAGACACACCCCGGCTCTGACATTATGGCATTGAGCGCCTGCATAATAACTGCCCAGCTTGTGATGATCGGTATCGCTCCTTGATTGCCTTTCCTTATGGCTCTCCTTCCACCTGACGGCCGGGCGCTCTTCGGATCAGGCGTTCGATCGCTTCGGTTACCACCTCAGTTTTGCGAGCCAGGACCGTGGCAGGGCGGTCCCACAAATCGGGCTCAAGGAAAATCCTCTCCAGCGAGCAAGGTAAGCCGCTGAAGGCTCGGCTATAGTCGCTAAAGGCCGGCTCCAACACCCCAACCTTGCATCCCACGAAACAACCGCGCGGACAGATAGAGCGCCTCAATCGCGCCGGCAGTGGGAAGAATGCTCTCACCGATTCCTAAGAGTTGTACACCTTGCTCAAGCGCCCTCCGGACCTGTTCGTGTCCTATTTCGATCGCTTGCTCGCACTCCTCCGGCGTCATCGCGGGCTGATCGCGCACGCGTGGAAGCGCATTATTTTCACGAGCGAAATTCCGCGTGCGTAGCTGACCTACGTCGGCCCCGGTCCCGCGCTCAACGCGTACGCGAAATCGCAAGCCGAGGAAATCCGCATCGCGAGCTGCTCGAGAAGCCAGAACTGCGGGCGGAGTGGCGCATCGATGAGCATGATCTCGATGAGCAAGTTTGGCTAGTCACGCGGCCGCGCAAAGAGATTACGAGTAGCGCAGAAATGCGGGCCAACGGTGGAATTTTGGTTTAATCGAATTGAAGACTAAACCCGAGCCCGGGGCGACCGCCGTAGCTGTAATACCAGTATGGGTAGCGCTGGTACCCATAGTAATGGTGATATCTCCAATAATAGTACGGGCGATAGTACCGATAGTGTTCGCGCGCGGAATAACCATGATGGCGCGCCCAGAAACGATCCTTCTTTTTGTGCCACGATCCGGCTTCAGCGTGGATCGGAAGAATCGCCAATGAGACGCCGATGACGCTTAGGTAAATCAGGAGTTTTTTCATGAACCAGGTTTTCGGACTCAGTCGAGCGGTAGGAAGCTTTCGGTCCGACAAAAGACCGTGGCTTAGAAGAGCCTCTTCTTCCAATATGAAGAATGGAAGGAAAGATTAGAAAAAAGCTAATAGCGGCGGGCGATTACCCATCCGCTAACAGATTGATCCGCTGATCGCAACATGCCAGTCGCGTACGAAACTTCCGCTACGCGCCGCACAGTTATGTCCGCTACGCGCGTTGGATGATTCCAATCGCTTCAAAGCCAGTCGACAGTAACCCGGCGACTGCCCAATTGCCGTGTCCTTCTACTTCGTGCCGTTCAATTCGTCTGTTTTATTGCAGCACCAGGGGGAGTGCCCGAGGCTTATTCAGGTCGGGCTGTCATCGCTACCACGCCGGGGTGTTGAAGTCGGCGTTGGGCAGTAATCGCGAACACTTCCATTCTCAGACCCTTGGCGATTCCGATCGTCTGAAAGCGGGAGAGACGGGCGATTTCATCCAACACCGCGGAATAGACCGGAATGAATCCGAGACCTTGGACTCCTAGATCTGTTAATAGCGCTGTGTCTTCCACCTCGGCAACAACACGAGGTCGAACATGGTGCGATTCAAACCAGTGTTCGAGCTGGCGACGCAGGGTCATCTCGCCGACAGGGAGTATTGCGGGTGCGCCGTCTAAGGAGCGGGGAAAATTTTTCGCTAGGCGCTTTGCAAGAACTGGAGCAGCGCAAAGCACGACAGCCGAGGTGCTGAGGCGTTGGTTGAATGTTCTCACTCGTAAAGCGCTTGTGGATGGTTCGTCCGCAAGGACGACATCCAGCTTGTGACCGGCCAGCTGCGTGATGAGTTCTTCCAGCGAACCTTCTCGACAAATCACGCGCACTAATCGGCCAAGTTCGAAGACCGGGGTAAGGTGTTGGCGTACAATTATTTTCGGAACCGAATCGGCAACACCGACGTGCAACCGAAGAGGACGTTCCCCTGGCTCCTGGCGAACTGCGGTCAAAAGCTCGCGGCCCAACGAAAAGATTTCTTCGGCGTACTCCAGAACCGTCTGTCCAGTATCCGTCAGGATTAGCCTCCGAGTCGTACGCGTGAAAAGAGGTGCCCCCAAAGATTCTTCGAGTTGCTTGAGCTGCGCGCTGATACTCGGTTGCGACACGTGCAGCACTTCACTGGCTAATCG
>DATNNZ010000483.1:0-2989 GCA_035601575.1 Chthoniobacterales bacterium
GAAGATCCAAATACGGTACAGTTTCCATTTCAGTGTAATCAGACGCGATGACACGTGACAACATCAAGTGCTGGTTGGCAAATCCCAGTCCCGTTCTTCTCGTAATCGGCGGTTCGCAACAAAATCTCGAACTTGCTAACCACAGTTTAGTACCGGCTGGGCCGCCGCCTCGCGTAGCGATATCACAACTAATCTGTTTATGAGTTGGGCCAACGGATTTTGTTGGAGCAACATGACGAAGTTCCGTACGTCACGGGCGATCAACTTCATAGACCTCGTAAATCTTCTCGCCAGCGTACCAAAACTCCTTTACCAGCCGCCATTTCAACTCCGGATGGCTAGCCAATGCAGCGAGGAAATTTCGTCGTGTCTCCGGAAACGTTTCCTTCGAGGCAGCAAATGTGAGCACAAGGCTTTTACCTTCCGGGAAAATGTAGTTTAGCCTCCCGCTCGGCCTCTCCTGATTTTTATTCGCCAGTTCTTTGAAAGTCGGCCAGTCATCGTGCATCCGCTGCCGCAATTGCTTGGGTGCGAGTGCGTGGAGCTGGTTATGCAACCCCCAATCAACAGAGATCACACTCTGTGTTTCAAGGCCATGTTCGTTGATGTATTGAGAAAGGGAATAGATCTCCGGAGACCAGCGCGGATTATAGGAGGCGTTCGCTTCGAAACGAGAAAGATATCCAATGGTGTTATGGAGGTTCACGCCAAAAACGGCGGTTGCCGCGGAAACGAGAAGAAGCGCAGCAAACATGCGCCAATTTTTCGTGACAAGCTGTCTGTCCAGCGGTTGTGCGAAAAAAACAAACACGAGCAGAGGCAACGGGAAAATCATCGAGTAATGATGCGGCCCGCCGGCTTGAGGTGTAATGACAATTTGCAGGAAAACTAGAAAGCCGATGAGGAGAAAAAAGAAACCGTTTTTTCGGTTCTTGCCCGCTTCAGCGTTTGGAAGCAGGAAAAATAGACATGCCAACGCCAGATAACAATCCGTAACAATCAGCCAAAAAGGAACAAATGGCATAACCCAGCTGTTATCCCCAAAGATAAGATTAGCTACGGCGACACCTGACAAAGTGCCTAGCAAGCCGTGCCACTTTCCCTGGGGGTTTATGGTGTGAAGTCCAGTGAAATGGAAGTGTAGAACCGCAAAAATCACGTACAGCGTCGCACCCAGCACGATCCCAAAAAGGATGACTGCCGCCCAGCGAGCGAATCTCGAAGAGGAAACCCATAGGTTCTTCACGCTATCTGGATAGCATAACGAAACGGCGATAACGAAAGCTACTACCAGCCAGATAAAATTGAACTTGTCGAAGAACCCGAGTCCGGCACAAATACAAATAAGCACGATTTTCCACAGCGTCGGCTTATCGCGATAGCTAAACCACAGAGCAAAAATGGCCGCCTGAAAGAAGTGCATCAAGACAGTCGGCCCCCAATCCAGCCGGCTTGGAAACAGATTAGCCGGATCAACCGACATAATACATACGGCGATGACGGCCCAGACAGCCCCAAGCTTGGCTCGGATCAATTGAAAGAAAATCAACAGGGTAATCGCTGCGAGCAGAATGGCCGGCAGGCGGATCGTCAGCGCCGACACTCCGAAGAGGTGAAAGACAGGAGCGTACAACCATGCCTTTAAGGCTCCCAGATAAGGCATGATCAAAAGCGGCACGGATCCTAGCCGCATATGGATCATCGTATTGTCATGGGCACCCTGAGCTGCGTTGACAAAGTCCACCTCGTCCATGTAAAGCCCGGGCAGTTCGATTCGGTACGTGGCCAGGAGAATAAAAACGCAAGCCGCTGCGATAGCCAGGACCTCTGGCAGGCGGCGCCGAATGTGGAGAATGGGCTTCCCAAGATTAATTCTGTTGATCCTGCCCGCGGATCCAAGCTCCTTTTTACTGTTTACGGCCGGCATCTGTTACTCTTATGATGAGACATCCAAGAGTTGATCTGGACAACAGCCTTGCGCCGTTGTCAAACTCAGATGCAGACCTCTGGCGATCTCGCGAGCAGGCAAAATCCTGCCAAAGAAGGCCGGAGTAACTAGCACTTATGGATCAATTATGGGGACTGATCGAGGTGGTAAACTTCGACTAGTGCGTTGCCTGTAGCGCCATTGGCTCCGCCCACGATGGCGGTATATGCGCCTGCTGGCAGGCGAAGCGTAATTGCCGATTCAAGGTCATTCGTCGGCGCGAGTCCATTCTGCTGGACATCGAGGCTGTGAATGTCGTCCTGCCAGTTGTCGTTGGTTGCGATAAGAGCTCCGTTCGAATCGTAGATCGTTAGCACGGGATCGCTTAGCGGGTCGCTTACACCGAAAGAACCAAGCGACGGGCCAAGGGCGCGCACAATCACCGTCCCACTTCCCACGTCTCCTATGATGAAGCCACTGATGAGCACGTTATCGCCCGTGCCCACGAAACCGCGACCGCTGACGTTCCCCAGCTCCGAGTTAAGCCCCGGCGAGGGGACTTCGTACACCTCGGCCAGGCTGATCCCCTGGGCGCCGTTCTTACCAGTAACCACTACGGTGTAGGCGCCAGGGGCTAAGTTCGTCTGTAGATGGCCTGATTCCGCTAGATTAGGTGGCGCGAATCCGTTTTGCTCCATAAATGTCGCGCCGATATCGGTCTGCCAGTCATCATTGGTTGCCAGGAGAGTGCCAGAAGAGTTATACAGGCTCAGAACCGGATCGCTGAGCGTGCCGGAAACCCCGAACCCGGTGAGTGATGGCCCCAGCGCGCGCAGCACTACTGTCTTGGGATCAGGTCCGCTGATGATGAAGCCGTTAATCAGAACATTGTCGCCGGTCTCGACTAAGCTGCGTGTCGAAAGATTGAGTAATCGAGGACCCACTGCCGGAAGCTTGGTGTTTTCCAAGTGAATGATTCGCGAGTTGTAGGCAGTGTTACAAAACATGGTTGGGTACTTATACCAGAAGATCGTATTGCCTGACCTATCTAGACCAAGCAGT
>DATNNZ010000484.1:0-4145 GCA_035601575.1 Chthoniobacterales bacterium
CTTCTTTTTTTGCTCGGGATGGAGATGCTGCGGAATCCTTATCAGTAGCCGGTATCCGGCGGCTGCCCATGCGCGTCAACTTAAGGAGGCGAGGCGAATGGGGCGGCGCGGCGAAAGGGCGAGTGGACGAGGAGATCTGTCGGCGTGATCCGCCCATTACGGTAGGGCGAAAACCTCGGCGCTTTTGGTCGGTCCGCCCTTTGGTTACGCTTCCCCATGCGCCGGGTTTGAGCCATTCGTTACCCGCTGATAATTACTGTATCGGCGTACGGCTTGATTGGCCAATACACAAACATGGGTATTGGCGTCCAACACTGGGTTGGAGGGGGGCTCAGAATGTGGCCTCCTTGCTTTAACCTGGGATGCAAAATTCTATAATGCGGGCAGTCTGAAGACCGGCCTACAGCGGCTTAGTCACAACCGAAGTCACTCTAATCGGCGGGCAACGTATGGCTCGAACCAGGCGCGTCGGGAAGCATAACCAAAAGGCGTACCTACTAAGCGCGCCGAAGTTTTCGCCCTACCGTAATGGGCAACTCGGCTTTCCCCGTGTCGCCGTGTTGAGTTGACGCTTATGGGCGGCTGCCGCACCAGGTGAGCTTCTCTTGAAAGTGATACGTGCGCTAGGGACGATCGATGACCGCTAGGGATCGCGAAATCACACTCGAGGCGAAGAGCCAAACATTTTCGATCGTCCCTTGCGGGACGGACACATCCCGGCGGGACCGGCTCTAGGGCCACAACAAACCTCCTAGGCCGCTCAAGCTCGATCGACCGCTAGTTAGACCAACCGTTGCATCTTCCGAGATCCTCCGACTGCAGTCTTTACTTTGGCTTCTCGAAAGTCACCCGGTTCCCCGGCTCATCGATCGTTAAACGAAACTTTGTGAGCAGACCGTTGCCGAGCAAACCAGCTTCGCCCGCGAAAAGCTGCTTCTCATGAATCCCCGCCCGAATTGTGAAGTGCTGGCGTCCTATCTGAACTGTGGCCCGCATGCATGGCCTAGAGGAATGGGACAGACCCATTGAAGCTTTCTCGTGCAGCCGGGTTCTTGGATCACCAATCACCCACTCCAAAGCTGAATCGCAGCCCGTGTCGAGCCTCATCCATTGCGCCGGATTTCCAGCGACTCGGACCGGGACACAGACCGCGTCGTTGCACATTTTGATCGGCAATACTTCGCAGTTTGCGAGGTTCACATCGCAATTCTCGAGTAGCCGAACCCTACCCGTCGTGAAATCGATTTGCACTACACGGTTCCGGAAAAAGTCGGCACCCAAAATTCCATCAACGCGCTGTCGGCAACAGTCACTAACCGCCCGAAGGTCAATTGCCAAAACCGGCGTTGGCAGATCGATACCGCCGGATACAGCCCGCAAATCGTGTACCCGATAGCCAAAGGTTTGCCCACTCACTCCTTGCACCGGCTGCCGCTCTCCGAGTTTTAGAGGAAGACGGCATGCCGTCTGGAGGTCTACAGCGCTAACACCAGCGCCCGAATCCAATAGAAAGTTTAGCGGCTCGCCCTTTCCGGCAACCCCTACTTTCAGCCAAATTAAGCCGTCGTGAAACTGGAAAGGGATTTCGCCCAAAACCTTCGATTGAGCGGATAGCGGCAGCCACAGTGCCACTAGCAGGACAGAGACGAGCAAGCGCATCTCCTAACCTGTGAGCAAGATTCGTGCGACGGCCCAAAACCGAGGGTCGTTCTCACCCGTTTGAATCTAACTAAGGAGAAAGCGATGGGCTGTTCACTATTAGCCACTCTCTATGGCTCAAAATAACCAACTCCCGGGCATTCAACGTCATGACAGGAACACAAAGCTTGGCGACGCGGCATCCAAAACAGCGACGCTAATTTTTCTTGAGGGTTTTGGCCGTTACCGACGTTTTACCTGTGAGCGCAAGCCGCGCTTAGACCACAACACAAACAAATGAAAATCATCAGTAAATTTGGACTGGCGACACTCGCCGCGGCCGCGTTTTGGACAGCCACCTTGCCTGGCAAGGCTGAAACGCCGGACACTTTCACGAGACACGGACTTCCGATTCCCGGAGCTTACTTCGCGCAAAAAGCAAGCGAGAAACCGGCGACCATCGCTGTCAGTAAGTCAGGACAGGGCGTTGGAGAACAGAAGCAAACATCCCAGACTGGGAAAAAGCGCGCACAACCCGTTCACTAGGCGAAAAAGGACTCTTAAGGTAGCGGTTCGGATTGAAGCGTCCCTGCAGAAAAAGGGGCGCTCAAGAACGCTGTTCTACTCGCGCGTCTGATCACGGAGATCGGCGCGCGATAGCAACTCCTTAAATAACTTTCTCGCGCGATAAAGTTTCATCTCAACCGCTTTGACGCTGCAGCCAAGCACGGACGAAATCTCTTCATAAGACAGGTCGTCGTACTCATAGAGTAGAATGGCCGTTCTTAAATCGTGCGGTAGCTTACTGATTGCCTCTTTGACGGTCGCAATCAGTTCCGACTTGATCACTGCTTGGTCAGGAGAATCATCCGAGCTTAGAATCCATTGAGAGCTATCCGCGGAATTTGGGCCCAAAGATTCCATCGTGGTCCCCGCTCCTCGCGCCGATCGTCGCATATAGTTCCGGCACAGGTTAGCCGCGATCGCGAAAAGCCAACTAGCGAATTTAGCGCGTGCCGTGTAACGCGCGCGGGCTTGGTAAACCCGGACAAATGTTTCCTGAGCAAGGTCTAGCGCATCGGCCTGATGACCCACGTACCGGTAGATGAAGGCGACGAGGGGCTGCTGCCAACGAGTCATCAGCTCGTTCAGCATCAGATCTTCGCCATCTTTCAGGCGAAGCATTAGTTCGGCGTCAGGATCGGCCTCGGAAGGCAAAAAATTTCTCATGGAGTGAAAGCTGATAGAAACGAAGCAGAGCAACGATGATCGTCGCAACTACGCGGAGATGCGGTTACCTTAGTGGCTAGGACGCCACCAAGAGTGACCGCGGATCAGCTCTCAAAGAAGAAGAATACAATCTTGCGCTAATCGGTCGCGCGGCGGGGGCCAAAGTTCATGAATCAACTCAGCCCGAGAAGTCAAATCCGAAAGAGTGGTCAGCGATGGAACCGCGATAGGCAGCGCCAACAGCAATAAATCGGTTTGCGAATTTGGCGCACTCGATGTGCCAGGTGCAATTGGGAGCGCCCTCGCAGAGGTCAAATGACAGCTCGGTGTATCCCCACAACACGAATGGCAAGCCTTGGCTTCTTTGGCGCAGGCCATGTGACAAGAGGAACGAATTTCCAACGCTCGGCTGCCCAAAGGTAAAGCAACCGTCAGCAATGATACTAACCAGATCCGCGCGTTGGAACCGAGTTTCTCCATCAAGACGCGAGCAATTATACCGCGGAAGTTCCAAGATACAAATCGCGTTGTCGTGGTTGGGCGACCTATCGGCGTGTCGGCGTATCGGGAACAAGCCCGGCGTTTGTTACCCCGAAGGGGCACCAGAACTTAGCCCAGGGTGCAGGCTTTGCGGAACCCTGGGTCAGGCGTTTTTGTGCGATTTGCCCTGTAAGGAGCAATAGATTCAACGCGGTTCTGCATCGGATTGTGATTGAAATGGGGAAACGCCCGTTCTTTCGCCCCTTGAGGGCAGACCGCGTAAATGACGTTAACCCCAGGGTTCCGCAAAGCCTCCACCCTGGGTGCCTTTCGGATTTTGGAGTCAGTTTCGCTATGGAACATGAAGAGGCGCGAAGCGCAGAAAAGATTATAGCCTGGGCTGTTAGGCCCAGGGAAACGTCCCCCTATCGGTCTAGCGCTGAAGGCGCGGCGAATTTGAGAACCGTCCAAGCCCGAGAGATAGCGTGCCAAACGGTTCAGGTTGGGTCAATTTGCCGATATTGCTCGCGACAATAGAGCAACCATTTCCGCCGCGCCTTCAGCGCTATTCGGCCTTTATTTCACATTCCCTGGGCCTAGCAGCCCAGGCTATAATCTTTTCTGCGCTTCGCGCCTCTTTTTGCCACCCTGGGCTAAGATAGGGGTAGGGACAAAGGTGAGCTTTGCCCCTCCCTCCGAACCGGACTGGCAGATCTCCTGCATCCGGCTCTCCAGTTGGTGGTTAACTTTCAAGAAGATCGGCAAGCCGCAGCGTACGCTTGTCTTAAGGAAAACAA
>DATNNZ010000485.1:0-5060 GCA_035601575.1 Chthoniobacterales bacterium
CCGCGAGCGCACCGGTCAATGCCGTTAAAATAATGAATGGGTCGAGCCAGCTTTGGAAATTTACAACGAGCAGTAAATAGATCAGCGCAATCGCCACTAACATTCCGATGCCCAATCCGAGAAAGCTGGAACTCATCGTCGCTGCTTGCCCGCGCAGGATAATACTGGTTCCGCGCGGCGCGGTTTTTTGGGCGTCGGCAACGATGGGTTTAATGTCACTAAGCACCCCACCCAAATCCCTGCCCCCGACTCCGCCGAAGACATCGACTACCGGGATGACATTGTAATGCGAATAGATGGGCTGGCTGTTTACCCGCGTGGTGGTGGAGACATTACTGAGGATCTGACCATTGCCCGTTCCAGGTTTGGAAGCACTCAACGGAATCGAGTTTAGTTCGGACAGCGTAGTGGTCTGATATTCCGGCGTCCTGGCATTGACGAGATATTGAATGCCGGTGGTGTAATCGAGCCAGTAGGTCGGCGTCACCTGACTGCTGCCGCTTAAGGCGAGCAGGACCGAGCTGGCCACATCTCTCTCGGTTAGCCCGAGCTGCGCCGCCTTTGTTCTATCGACGTCGAATGCGACTCGCTGCAAGTCGTTTGGCTGTTGAACCCGCACATCGACGGCTCCGCGGACTCGACGGATCTTTTGGACGATGGAATTGGCCACCTGTTGGTCGGCGGCTTGATCTCGCCCAACGACCTGGATGTCAAAGGGCGCGGGAAGTCCGAAGTTAATTGTTTCGCTGACGATGTCGGCCGGCAGAAAGTAAAAGGTTATTCCAGGAAAATCACGATTAAGACTGAGACGCAGGTTGCGCACATAATTCGCCGTCGGGCTATGTCCAGGTTTCAATGAGACCAGGATATCGGCGTCGGCTGGTCCTGATATACCGCTGTCGTTGTAGCTCAAATTGATGCCCGAGACCGGAAGTCCGATGTTGTCGATCATACCCTCGAGTTCCTTTGCTGGAATTTGCTTGCGAATGGCAGCTTCCACTTCGTCAACCAACTTGGCAGTTTGCTCAATACGGGTTCCGGTCGGCCCCCGCACGTGCAATCGAAGCGTTCCTGCATCCACCGCCGGGAAGAAGTTTTGTCCAAGAAAGGGGAGGAGTACCCATGTGGCGATGCAAAAACCCAGGAAGCCAACCACGAAACTGACTCGATGTTCCAGGACCGTGCCTAACAACTTCCCATAAGTTTCCCGGAAGCGATCGAATCCCTTTTCAAAACCCTGTTGCAGAGCCGCGAGCGGCCTTACCCAAAACGCGACCTGTTTTTCGCCCGTTTGTTTGTGGTGATGGCGCTCGAAGAACATAATCATCGTCGGCACCAACGTGCGCGAAAGGGCATAAGAAGAGATCACGGCGAAAACCACTGCCTCGGCCAAGGGCACAAAAAGATAGCGCGCTACTCCGGACAGAGAAAACATCGGCACGAAGACGATGCAGATGCAAAAAGTTGAAACCATTGCCGGCAACGCGATTTCACCCGCGCCTTTCAGAATTCCATCTTCCAATTTTTCACCTGCTGCTAGATGGCGCTCGACGTTTTCGATTGTCACCGTGGCATCATCCACCAGGATGCCGACCGCGAGAGCCAGGCCGCCAAGCGTCATGATATTAATCGTCTGACCAAGGACGCTGAGAATCGCCAGAGACGAAAGAACCGATAGCGGAATGGAAACCGCAATAATGAGCGTACTCCTCCACGAACCGAGGAAGAGCAAAATCATCAACGCGGTCAGGGCCGCTGCGATTACGCCCTCACGCACCACTCCGCTGACCGCGGCCTTCACGAATACGGATTGATCGGCGAATTGCTTTACTTGCACATCGCTGGTCACGGTTTTGAGAATATTGGCCATGGCGGCTTTGACCCCTGTCGCAACCGAGAGCGTGGAGGCGCTGCCACTCTTGAAAACGCTCAACAGCGTGCTCCGGACACCGTCTTGTCGCACGACATTTTCCTGCGGCATATAGCCGTCGCGCACCTGGGCGACATCTTTGATGTAAATCACGGTCCCGCCGACACTTTTTATCGGCAGATCGTTCAACAGATCGATACGCGGCGGATTAACGTTAAGATCGATCGGTACCTCTTTCCCGCCGATCTTGGCCACACCGCTCGGAAAAGTTAGAGAGCCATTGCTGATGGCAGTGACCACATCGGATTGGAGAAGGTTGTTTTGCTGTAATGCCTTGAGATCGAGGTCGACCGAGACCACCCTTTGCTTCCCGCCGTACGGATATGGGATGCTGACTCCCGGCACACTAATGAGTCCGACGCGAATCTGGTTTAGAGCAATATCGAAGACTTGCTGCTCGGACAGCTTGGTGCTGCTAATTCCAAACTGGAGAATGGAAACGGTCGACGCGCTGTATTGGATGATCAGCGGCGGAGTGGTTCCCGGCGGCAGCTGTCTCAAAATGGTTTGTGAAACAGCGGTCAATTGCGCCACTGCAGTCGAGATGTTCACACCCGGCTGAAAGAAGACTTTGATTACGCCGATGCTGTCATAGGAGGTCGATTCAATGTGTTCGATATTATCTACCGTGGTCGTAAGCGCCCGCTCCTCGGTGAAAACCATTCGTTGGGCGATTTGATCGGCCGGGAGTCCGGTGAAATTCCAGATCACGCTCACGACCGGGATATTGATGGCGGGAAAAATATCCGTCGGCGTCTTGGTCAGAACAAACGGGGTCATCAGAAGCAGCAGCAGGGCCGCTACGACAAATGTGTAGGGCCGGCGGAGAGCTAGGCGAACAATCCACATAACGTGCCTCCATTGTGGCTACGGATAGACCAGTTCGCTTGCATGGCCCAACTCTCGCTCCGCCATCCGCAACCCGCTATTGCGCATCGGTGGGATCTTTTCCTGACCCGCATGAACTGATTGCGGCTCCCTCTTTTGAGAGAACTCCTAACTGAGTTAAATGTCAACGTCCTTTCCCTTCGATGCCCGTTTCTTTTTCGAGCGCCTGCATATGCGGAGGCGTTCTCTTTCCCAAAGCCAAGCACGACGGTTGATTCGAGATTTTTTCTGGAAAGGTCAAAACCGAATGACTTGCTTTCGGCCCGCGCTTCCCTCCAGGACGGCTTGGTAAGCACGCGGCCCTTGCTCGATAGCAATAGCGAATAGACTTAATATGTTTGGAGTTCCTCCTACGACAGCGGCGTAACTACAGCACCATTCTTGGGAATCGCATCGTAGGTTGCCTTGTCGATCCTCAGGTGCGCCATGACCAGTTCTGGCGGCGTGTGAGCCAGCCACTCTGAGAAGGAAAACTCCCGGTAGCGATCGGCCTTGAACATCTCCAGGAAGATCAGATCCGTATCGCCTGTATTCTCGACGTAGTGCAGCAAGGTCTTCTGCACATACCCGACGTCTCCCTCCTGAAAGTCCATCGTCCGACCCTTGTTGCCTGTCGCCACCACCGTCATTCGTCCCTTGCCAGTGATATAGTACTGCCACTCGTCCGCGTTCGGGTGCCAGTGCAGTTCCCGCATTCCGCCCGGATGAACTGTGACCATAGCCATCGCCGTTGTTGAGACTTTGAAATTGCTGGAATCAACGATGCGCACCTCGCCACTTTTCGTCTGCTTTGTCGGCGGTATAGCCATCGTGCGAAAAGCAAAATCCTTCGGGGATTTTCCAAGCGCTCCTGCCGCTGCTTTCTGATCGGCTTCTAGTCCTCCCGGAACATTCGTTTGGAAAATAAACAGCTCTTCCTTGGGCACATTCTTTAACGCTTGTTCGCCAACGCCGAAATTTTTTGACAGCACCTCGGGCGGTAGGTGGGACATCGCGTCGCTCAACAACAACGTCTCCGTCTCCGAGAACTCACCGTCCTCGAACACGAGCATGAATTCGCAACCGTCGGGATTAAGGCCCTGGATCGAGTGCGGGATCCCGCTGGGAAAAAACCAAAGATCGTTCTTGTTCACATCGGCGACAAAGCTCTTGCCGTCCGAGTCAATCGCGGTAATCCGCGCCGTCCCGTAAAGCATGAGGGCCCACTCACCGGCCGTGTGCCAATGCAACTCCCGGACGCCTCCGGCGGTGAGCCGCATGTTCACGCCCGCCAGCTCCTTGGAAACTGGCAGTTCCCGAACAGTCACCTCACGCGACCATCCGCCTTCATAAGTGCGCTTGTTCGCAAAAGAGAACGGATACTTGAAGTTTTGGACCAGGCTCTTGGAATCCGTGGCTGGTGGCCACATGGAATCCGGGTTCTGGCCATCGAGTTCGTGATTCGCCGGGCCAGGGTCACTTTTGCTTCGGTCTGCTCCCACCACTTTTTGCAACGCGGCAAAGCTCCCTATCGCTACCGCGGTTTTTCCAATGAAACTTCGACGAGTGAATTCGCTCATAATTATTTCTCCTGAGGGTTTTGAGGTTCTGTTTTGGTTTTGAAATTGTTCATCTTGAAGCTCGAAGACTTGTTCGGATCCACTCATGACTGTCGTGCGCGATTGCTACGTCATTGTCCGGCGGAGAAGCTCGACGCGGATAAGGCGATTTGATAAGCGCAAACGCGTTCGAAGCGAAGATCGAAAATGCGATGACCGCTATTACGAAAGATTTATTCGTTCTCATGCAAAAGTTTATCGGCATGTTCGATGGGCTTCTACGACGCGTCCGGAAGATTTTCCGATACCGCTGAAGGATGGATCGCGAGTAACCCTTCGGAGGGAAGTCTGCGGAGATCAGAATCGCTCTCACAAACTGCAACTGCGGCTAGTAGCGTTCCGCGGCAAAGACTGCTTCCGGATCGGAACCGGAAACTTTGCCGACCGCGATCCAGCCAATGCGGCTTACTAGAGCGCCAATTAAAAACGAGACCGCTGCAAACGGGACCAAGCCGAAAAACCGGAGGACGAGCGCGAGCGGGCCGTTCAAAACTTCGCCGATTCGAATTAGCCAACCCGAGCCATGTTCGTGTATCGCGCGATCGGCAACGCCGTGTTTATCGACGCTGAGCCAAATCAGGAGCGCCGACTCAACCGCGGCCGCATAAAACCCGAGGAAGTTAAGCGCAGCGATTCGGTGTCCG
>DATNNZ010000486.1:0-48431 GCA_035601575.1 Chthoniobacterales bacterium
TCGATTTTTTACGGATTGTTCTGGGGGGAACAGCAGCCCTTCGTATCCAGCGGATGCGGGGGGCTGTATTTTTTGATGTGATGTCCCGAGTCCGCATATCTTGGCCACTGGCGTTTATTTTGGCGTGCGCCATTATAGCACTTCTCGTATTTATGGTATTTCAGCAGGTCGCCGGCTGGCCCAGCCGATTTTTCGACGCATTCACTCAGCAATCAGCCGACCAAGTCGAAAAAGTGCGTAATGTCTTGGCCGATTCTTTCCAGCTGCGTCCTCGCATTTCTATCAAGGACCACGTCGTCTACGAACAATCGCAGAATGTCTTGGAGTTGACCGTCCTGACTAAAGACACCGAGGTGACGCGTGAGTCGGACCAAACCTGGTTCGGAAGCACCAAACATATCCGAATCCGCGCAACCTTCCGGCTGCACGCCGGATTCGATCTGGAAAAGAAGTGCGAGGTGACGGTCCAGGGGCCGACCGTCTTGGTTAAACTACCTCCAGCGAAAATCCTCAGTGCCGAAGTTCTGGGCTGGAATGTTGAGCAGTTACAGGACGGACTTTGGAACAAGATTCAGCCGGAAGATGTTCAGGCTGAACTTAAAGCATTACCTGAGCTTGCTACGGCCAAAGAACCGAAACTGCCAGAAGAAGCTCAACAACATTTCGAAAAGCAGCTGGAGGAGAAACTTGCGCCTCTCGGCTTTAAGATACGCGTCGAGTACGAACAAAGCGAACTCCGTTAGCCGGCAATCAGCCGGTCGCTCCGGCATTTGCATGATTCTTGCGCGTAGTTCTGGGCGTTCGCAGATTTCGGCAATTGGTCATTCCATTCTTCATTCGATAGACTCTAGAGACCACTTTCCGGCGATTCCTCCCTCGATTGCTGCCTTATGACATTGGCCAACAAGATCACGGTCACTCGAATCTGTCTGATTCCGATATTTGTATGGTCAGCATGGAGCTACGGCTTGTCCGTCCTCTACTCCAACCCGGCAGAGGGGTTTCACGTCCTCGCTACAGTTACTTTTTGCTTTGCAGTAATTACCGATGGAATGGATGGATTTGTCGCTCGCCGATGGAATCAGCGAAGCCGGCTTGGCTCTATTCTCGATCCAATTGCAGATAAGGGCCTGATGTTTGCAGCCATGATCACGCTGAGCGGCTCCGGTTGGCGTCCATCGCTTCCTTGGTTTTTTCCCGGTATCGTCATCGGCCGTGATCTGTTGCTTGGAGTTGGCTTTTTGACGATCAGCAAATTGAGAGGCCCGGTGGAAGTGCGTCCAAGCTGGGTCGGCAAGACGGCTACGGTGCTTCAAATGATCTGCATTCTCTGGGTGCTGCTTCGCATTCCGGCCGGGCTTACTTGGCTGGTAACGCTGGCAAGCCTTGTCACGATCGTTTCCGGGCTCGGTTATTTTGTAGCCGGTCTTCGGCGAGAGCGAATCCCTGGTCGCGGCTAGCCCGCAAGTTTCACCTGCCACGTCCGTCCGTCCAAATTCCCGTCGACTTCTTCGGTTGCCGAACTACTAAGAGCAGTAGTATCTAATCGTTTCACCCTTTCCGGGAATCGTCGGGTAAGTGAAATCGAATGGGAAAACTACCTATCGTCGCCATCGTTGGACGACCGAACGTTGGGAAATCGGCGCTATTCAATCGTCTGGTACGACAACGAATGGCTATCGTACACGACCAGCCCGGTGTTACCCGCGACCGGTTGACTGCGGATTGTGAGATTGGTTCGGTCCGATTCACGCTGGTCGATACCGGTGGTATCGGTTCTGCTATTGATGTTTCATTTGATGAACAGGTCAGAGCAGAAGCGGACCTCGCGATGGAGATGGCTAATCTTATCCTTTTGGTGACCGATGCACGAGATGGACTGACACCGATTGACCGACTCCTCGCTCGGGAGCTCCGAAGCACAAAAAAACCGATTATCGTTGTCGCAAATAAGATAGATCATCCGAACCAAACGGATCACGAAACCGAATTCAGTGAACTCGGTTTTGATGAGGTGTTACCGGTCAGCGCCGCGCACGGACGTGGCATCACGGAACTGGTTGAGCGGATAACCGCACATCTACCGGATGAAACGGCTGATTCCGTGCCCCCCTCTCCTGCTTTGAAGCTCGCGATTGTCGGTCGTCCGAATGTCGGAAAGTCCTCGTTGATCAACGCGATTCTGAAAGATCGCCGGACGATCGTCAGCGGTATCCCCGGAACAACTCGGGACGCAATTGATATTCCCTACCAACGCGGTGACAAACAATTTATTCTTATCGACACCGCTGGAATCCGTTCCCGAGGAAAACAGAGCTCATCGGTGGAAGTTTTCAGTGTGATGCGGTCGCAAAAAAGTATCGAACGAGCGGACGTTTGCGCACTCGTGATCGACGCAGTCGACGGCGTAACGGCCCAAGATAAAAAGATTGCCGGACTCATCCAGGAAAATAAAAAGCCGTGCCTAGTGGCGGTGAACAAATTGGATCTGGTGAAACCGTCGACCCGCGTTCGCGACTTTTTCGACGCAATCCTCGGTCAAATTCGCGCCAACCTCTTTTTTCTGGACTACGCGCCGATCGACGTACTGTCAGCCCACACTGGCGAGAATCTGGATCGTCTTTTCCAAAGCATAGAGAGAATCGAAAAGCACGCCCAGCGTACGCTTGGCACCGGTCAACTCAACCGTCTGCTACAGCAGGCGCTCGAAGCCCACCCACCTCCGGCCCGCGGCAATCGTCGACTCAAAATCATGTACGCAACGCAGATTGATTTTAAGGAGGCAGATTCGATCCGTCCTCCGACCTTTCTGCTCTTCGTGAATGATCCGCAAACCCTTACCGACGATTACCGCAGATACCTTGAGGGCAAGATTCGGGAACAACTTGGGTATTACGGGCTGCCCATATTGTTTCGCTTACGTTCTCGACATTAGGGCTCAAGGGTTATTCTTCGCTTTGCCGGGTCGCTCCCGCTGGATAATACCGATCGTCAGCGATGCGGCCTTGCCCGACGATGTGACCAGTGCCATCCACGAGATAAAATTTACCGAATTCTTCGTCCTCATCCTTCAAGTCGATGGCGTAGTAACCGCTTGGATATCCTTGCGCTCGCCATGTCGCCCTGGTCACTTTGGAAAAGAACGGATAATGCCGGTTCGCTTCCATTGCGATTGCAATGGCACGTTCTTTCGTAATCCTTCCGGGGACCGAAGACTCGCTGCTAGACTCGCATGCTGCCAGTACCAGCAACCCAACAAACAGAGCGATATATCGCATAAATCGATCACTATCATTGCCATCGAACCGTTTTCCAGCTTGAAATCACACGTTCACCAAGAGAGGCTGCGCCAAGTGATTTCCGTTCGCGAGAGTATTCAAGACGCTGTTGCCGCGATCGAACAATTGTATGAACTCGAAGCGCCAATTCGGTCGGCGGCGCAAGTTATCCAGCAGGCGCTGTTGCGCGGAAAGAAGGTGTTAACGTGCGGTAACGGAGGCAGTGCAGCAGATAGCTCTCATTTAGCCACCGAAATCGCATGTCGGTTCGTCGGAGATCGACGTCCATTTCCCGCGATTAGCTTATCGGCTGACGGGGGACTGCTGACGGCGACCGCCAACGACTACTCCTTCGATGAAATCTTTTCGCGGCAGGTGCTTGCTTTTGGAACATCGGGAGATGTTCTGATCGCGCTTTCGACGAGTGGCCAGTCAGAGAACGTGGGTCGCGCCTTGGAACAAGCGAAAGCTCTGGATCTTCATTCGGTTGCGATCCTCGGGCGGGATGGAGGTCGTTGTCGCGGAATTGCCTCAATCGAATTGATCGTGCGACACTCTGCAACAGCACGCATTCAAGAAGCACACAAGGTGATCATCCATCTGCTCTGCGAACTGATCGAACCAGCGCTCTCGCAAGCGAGGCATGTTTCTTAAACCACGAATACACGCGAACACACACGAATATCTACTCCGCTTTCGTGTCCATTAGCGTTCATTCGTGGTTCTAAATTTTGGGGTTGCCTTTCTAGTTCATTCGTGGTTCCGAAGCTACTGGACCAAAATGTCCCTGAGGGCCTGCGCTAGATCCGGTTGCTGGAACTCAAATCCTTGCTGCAGAAATCGCCTGGGTATACAACGGCGGCCGGTGAGGCCGAGGCTCGACTCAGTCCGCATTATGAATTTGGCTCCGACCTTCACAACGAACACAGGCGTTGGTGGGGACCAGGGACGATTAAGCACTTTTCTCAGCTCGCGCATAAACTCGCGATTGGTCACCGGACTCGGACCGGTTGCGTTGTAAATACCTTGAACGTCTGGCCTTTCGATCGACCAGCGGATCATCTCACTCAAATCGTCGACGTGAATCCAACTAATGTATTGTCGCCCATTACCGATCGACCCACCTAGGTAAAACCTCGTGAGCCGCACCAGCGGAGCTAAAACGCCACCGCCCCGACCAAGCACAAGCCCTAATCGCAAGATGATTCTGCGGGTACTCGATAACTCAATCTCGTGGATCACTTCCTCCCAGCGTTGACAGACCTCCGCCGCGAAGTCGCTACCGGGAGGCGCATACTCGTCATTTATTCGTTCCGCACTGTCTCCGTAAATGGCTAGTGACGTTGCTTGGATGAATGCCTTCGGCGGCTGTTCGGCAACGCGGATCGCTTCACCTAAAATCCGCACGGAATCCAATCGGGAATTGAGGATTTCGCGGCGATTCTTTCCGTCGTAGAGACAATTCACACTTCGCCCGGCGAGATTCACGACAGCTTTCGCTCCGCTAATGAACCGCATCCAGCTACCCCGGGTTCTGCCATCCCATTCGATCGAGCGAACCGCGTTACCAGGTTGTGGAGTTCTGGTCAAAACGACGACGGAATAGCCTTCATGGACCAGAAAACGGGCCAAATTCTGGCCAAGAAAACCGCTTCCACCTGCCAAAATGACGGTCTCCTGCATACACCAGAACGTTACGAGCTAAGCGGCATCCGTTCGTCCAGCAAAATCGTGCGAGACGCTAAACTATCTCCGCGCCTAACCCGGTTAGATCATTCGTTTTTGAGAAATCCACGCACTCAATGCGGGTCAGCAGGCTAGCCAGTCAACAGGGTTCGAGCGTGTTCGAGAGCTGATCGCGATTTACCTCCCAGCATACGCGCTATTTCTTCCAACCGTTCGGGGCCACCGACCTCTTGCAAAGCTGTTCTAGTCCGTCCATCGCTCACTTCCTTGCTGACAAAGAAGTGTTTACGAGCGGCCGCCGCCACCTGCGGCATATGCGTGATCGCAAGCACTTGGTGATTCTCGCCCAGCGTCTGCATCTTTCTGCCAACCGCGTGGGCGATCTCGCCGCCGACATTGGCATCAATTTCGTCAAAAACCAGCAGTCCGATAAGGTCTTGTTGAGCCAACGCGGTCTTAATGGCCAGCATGACGCGAGATATTTCCCCGCTGGAAGCGATCGCCCGAAGGGGTTTCAGTGGCTCACCGGGATTCGGAGAAAAAAGAAACTCAATTTGATCGAATCCGCTGCTGATTGGCTCTCCCAGAGTTTCCCACTCCAGATCGAATCTCGCTTGTTGAAAGCCGAGATCGGCCAGGTGAACTCGAATCTGCCGGGCTAACCTCTCTCCAGCGGTTGCCCGAGCGGCGGTAAGGTCTCTTCCGACCGCCTGCATTTTTTGAGAAGTCGATTCAACATCGGCTCGCAATTTTTCCAAGGCAGATTCACGCCCATCAATCTGGCCCAGTTTTTCCTCTAGCTCAGCCGCAAGGGCCAACAACTCCTCTTCGTTGCGATGGTATTTCCGGCGCAAACTCTCAAGCAAATTCAAGCGTTCTTCGAGCTGTCGCAGGCTTCCTGGATCCACCTCGATTTTCTCCTGATAATGCCGAAGATCTCGCTCCAGTTCCTCCAGCTCTACGGTGCCGCGCTCGTGATTGCGGGTCAATTCGGTCGACCCAGGATCAAGTCTTTCTAACTCTCGCAGCGTGCGCGCAATATCTCCCAACCGAGTCAGAATCGAGTCTTCGGCGTCTGCGAGCTGTAATAAACTTAACGATGTAAGTTCCAGAATTCGATGGGCGTTGCTGGCTAATGCGTACTTGGCTTCGAGCGCTTCCAGTTCCCCAACTTGGATCGCCGCGTCGCGGATCTCTGACCACTGGTGTTGCCATAACTCCAAATTCCCAACGGCATTCTCGGATTCCAATTGCTCAAGTTTACCGCGCAGGCTCCGGAGTCTCTCAAAAGTTTCGCGAAAAGAATGGTAAACCTCTTCGCTGCCACCGAATGCATCAACCAATCGAAGCTGATACTCTCGGGCAAGCAGCGACTGATGATCGTGCGGTCCATGCAAATCTACCAATCCATCTCCAACTTCCTTCAGGACGCTGAGTGTGGTCTGGCATCCATTGATGAATTGTCGATTGGTACCATTGGTCGCCAATAGTCGACGCAGCAGTAATTGGTCGCCTTCGCAGGGATCGATGCCCTGCTCCGATAGCAACTCATTGACCCGGACCGGGTCAGCAATCTCAAAAAGCCCCTCCACCGAACACTGTTCCGCGCCGGTGCGAATCAGAGTTTTGTCCGCCCGTTCTCCCAGCAACAATTTGAGGGCCCCCAGAATGATCGACTTGCCGGCGCCGGTCTCTCCCGTGACCACGGTGAATCCGGGCTCCAGCTCCCAGTCCAGGAACTCAACCAAAGCCAGATTGCGAATGCGAAGCGAGCGCAGCGTTGCGGGCACAAAGAGCTTATGTAAGGGTGGCGCGGTGTTTTTTCAATAAATGCTCGCGGTCACTTTTCTGGGAACAGGAACATCAATGGGAGTGCCGGTGATTCTCTGCGAATGTCGGGTTTGTCATTCGCCCGACCCGCGAGACCATCGCTGGCGTTCCTCGGTCTATTTGCAGACGCCAACCGCAAGTTGGGTGATAGACACCGGAGCGGAATTTCGTCTCCAGGCCTTGCGAGCCGGAATAGAGGAGCTAGATGCCGTAATATACACACACGCTCACGCCGACCACGTGGTCGGATTTGACGATCTTCGAAGGTACAGCTCGGCCAATCGGGACTGCATGCCGATATTTGCATCGTCGACCACGCTGGCGCACTTGGACCGCATGTTTCGGTACGCCTTTAGTGGAGAGGCGAAATTTCCCGGCTATGTTCAGCCCCAAGCCCATGCAATCGACGGGCCGTTCTGGTTGGGCGAAAACGAAATTGTCCCTATTCCGGTCGAGCACGGAAATGTTCATACCTTTGGCTTTCTTGTGCGAACAGCCAAGGGATCTGTTTTCGCTTACATCAGCGACTGCAAGATCGTCCCGGAAGAAGGAATCGAGCGGCTTCGCGGCGTCGATACTCTGGTGCTCGGTACGCCCTTGTGGAGATCTCACTTCTCTCATCTGAGCCTGGAAGAGGGAATCGCTCTATCCGCAAAGATTGAACCGAGAAGGACAATTTTCACGCACTTAAGTCACGATTTTCTCCACGCTGAAACCGAGAAACTGTTGCCGCCTGGTTGCTCATTGGCATATGACGGTCTCGAACTTCAGCTCTGACCGTGTGCATGTTTGCGCGGATTTCGACACAAACTATCAAATGCCTTTACGGATAGACACAACATAGTATAATTCTGTTTCTAAATGAATCTGGAAGCGATCTATCGGGAAGCGCTCGAATACGAGAAGATCGGAGAGTCGACCAATGATCTTAGCCACGCCTGGTCAGAACTTGAGTATCAGGCTCTTTGGTATTCGGGTGCGTTCGGTTCGACCTTTCGGGCGACCAACGGCTCTTCAGTCGAGATTCTCCAGTTCGGCTTCTGGAACAAGGAATCCGGTCCGGATTTTGTCCATGCTCTGATCCGAGTGAACGGGAACCAGACATTGGCGGGAGATATCGAGCTCGATTTGTCGGCAGCCGATTGGGAACGACACCTGCATGGGGAGAACCCAGCGTTCCGCAACGTAGTTCTTCATGTCTTTGTCAGACGCTCAGGATTCACTTGCTTCACCCGCACGACTGAGCACCGTGAGGTTCTTCAAGTCGAGCTAACGCAAGACTATCACTCGGCGGTCGTCGAAACGAAAATCGATCTAGCGAAACCGGGAGCTTGCTGCGGACCACTGGCTCGATTTTCCGATCAAAAAGTCGACCAAATACTGGAAACCGCCGCCCGGCTACGACTCGAGCGGAAAACGCAGTTGTTGCGACGCGCCGTTCACGTCCATGGCATTGATGAAGCTCTCTTTCAGGCGCTGGCGATTGCCCTTGGCTACAAATGGAACAAGGTCCCATTTCTCATCTTGGCACAGCGAGTCACGCTGCAACGGCTGCGGCGTGATTCGGAAGCAGCTGAAGCGGTGCTTTTCGGATTGGCCGGATTTCTAGAATCCGCCGACCCCTGCAAAAATCTAGTTCCTCCGAATCACTATGCAGCCAGTCTCTGGACGCATTGGTGGAAAGTACGAAGCGAATTGCATTCTCTGGTGCTAGCCGCGGAGCACTGGAAACTGAGCGGCAGCCGCCCCGCCAACCATCCACATCGACGAGTTGGCACCTTGGCGGTGTTGGCAAGTCATTGGTCGGAATTCAGAAAGCAATCCAACGATCTCACTAAAGTCTGTCGCTGGTTTGAAGATTTGAACCATCGGTTCTGGGACTTCCACTACACGCTTCATTCGAACGCGAGTTCCACCCCGATAGCCTTACTCGGTAAAGCCAGAGTCAAAGAGATCCTCGCTAACGTGCTCTTTCCTCTAGTGGCATTTTCCGGCGGAGCCGATTGGGAAACGTATAAACAGGTCCGCGCCGAACTGGGCAACAAACATCTGGAGCTGGCTGGCATACGTTTGTTTGGCGACCAAGCTCGCGCGCGTAACCACACGCGTTTCTTGTTTCAGCAACAAGGTCTATTGCAGATCTTCGAGGATTTTTGTCTGGCTAATCGCAACGACTGCCGCAATTGCCGCTTCCCGCATTTGATCGAGAGTATTTCCAGCTAAGCTGGCAGGCGATATCCGTCGCCGAGCTTACGTTTCGTTCGGTGCGGTCCGACAAACCCCGGTGGAACGAGTTCTCGTCGCATACTACGCGGCGGCTGCAGTGAATTGGCCTACCGCTGATCGGTTTTTGCATTGTCCGCGGCCAGCGATCGCGCCTTTCCGGACACAAAAGAGCATCCTCCTGCTCGTTACCAGCAACAAGAGGATGCGTCTCTCGCCAACAAACTAACAGATTCGGTCAGCTGCAACCTTGTGAGGTGCCGCACTCCGTGCACACACCACACGCTCCCGCCCGAATCACTTTTGTACTACCGCAATGAGAGCAACTCACTCCCATATACATGTTTCCCAATGCTTCGCGTACCCGGTCAGCGTGGGTCGTCGGCGCCGAACGTGCGTGGCCACCATTCCCATTCGCCAGCAGTCGCGAGGTTCCTTCCGAATTCGTGCGATTGGTGATCACGTCGATAATCTCTTTTTCGGCCGTTCGCGGAAGTTCGGCCACCGGTCGATTGACTGCCTTTTTTTCGATTTCCGATATCTCCCTCATTGGCAGATCCGGCTGAGAACGATTCGGCGAAGTCGCTTCTTTGTACCCAACGATAAACTGACAACCGAGCCAACGGAAAACGTAGTCAGTAATACTGGTAGCATTGCGAATGTCCGGATTCTTGGTGAAGCCGCTCGGCTCGAAACGGGCATAAGCAAACTTCTTGACCAGGCTCTCCAACGGCACGCCATACTGCAAGGCTATCGAAGTTAACGTCGCGACTGTATCCATCAATCCACCAATCGTGCTTCCTTCCTTGGCCATCTGAATGAACAGCTCGCCCGGTTGACCATTTTCGTAGAGACCTACGGTGATATAGCCCTCGTGTCCGGCAATCTCGAACTTATGGGTAAGCGAAACCCGCGTGTCTGGCATGCGCTTGCGAGAAGGCTGGTTCAACGTCACCACTTCCTGCTCAAGCTCCGCAATGCGAGCCTTTAGCGGCGTGAGCTCATCGACCGAGCTCGTGCCGCGCTCATCGCCACCCATATCCTTCGTTTTTTTGGTATTCAGCGGCGCCGAACGCTTCGAACCGTCACGGTAAATTGCGATTGCTTTTAATCCCATACGCCAACCTTCGATATAGGTGTTCATGATCTCTTCGACCGAAGCGTCAGTTGGCAAATTCACCGTCTTTGAGATCGCACCACTAAGGAACGGCTGGCACGCCGCCATCATGCGAAGATGCCCCAGATAATGGAGGCTTCGTTTCCCCTTAAACGGTTTGAAGGCACAATCGAACACTGACAGATGTTCGGGTTTCAGCCCGCTCGCAATGACGCGACTGGTCTCGGCAACAAGAACATCCTCGATCGTGTCATGTTCGTTGATATGCTGCAGAATCTTTTCTGTTGCTTCCGCCGTGTAACCCAGCTTTTCCAGCGCCGGCTTGACGGTCTGATTCACGATTTTGAGCATCCCACCACCGGCTAACAGCTTGTATTTCACCAAGGCGATATCCGGCTCAATACCGGTCGTGTCGCAATCCATCAGGAAACCGATAGTACCGGTAGGAGCCAAGACCGTGACCTGTGCGTTTCGGAAGCCATGCTTTTGGCCCAAGCCTGACGCGTTCTCCCAGACGTGCATCGCTTCGACTTTGAGATGTTTAAAATCGGTGGATTCGTGAATCTGATCGCAGGCCGCTCGATGCAATCGAATAACTTCCAACATCGACTCGGTGTTGTCCGGCAATGCCGGTTTTGGGAAGCCCGAAGCACGCGCATCCCGGTAGCCGGGAAACGGCCCCTGCTCCCTCGCGATCCTGGCGCTATGCGAGTAGGCTTCGCCGGTCATGATCGAGGTAATGGATCCGGCCAAGGCACGAGCCTCGTCAGAATCATAGCCCAAGCCGTAGCTCATCACTAAGGCGCCAAGGTTTGCGAATCCGAGGCCCAGAGTCCGAAAGATATGGCTGTTCTCGGCGATTTCCTTCGTCGGATAGCTCGCATTATCGACCAAGATCTCTTGCGCGGTGATGAAAATTCGCACGGCTGCTTTAAACCGCTCGACGTCGAAGCTCCCATCCTCGCGCTTGAATTTCATCAGGTTGAGCGATGCCAAGTTACAGGCGGTGTTATCGAGGAAGAGATACTCCGAGCATGGATTCGTGGAATTCTGCCGTGCGGTTCCCTTGCAGGTGTGCCACCGGTGTATGGTACTGTCGAATTGCATTCCTGGATCACCACAAACGTGCGTTCCTTCGGCTATCTTGCGCAGCAGTGATCGCGCATCCTTTTTTTCGCACGCCTTCCCATCGAGCACACGCCGGGTCCACCACTCCTTGCCTTCGATGGCCGCATGCATGAACTCGTCGCTCACGCGCACGGAAAGATTTTCGTTCTGATACATGATCGACCCATACGCGTCTCCATTGTAGCTGCCGTCATAGCCTTGCTCGATCAGCGCCCAGGCCTTTTTCTCTTCCTTGGTTTTCGCCTCGATGAATTCCTCAATATCCGGATGCCAATCCTTCAATGTATTCATCTTGGCAGCACGCCGCGTCTTACCGCCACTCTTCACCACGTTAGCAACCTGATCATAGACCTTGAGGAACGAGAGCGGTCCGCTGGGACGACCTCCGCCACTCAGTTTTTCCCGGGTGCTTCGAAGAGTTGATAGATCGCTTCCCGTTCCGCTCCCATATTTGAATAGCATCGCCTCGCTCGTAGCCAGCCGCATGATGTCTTCCATTGTGTCCTCGACGGCTTGGATGAAGCAGGCCGAGGCTTGCGGGTATTCATATTGGCTGGCTGCCCGTTCTGCTTCTTGCTTCGGTCGATTAAAGAAGAAATTCCCCTGGCCGCAGCCTTTGCCAATTCTGTACTGCTGGTACAGTCCGACATTGAACCAAACAGGACTGTTGAACGCCCCATATTGGTTCACACAAAGCCAAGTCAGTTCGTCATAAAAAGTCTCGGCCGCATCCTGGCCGGCAAAGTATCCATCTTGATAGCCCCAATCCGCAATCGTCCGCGTCACCCGATGAACCAGTTGCCGGACGGAATTTTCTCGTCCGCCTCGAAACGGATCAGTGCCATTGGCAACGTCTCCATAAAAATACTTCGATACCGCGATTTTGGTTGCTAGTGCGCTCCAATTCTTCGGCACTTCAACGTTCTCCTGCCGGAAAATCGCTTTTCCGCTATCATCGGTGATTTCGGCAGTACGCCGTTCCCATTCGATTTCGTCCAAAGGTGAAATATCTTTTCGGCTGAAAATGCGCTCAATCTTGAGACCCTTCTCTTTCGGCCGACGCGCCTTGCGTCCCCGTACTTTCAAATCACTCGAGTGCACAGCTGATTTCATTTTGGTCATGTGGGGGTTTTCCTGCTCAGAGTTCGTTCAGCTACCAATAACTTGTTAACAACGCACTTTTTTCTGGCCAATATCCTGTGACCTAGTTGTGATTGCTGGAGAATAACCCCATCATATAGGACACAGACCACACGATAAGCACTACATGTTGTGTGATCAAGCAAAAAGCGGAAAACAATCAATCCTTTCTAACACCCTACGAGGAAATCCGGCACTGGCACGATAATTCGTAGAAAAACCAGCCGGAAAACGGCTCGGGTCGCCCGGATTTGATCAGCAAAAAGCGTACCGGAGCCAGAAGGAGGATCGAGGGCGGAGTTGGGCAGACAGCTATTGACCAGAATAGGGCCCTGGAGCTATCGATTGGCTTCGGACGGGGCACCGGCCGGTTCCGGTGCACGCCGTTGATCGTTTCGGGCGACCATCGCTTCAGCCGCGAAATCCTTGACCGCCCGGCGAATGGGCTCGTCAACAACCGCGACGTTGGTACCTATTCCGACCCAGTTGAATACCTCAATCACGTCGGACGAACGCATTCGGATACATCCGTAGCTCGCTTTCCGACCTAGAAATGCCTCCTGGGGCGTTCCATGGATATAGATGCATCGCTGAAACGCACGCTTGTTCTCTTCTTCGGTTCCTCGAAGCCAGATTATTCGGCTTATGACCGGATCGCGCCCGGGAGCGTTTGCCGCCAAGATCTCGCCGGTCGGTTGGCGCCGGTGAAAGACCGCTCCTGGGGGCGCGGCGGCACCGATCTTTGTTGCGACTTGCAAACGGCCAAGAGGAGTCCGCCAACTTCCGAAGTTATCTCCTTCACCGTAACGGGACGTCGATATCTTGTAGGTTCGATAGATCTTTCCGTTTACCACGACAGCTAGCTTTTGGTCACGGACGCTGACGACCAATTTGACCTCGGGTTCGGGCGTTGGCGATGGCAGGGAGACCGCCGAAGAAGGCGAAGCTGCAGCCGGCGGCTTGGTGGCGGACGAGTTTGGCAGCGGTCTGACGAATTCGGCCGAAGTCGAAGCAATTCCCTTAGAAAGCTTCGGTTGGAGCGAGGTCGCAGCGTTCACCAGCGTAGGCGGTGGAGCTGCATCCGCCTTTAGCTTTTGCAGTTTTGGCTGGGATGACGCGACCGCTTTTGCGAAATTCGGCGCAGGCGGACCAACGATTTCCGATGGATCCGGGGAAACGGACGCAATTGGCTTAACCAATTTGGGCGCCAGCATAGGAGCGGCCTTCAAGAGATCGTGGGAAGGCGAAGCCACAACCTTTATCAGCTTTGGCGAAGGCAGAGGTGTCACCGGCGCCGGCGAGAATGAAGCCGGCAACGCCTTCGGCAAGATACCTTGTGTTGGGCTAGGATTTCCGGTCGGCGCTTTCAAGCCATTGGTCGGCGCGGAACCGGAGTAGGTGTTGGCCGTCGCGTTTTGGTAGACCGCCGGCGTGGGCGTAGGAGATGCGGTCGGCTCGTGCCCGTAGCTGTGGGCGACAAAAGCCGGACAGATTACCAGACCTACCAACCGTAACTTAATCATGTAAATTTCAGTCTACAGAACGTCACGAACGCCAAAATGCCTGCGCTCACCCCGTTCCCGTAGTGAGGTGAAGGCTACATACGCGAACCCTACCTGAAAAAGTATCAGAAAAGGAAGGCTTAGGAACTCACGATTCCCCAAAGCAGTAACCACAAAGTACGTAAAGTAAATCGCAAAAAGCAGTTCAACGATGGGAAATGCATCACAAAAGGAGGCGTACCGGTTCTTTTTACGTAATCTATCGGCCAAAGCAAAGCCGTATTTTGGGGTCCGGGCAAAAGGCGATTCGTGATTGAAGACAGCCTCCAACACCGCCCGCGCATTGCTGATTGAAAGTCCGATTCCAAGCGCCAGAACAAAGGGAAAGAATAAAATCTCTCGCTTCCAGTCTTTCGGATAGAGTTCCCGTTGCGCGCACAAGTAGAAGACAGCGACGGGAAGAGTCGTAGCCGCGAAAATCGCTAGATCGATCAGCGCACCCGGGCCATCAGTGGCGATTTTGGTGTCACTGGGATGCAGCAGGATGCATAAAAACGCCAGCAACAGATAGGCGAAATTAGACGTTAAATGCACTACGGCCTCGGCCTTAATCCACCAGGGTAACCGGCTTTTCCAAATGAGCGGGAGCAGCTTTTTGCAGGTCTGGATGGACCCCTTTGTCCATCGATGCTGCTGTGACTTAAATCCGCTCATGTCGACCGGCAATTCCGCTGGTGTGACAATGTTGGAAAGAAAAAGAAACTTTGCGCCATTTAGTTGTGCCCGATAACTCAAGTCCAGATCTTCTGTCAGCGTATCATGCTGCCAGCCACCGGCCTGTTCGATGCTGCTTCGGCGCCAAAGCCCCGCAGTACCGTTGAAATTAAAGAAGCGGCCAGTCCGGCTACGAGCCGTCTGCTCAAGAAGAAGATGCCCATCGAGCAAAATTGCCTGGGCTCGAGTCAACCAAGAATAGGAGCGATTGATGTGGCCCCAACGGGTCTGAATCATTCCAATGGTCGGATCAGTGAAGTAATGAACCGTTTCTCGCAGAATATGCGGAGGAGGTATGAAATCAGCGTCTAGAATCAAGCAGAACTCGCCCTTAGCCTGTCTAAGTCCATGATTGAGTGCTCCCGCTTTGAATCCGATTCGATTTCGCCGACGCAAGATTTCGACCTGAAAGCCGGCATGACGCAGGCGGACCGCTTCCCGATCGGCGATCTCTGTCGTCTCGTCGGTAGAGTCATCAAGGATCTGGATCTCCAATTTCTCTCGCGGATAGTCGATTTGGCTGACCGCCGCCAGCAGCCGCTCAATTACATAGACCTCGTTATAGATCGGTAACTGCACGGTGACCATCGGCAGCTCGGAAAACCTGAGCGGAGGCTGAGGAGCTCGGTGACGGTTGCGGAAGTAGAGAAAAATTATGAAATACCGATGGATGCCGTAGAGCGACATCCCAAAGAGCACAATGAAATAGCAAGTCGTCCAAAGCAAAGTTCCGCCGTTTCCATGCATGTCAGAGCGATTACATCCGAGGGTTAAGTCCAGGAGATACGGGCGTCATGATGCTCGTTTGGATCAGACCGTCAAGCGGAAAACCTTGACAGAAAGCCATGAAAGAAGCTGCGTTGGAAGGTGTTGTTCAAGGAAACCAGAATGCACAATCAACGGAGTTCAGCGCTCGTTTGGAGTATGTTCGGAGGGGCGGTCTTTGCTGGCACCTTTGGTTTCGCGGCTACGATCAAAGAAGATCTATCAAAAGACCCCGACTATCGAGAAGAGCTTGGCATCAACGAATTTACCGCTCCATCGATCGACAAGGTTTTTGCGTCGCTTGATGCCCTTAAACCAATCCCCTTCGACGCGGTGACACGACCCGTCAGTGAGCTGAACACCAACGATCGTTCAAAATATGCGCTCGCCTTCGGCGTGCTTATCGGAGACGGATTTTTGGATGTCGCTGTAGAAAGGGATCAGGATCTGCCCGCGCTCGGTCGAGAATTGATTCGCCGAGGCAAGGGACTAGGCGTGGGAGAGCGAGTGGCGCGGCACAGCAAACGGCTTCTCGACCTAGGGCAATCGGGCGATTGGGAGCGGTTGCGCAAGGAATTAAGCGTCACTCAGGCGGACGTCGAGAACGCGATGTTGGCGCTGCACGACGAACCGCTGGCTCAGTTGCTCAGTCTGGGTGGATGGCTTCGAGGACTCGAAATTGGCGCTCAATCTGTCGTCAAGACCTTCAGCCTGGAACGAGCCGAACGACTGCGCAATCGCGAATTGCTTACTTATTACTTGGATCGTTTAGATTCGCTCGCTCCGCGATTCAAAAAGAATGAGCTGATCCAGAAGATATCGGCCGGGTTGCAAAGCGTGCGGCAGTCCTGGAATGAAGCGGAGAACCTCAGTCCAGCTCAGGTAGCCAGGATCTACGAAACCGCTCACGATCTGGTCAACCAGATCGAACAACACTCCAGCTGAAACCTGCTATTGAGTTCTCCGGGTAACCATCGGTTGAATCACGCCAGGCTGGTTAATTGGGAGAAGTTTCGCCAATAGTACCAAACATTATTGATTTATGTATTTGACTTGGCGGTTAAGCTCGTTGTTATTGATAACATGTTTCTAATATGTTTCTATATCGATGATTTTATCGCTCCCTGCGAAGCAATTGTGGCATGAGCAACTCATCGTCCAAGCCACCCAGCGCAGAGATGCGCGCCGCAGTTGACGAAGCCATCAAGGAATTGGAAAAATTGATTTCCGATCCCACCTCGATTGGTACATGCCCGGAATTGCCTGGCATCGTGCTCGACCGGATTGTTGGCCAACCCCTGGATCGCACTTCCGAAGAGTACGACCAAACAACCAAAGCATATGTCAAAATGCGAGGCGAATACCTGAAGACCCTGGCCCTGCACCCGGTGGGAAGATCGCTGGCGCTATTGGCCGTCGGCCCCGACGGAGTGCGACTGATGGAGTCTGGTCACAGCCCATCTTCCGTGATCAATGCCGCCCAGACAATCAATCAGCCAGTCCGGTTCAGAAAACAGCATTATAACTGCCATCATGTAATCCCAAAAAGCGTGGCCGTAGCGGGCGGGCGGGCGGCTATTAACCATCCAAGAAATTTTGTTATCGCCAACACCACTCGGCGCGGCCGCGACCAATCTCAAAACCCGCATCATTTCTGGCACGCTCTGTTCCTTCATCCCCAGACCCATCGCGTCGTTGATCAATCAAACCCGATTTACGTCCCGCGGCCGGTTTTCCCCTTTTACCCACCGATAACGGACGGATTCAGAAACGCGGAGGGTTTGCGCAAGCACCTGGCTGCGCTGGGTGCGACTCCCCTGCCAGAGATTTGGGAAAGCCGGATTCTCGAATTCTCAAAGGCCGCCGGCCATCGACCGTACTCGGTTCCAAAGCAGTTTCATGAAATCACCCAAGGGTTCGGAGAGCTTTTTAAGAAAGAAAACCGAGACCCGGAAGCTAATCAAGCGGTGCGGGATAAACTCGCAGCCAAAGCAGAAACACTTGCGGCCGAGTGGCTGCCAGGAGACGCTTGTATTAACGGCAAAACCTTAGGACTAAGCCATCAACCGAAGCACCGACTTCCGGTAGTAGAGTCTGGCCTCACCACCAAGCCAGCCAACAAGATTTCGGAAAACAGAAAACGGCAACAAAAACGCGTAAGACCGCCCGCACCGGCACGAAGGCTACAACCCCAAAGCGTAAGCATTTAATTATGAACCTGAACGAACAGCTACTTCGGGAACTAAGCGATCTTTTCCTCGGAGATCTTCGATCCTCGGAATACTATCGAGCACTTCCGGCAGACGATCGGGCAAACCTGGAGAAACAACTGGCCCGGGACGCAGCCAACGGAGTGCGTCCTCTCGTTCCCGGCGCGGCGCCGGACCAAATTGCCAAACTATGCGCCCAATCCGAAGCCGAATTAGGCGTGACGCTACCCGCCTCTCTTCTTCGCGTTTTAACCGTCGTCGACGGCTTTGTGGAGAACGGCCTCAGCCTGTACGGCGTGGACAGAGAGTCGACTGAGGAGGAAACAGTGCCTGGCTTAATCGCGCAAAATCTCGCGCTTTGGTCTGCTTTCCCGGAAACTGCCCAGAAATATCTTTTTGTGGGTGATTCAGAACTCTGGTTTTTTGCCTATGAAATCCCGACCGCAACCTATGTGGCGCTTTCCCGGTCTACGGTTCGTCCGGTTCATCGCTTTTCCGGAATAGAGGCACTAGTGAACGATATGCTCGCTCAAGCTATTGGCCATTTCGACGAAGATTCCGAAGACGCAACTGGAGCTCTGCAGTCAAAAGCACCCAAATTACGGGGTACCGATTTCTCTCTTAACTGACGCCTGATTCTTTTGCCGACGCCCGGATGCAAACTCTAAAAGACGAATTCCTTGGCGTTTACGGCACCTTGAGGAGGCGTTCGCTGTTTCAACGAGGAGCAGAGGTATCAGCCAAGCTTCGTTTTTTCTGCTGCGGCCAGATTCGGGGCAAGTTATTCTGTCAAGGAAGCTACCCTGCGGCGGTTCCAGGCTGCGGAATCATTCCGGTGGAAGTCTTTCTTATCCTCGATCCGACCGTCTGGAATGATCTCGACAGGTATGAAGGATCTGGTTCCGCGCACGAACCGAGTTCGTTGTTCTATCGGCAGAAAGTACGACTGTTGCGACCCCCATTGATAGTCTGGATCTACTTCCTGGGACCCCATCAGGTCCGCGGAAACCTGACTAGCACATTGGTACCAAAAGCCAAGAGTGGTACTTTTCATACCAAAAATCGGTAGAGGCACAAACAGGATGACGACTGGCGAACGTATTCTTGAACATAAGCACAGCAACCGGCCTTTTACTGTCCATCTGTCCGACGGAAGAGCGTTTGATGTGAAGACTGGAGACTACGTATCACTGAACCCATCGGGCAAAGGCTCTAATATCACCGTGTACGGTCCGGGCGAGGACGAAGAGCATTTCATCCCCTTGTTCGCTATATCTAGCGTCTCAATTAACGAAGATGACGCTAGTCACCATGAGTCGCCGCCCGCTTCGTAAACGAATCGCGATTGCGTTATCGGATTCCACTATTGGGTTGCGATTCGGTCTTAAGAGCAATAAAGGCTCGTTTTTTAACGTGCAATGCGGGCCTGAATCTTTGAGGACGGCCGCGCACCAACGGCGATCAACCTGCGTCCGGCGGGGGTCGAACCCACAACCTCTGGCTCCGGAGGCCAACGCTCTATCCAGTTGAGCTACGGACGCGAAGTGTTCCGATGATAATTCCAGACCCATCGGGCGTCAAATTGGTGCCGTGTCCCCCCGCAATATCCAGAGTTCCCTTGTGCTCAGCGATAGCGGTCAGAGACTGCTCAAAGCTAGATTTGTCCCGGCGAATTCGTCTCTAAACCGCAAAGATGTGACTTGACCGCCAAAAGCATTTTTGCTGTTGATCGCCGCTTTTGACCGATTTTCCCTTTCGCTCAAATCGACCTTCTGCTTACCTTCGAGGGCCGATCCTGATGCCTGGAAAATCCAAAAAGGGGTTCTGCGAAATTTCGGAGGCCGGCTTAGTCCGATGGCAGCTGATTGGAAGAAGTTTATTAAAGGCGTTTTTTTCATGCTTAAACCTGTTCGCCGAATTCATTTTATGGGTGTCTGTGGTACCGCGATGGGCGCAGTCGCGGCCGCCATCCGAGATCTTGGTTTTGTCATTAGCGGTTCGGACGAAAACGTGTATCCGCCTATGTCGACTTTTCTCGCGAAAAAGCAGATCCCCATCTTCGCTGGATACCGGCCAGAAAATGTACCGGACGATGTTGATCTCGTCGTGATCGGCAACGCAATTTTCCGCGGCAACCCGGAACTAGAATCGGTGCTGAAACGAAAGTTGCTCTACCGCTCACTTCCGGAAACGATCAAAGACTTTTTCCTGCAAGGAAAGCATAACGTCGTGGTCACCGGGACCCACGGCAAGACCACCACCACTGCACTGGTCACGTGGATGTTTAGCGAAGCTGGCTTAAACCCCGGTTTCCTAATCGGTGGAATCGCCAAGGATTTGCAGCAAGGCGCGTCCTTCCCGGATTCACAATACTTCATCTTGGAGGGCGATGAATATGATACCGCGTTCTTCGACAAACGTTCAAAGTTCCTGCATTACCTGCCGGAAACATTGGTAATTAATAACATCGAGTTTGATCACGCCGACATCTTCCACGATCTCGAAGAAATCAAAACGAGCTTTCGCCGTTTGGTGAACATCGTCCCTCAATCTGGGCGGTTTTTTATCAACGCGGATGATCCCAATTGTTGGGAGGTAACACAGAAAGCGTTCGCTCCGGTAATGACCGTCGGTCTCTCGGAGAACGCGCATTGCCGTTTGGAAGAGATCGAATACCACCAGTCCGGGTCCAGGTTTCGGATCGGGAAGGACCTTTTTGAGACCTCGCTGATCGGGGAGTTTAATGTTCGTAACGCTGGAATGGCCGCAGCCGTTGCTCTCTCGCACGGCATCAACCTTGCGACGATTCAAAAAGCGCTCAGGACGTTTCAGGGTGTCGCTCGACGACAGGAGATTCGCGGTGAGGTCAATGGTATCAAAGTGATCGACGATTTTGGCCACCATCCGACAGCGATCAAAGAAACACTGAATGCTTTGCGCTGTCGCTTTCCAGCGCATCGGCTTTGGGCCATCTTTGAACCACGATCCAACACTACCCGTCGGGCAGTTTTCCAGCAGCAGTTGCCGGACGCTCTCTCCATCGCCGATGGAGTCATTCTAGCAGAAGTGGCGCGTATAGAACAGGTGCCGCCGGAGGACCGGCTCGACCCATGGAAAGTGGTGAAGTCGATTCAACAAACGGGTAAACCGGCTTTCTACGAGGCCGGGATAAACCAAATCGTGGAGAGAATGAAGCCTCTGGCTCGACCCGGAGATGTAATTGTGGTCTTCAGCAACGGCGGCTTCGGAGGCATTCACGACAAGCTGCTCGCTGCGCTGGCATGATTTTCGATACTCATAAACATCACGGCCATAATTATCGTTATTTGGTTCGCCGTTGGCGGAGTCTGGCTCGCCGAGCCGGTCTGAAATGCCAAGTATTCGCGATTGCCGACGAGTTCGAACTTTTCTTCCTTCGGTCACCGGCCATGCAGACTCATGGCGGAATCTATTTATCGGCCGGCATCCACGGTGACGAAGCCGGAGGAACGGAAGGACTCCTCTTTTGGGCCGAGATGAATGTGACGCTCCTCAAGCGGCTGCCATTATTATTATTTCCATGTTTGAACCCTTGGGGACTCGTTCACAACCGGAGAAGTGATGCGGAAGGACGCGACCTTAACCGCTGTTATCACCTCGACGATATTGAGCGGATTCGCGCCCAAAAAGCCATCATTACTGGGGTCACGTTTCGCTTCGCCATGTGCCTGCACGAGGACTATGACGCGCAAGGAGTCTATCTCTATGAGGTAAGAAAGCACCTGCGGCCGATCGGTCCGGAGCTTCTCGCAGCGGCCGGATACCATTTGCCCGTCGATCTGCGACCCCGGATTGAGGGGCGCCGGGCCGAGAGCGGATCGATAGCCAGACGGATCAAAACGCTGAAGTTCCCGTTCATGCCGGAGGCTGGACTGCTCGCCCTTTACCACGGCGATCGAACGATCACTTTGGAAACGCCCTCCGAGTATGACCTTGGGGCTAGAACACACGCGCAGGCTGCGGCGATCCAGCGGGGAATCGAATTAACCCTTAATTAGGGAACAAAGTAAGCAGGGAGTCGTAAGTGCGGTAGGGCGAAAGCCGATCCCGCTCAGACGGTATCAGGCTTTCGCCCTACCGCCGGGACTAGCCGCCGGTCGAGCCTGCTCCGCCCGGCTTGGTCATCTCGACCGGATCTAGAGCCCGGTTCAACTGCTCCTCCGACAGCACCTGACGCTCACGGCAAATTTGACGTACTGTCTTGCCGGTAGCGGCGCTTTCTTTCGCAATTTCGCCAGCTCGATCATAGCCGATGACGGGCGCCAAGCTGGTTACCATCGCCATGCTGAGCTCCACCAATTCGTTGCATCGATCTCGGTTAGCAACGATGCCTGTGACGCATTTGTCCTGGAACACTCGTGCGACGTTACTCAAAAGCCGAATGCTCTCTAAGACGTTGTGCGCCATCACCGGCATCATCACGTTTAGTTCGAGTTGACCGGTGGCGCCGCCCCAACATACCGCGGTATCGTTTCCAAAAACCTGGGCACAGACCTGCACGACCGATTCGCACATTACGGGATTCACTTTTCCCGGCATGATCGAGCTCCCGGGTTGTGTGGTCGGAAGCTGGATTTCTCCGAGTCCACACCTGGGACCACTGGCCAATAGCCGGATATCATTGGCGATCTTAAACAGACTTACGGCGATTGATCGCATTTGCCCGCTCGCTTCGACCAGCCCATCTTTGGCCCCCTGGGCTTCAAAGTGATTGCGGGCCTCTCGAAATGCCACCCCCGTTCGGTTCCAAAGATAACCCATCACTTTCCCAGAAAACTCCGGGTGAGAGTTCAGTCCCGTACCGACCGCGGTCCCGCCCAGAGCGAGTTCTTCGACGGCCGCGATTGCGTTGCCTGCCCTAAGCCTTCCGTATTCGACCTGCTTCGCGTAACCGCTGAATTCCTGGCCCAGCCGGACCGGAGTCGCGTCCATCAGATGAGTCCGCCCGATCTTGATCACCTCCCAAAATTCATGCGCTTTAGCTTCCAATCCCTGCTGGAGGTGGTCCAACGCGGGCATTAGTTCACTGCGAACCAACTCCGCGGCGGCGATGTGAATGCTGGTAGGAATCACATCGTTGCTCGATTGCCCCATGTTAACGTGATCGTTCGGATGCACTGGATCCTTCGACCCAATCGCTTTGCCATCCAGCTGACTACAGCGATTCGCGATCACCTCATTCGCATTCATATTGGTGCTCGTGCCGGAGCCGGTCTGAAAAATATCGATCGGAAACTGAGAATCCCATTGACCGTCAATGATCTCTTCCGCGGCCTCTGCGATGAGCTGCGCTCTCTTCTCTTCCAGTCTCCCGAGATCGCGGTTAGCTAGAGCTGCCGCCCATTTTACTAATCCGAGCGCCCGAATGAAGGGGCGGGAAAAACGATAGCCACTAATCGGAAAATTGAGAGCCGCCCGTTGCGTGGTCGCACCGTAAAGGGCGTCAGCCGGCAACTCCATGGTGCCCATCGAGTCTTTTTCAATACGCGTTTGCATTCGTTATAAGGGTGGTGTCGATCAGATCGCCTAAAGAGCTACAGCGGGACCCAGGTCATTACCCCAGGCAGGAACAAACTTGAGAGCACCTGACTTGCCAAGGCCGAAAACTGGTCGCACGTGTGAAACCTTCGCGAAAACCTAATGTTGACGAACCTCTCATATTCTCATAACAATTCTAGATTCAATTTCAACTGTAGCTTCCATTCGCAATTTGTGAGCGAACCTCCAAACCACAATCTCCTGACGGTCAAGGAAACGGCCGAATACTTAAGAATACCGCTCCCGACTGTCTACTATTTGGTCCAGAGGGGCCAAATACCGGCGATTCAGATCGGGGGCCGCTGGCGCATCAAAAAATCGTCCTTGGACAAGGACATTCTACGCCAAGATAAACAGGGCCAACCAACCGTGCTCGTCGTTGATGACGATCCCGGCCTGCAAGAGCTATTTCGTAACTTCTTGAAGAAGGTTGGATTCAGCCGCGTCGTAGTCGGAACCGCTAAAGACGCAATCGTAAGCCTCCGAAAACAGAAGTTCGATCTGATGTTCCTCGATCTGCAACTCCCTGACGCTCCGGGCGACCAAGTCTATCGGACGGCGAAACAGATCGATCCGGATCTTAACGTGATCGTTATTACGGGTTATCCCGATAGCGAGGTTCTCGATCGTATCCTGCAGATCAGTCCAGTAACGGTACTGAAAAAGCCGCTCAAAGTTGAGCAGCTCAACCAGACGGTCAAAATCCTCGGACATACTGGTCCAAAAATGGAGGCGTGAACCCTCCACCCCACAGGAGAGCGCAAAGACAGATTTTTGAACAGGAGAGCGCAAAGATCCTCAAAGAGGGATGCCGGTTTTACTAAGCCACCGCATTCCTCCAACGATACGACGATTTTGAGGCTATTTCTGGTAACTTAGCAGGTTCGATTTTCCGACTTCTCAGGTGATGAAATAGCTGAGATTCTCGAGTTCGATGGCTAGATTGACGTTGTTAACCACTACGTGATCCGGCACCTGCAGAATTAGTGGCGAAAAATTAAGAATTGCTTGAATCCCGGCCTCCACCAGCTCGTTGGTGACTTCCTGTGCCACCATCCCCGGCACCGCAAGAATCGCTAGCTTCACGCCATTTTCGGGGACAAATCTCTTGATTTCGTTGGTCGGCAAAACCGGCACTTTCGTTCGGCCCGCTTTGGATGCATCGGGCCGAATATCGAATGCCGCGACGATTTCGAATCCTTCCTTAACAAAACCATCATATCGCAAGAGCGCAGACCCCAAATTGCCGGCACCCACCAAAATAACCGGTTGAAAGCGGGTTGTGCGAAGAACGCTACCGAGCTGTGAGAGCAAAGATTCGACTTTGTAGCCGAGGCCGCGAGTTCCAAACTGTCCGAAGTAGGTGAGATCTTTTCTGAGTTGCGTCGGTTTTACGCCAGTCGCCCTTGCTAATGCATCGGAAGAGACCGTCTCAATCCGGTTCTGCTGAAGCCGCTCGAGAACCCGGTAGTAAAGCGATAGCCGGTAAACAGCTTTGCGCGGAATGACAAACTTCGCCACACGTGAAAAATAACGAGAAACCGCGACAGCGTCAATTTGATCGCGTCAGCGCCCGTAAAGACACTCGCCCAGATATCCGGCCAGAGCCGTGTTCCTTTTCTCTTCTCGTAACTGCTGAATCACTGCCCGGTCTACCGCCAGAGCTCTTTCCCAAAGCCAAACCAAGTTTTGCGCGCTGACCTCAATGATATCAGCAATGTTTTTCGGCTCATCCGTGCGCGGCGCCTTGATATCGAAGGCGAGAATGTTCTCGTAGCCGGCATCCTGAAGAACGACCAGCAGGGCGAGGTCTTTAAGCGGCTCAGTATAACCGAATGGAAGATCCTGATCATAACGTTGGCCATCTTGAGAATTGAGGTGAATGTGAAAGAGCTTGCCGGCTTCCAAACACATCTCTACGTCCCAGAGGTAATCGAGCCCGGCAATGCGACTATGCGCAGTCTCCGGGTTTACCCCGAACAGAGCTTGGTGACTCGGATCGAGACGACTGATCAGGTAGAGCACCTCACCCACCGTTGCTAAGTACATGTTCGCTCGAGGTTCGTTTGGCTTGGGCTCAAGCGCGATGCGAATCGATGTGCCGTGGCGTTCCCGAGCATATTGTCCTACTAGATTGAATCCCTCGACCAATCGTTTGAAAGCCTCTTGACCGTTTTTGGTCAAAACAAAGTCGAACCCCTCGCGCCCGTTCCAAAACACAACGGTCGAAGCCCCGAGCACCGCGGCGCTGTCGATCGCCTCCATCGCGTTTTTCAAACCGAGCTTACGAATCGCTAGGTCATTGGAGGTCATCGCGCCGTCCTTGAAAATCGGGTCGGCAAAAAAAGAGGGCGTGTACATGCCACATTGCAGACCTAGCTCTTCTGCACGTTTTCTCGCGGCGCCCACTTGAGAAGCCGGAATTTCGACATCGTGGGCCTCATAATAGGTCATTCCGGCTTGAGCGAGAATCGGGAGCCGGTCGAGAATGGGAATCGCTTCTCTGGTCGGGCCGCCGAAAGGATCATTTCCAGGACCGAGGTTCCAAACGCCCGCTCCCAAACCATTTCGCCCTGCTTTTTGTGGAAGATTAAAGGTTGTTTTCATAGGCAACGGATTCCCCAGCTAAAGTGACTAGCGCACTTTTTGTGCCTGCGCGCACCAATCTTGGATGATCGTGCGGATCTCCTTCAACCCGTCCAACAATTGGGGCCCAGCTTGAAGAATCTTCTCCGGATCAATCGAATAGACGCGGCATTGCTTAACCGCCTCCATCTCGGCAAAACCGGGACGCGCACGTATCGCCGCCAAATCAACGCTCTTCCCGCACCAACTGGCAAGAATAATTTCGGGATTCATAGAAAATACCATTCTCTCCGTTACAACCCGGTCTTGTGCGCGGTTCGAACCGGATTTCTTGAATACGTAATCTCCGCCCGCCAACTCGATGATCTCCTGCACCCACGGAACCGCGTGAATCAGCGGATCGTCCCACTCTTCGAAGTAGACTCGGGGGCGGACCGGCGGAGAGAAGCGGCCTGCTGACAATGCCAGGTTGAACTCATGGGCCAGGTCTTCGCCCTTTTGGGGAACGCCGAGCAGGCGCCCCAATAGGGAGATGGCTTGAGCGACTCCCGCTAAATTAAAATAGCTTAGCGCAAAAACATTCACTCCGGCGCGCACCATCTGATCGATCAATTTCGTCTGCACATCCGAGAAACTGATCACCAGATCGGGAGCAAGCGCTAAGATCCGCTCCACGCTCCCTGATGCAAATCCAGAGACTATCGGTTTTATCGGAAAGTGCTTGCGGGCGAAAGCGGTAACTCCGACGACCTGATCCCACGCACCTAAGGACCAGCAGATCTCAGCTGCTTCAGCGCTTATGCAAATTAGCCTCACGTCATTTTCCCGGTATTTGTATCAGCCGGAAAAAAAGTGACTTAAAATTCTCCGCTTCGATTCTGGATCCAACAATGAAGTTATCTGGACCATGTTCGATTACTACCACCCAGCAGAAGGTCGCCAGAATAAATGTGAGCGCCCAAGCGAGTTTGCGAAGCATCGGAAAAAGAGTCTTCGCAAAGTCCGACTGAGAGCAACAAGAATTTTGTGAAGCACCGGGTCGAGGTCCCTAATTCCGTCTAGGCCGGATCGGCGGTACATAGGACCTCAGTGCCCTGTCCGCGAAATAACATGACTTTCGTTGCGATCAAAACGGGCCGCCGGCAAAGCGGTCCGAGCCGGACTGGCGGGAGGAGGGCGCATATCTGAGTCGATCTGTAACCGATCCGGCAGCCAGCGATGGGCGTAGCCCTAGGAATTCCGCCCGCATCGAAGAGCAGCGCCAATGGAACCGGGCTAACATGGAAGGCCAGCACCAATTAGCGCCGAAGGCGAGAAGATAGCCTAGGGCGTAGCCGCATAGGCGTTAACTTAAGGAGGCGAGGCGAAAGACATGCTATTTCGCGGACAGGACACTAGGTCGCATGAGACTTTATTGGCCCCATTTTTGCGGGACGTAAGCACACCTCCCTGCAATGGGGCTTTTGTTTTCTGATGCTGCATCGTATTTTTGGTGTGTGAGTTACCAGGTTTTCGCTCGCAAATATCGCCCGCAAATATTCGACGACGTCCTCGGTCAAGATCATGTCGTGCGCACTCTTAAGAACGCCATCACGGAAAAGCGTCTCGCGCATGCTTATCTCTTCGTTGGCCCTCGCGGAACCGGCAAAACTTCGACCGCCCGCATTCTGGCAAAAGCTTTGAACTGCGTTCATGGTCCCACCGTAACCCCGTGTGGCGTTTGTGATTCTTGCCGAGAAATTTCGCAAGGAATTAGTCTCGATGTTTTGGAGATCGACGGCGCCAGTAACAACAGCGTTGATCAAGTTCGCGAGCTTCGAGACAATGTCCGTTTTGCTCCGATCCGCGGGAAGTACAAGATCTACATCATCGACGAAGTGCATATGCTCACGTCGCAAGCCTTTAATGCCTTGCTCAAAACGCTCGAGGAACCGCCTGCGCACGTGATCTTCGTCTTCGCCACGACTGAACCCAACAAGGTCCTGCCCACCATTCTGAGCCGATGCCAACGTTTCGATTTACGACGAATTCCCACCCAAGTCATCGCCCGGCAGCTCGAGTCCATTGCCAAGCAAGAGGAAGTTTCACTTTCCGTCGCCGCCGCCGAAGCTATTGCGATTGCATCTGAAGGCGGGTTGCGGGATGCGGAATCGATGCTGGATCAACTCGTCGCATTTTGCGGCCAAGAGATCACCGAAGATCAGGTCTTGGAAATTTTCGGCCTGACGTCAGAATTGGTCGTTGCCGACCTGGCCCGTTCCGTGGTCAACGCCGACGCTCCAGCAGCGCTCCGAATCATTCATGATCAATCGGAAGCGGGCAAAGACCTTTCCCGAATTCTCGGTGACCTGATTGGTTTTCTTCGCTACTTGCTGATAGATCAGGTCGACTCAGCGAGCGTCCAAGAAGAGTTAAGTGAATTAGGCCGGAAAATTGTAAGTGAGCTCAGCAAAGTAATAAAACCGGGAGAGCTTCTCCGATTAGTCGAGATTTTGTCCGAGGCAGAACCAAGTCTGAAATGGACTTCTAACAAGAAGCTGCATTTGGAAATTGCGATTATCCGTGCCATCCAAAGTCTGCGCGAGGTCGGGATCGATCGAATTTTGGAGGCTTTAGAAAACTTGCCGAACCAAGATTCCAAGAGTGGAAGTAGTTCGCTCGCTCGCTCTATCCGCGACGAAATCATCAAGAAGACGCCATCAAATTCCGCCGACCTACCGGGATCCGATAGCCAATCGAATGTTGCGGTTTCGCAGATCAAACCAACCGAAGAATATACCGGTGACTTATCGGAGCAACCTTCTACCGAGGATGACTTGTCCGCAGAAGCCGTGACGGGGGTGAAGGATGAGTTGATGGGGACGGCGGAGGAGATCGGTGAGGCCGGAGATTCGGACTCACTGGAGGCAACCGAAGAACCTCAGAGCGAAGACCTGCAGTCGCTTTGGATGAAGGTAGTCGACGAAGTGCGACGCCGGCGACCGTTAATTCAGTCTTGGATCGAAATGGCGACACCATTAAGTCGAAGCGGGACCGAACTGTTGATAGGATTTCCATCAACCGAACAACTCGCGATGGAATCTTTGCTTCGATCTAACAATCGGAAGTTTGTTGAGGACCTGCTGACTGAAATCGCAGCAGCTCCAAGAACTATACGAGCTGAACTTCGGGAAGATCTGGTACGCCCCGAGCCCGCGCCAAGATCCGAGGCGACCCTCCTGGATGGATTTAAAAATGATCCATTGATTCAAAAAGCCCTGGAAATTTTTAAAGCCGAGATCGAGGCTGATATTTGATCCATGAACATCCAAAAAATGATGAAACAGGCCGCAAAGATGCAAGAGCAACTTGCGGCGACACTGGCCGAAAAAACGGTCGAGGTGAGTGTGGGCGGAGGCAAAGTCTCGGTCGTTGCCAACGGAACCGGTGACATCATTTCCATTAAGATCGCTAAGGAGATTATTGACCCGGAAGACGTCGAGTTTTTGGAAGATCTCGTGCTCAGCGGAGTTAAACAAGCACTCGAAAAAGGCAAAAGCCTCGCCCAAACAGAAATGGGACGGCTGGGTGCCGGGCTTGGATTGCCACCTGGATTGCTTTAGTGTCGGTATGTGAATCGGGCGTTGTGTCGCCGCTTGGCGTTCGATGTTGGGTGTTCGAACGATTGCAGGTCGATGCGACAAAATGCGCCGGCCATTTCGCGAACCGTACGATGGCGCCAATCAAGCCTATGCGAGGATGGCTCCTGAGGTAGGATTCGAACCTACGACCAATCGGTTAACAGCCGACCGCTCTACCACTGAGCTACTCAGGAATCCGGAATTTTCGTGAGCGGACAAGCTAGTCTGTCGATGCAGGCGTTCAAGCAAAAAGTTCGGTGGCAACTGCAGCGTTCGACGACTATGCCGATTGCGCTCCGTGCTCGGCCCTTATATCGGTATCCTTGGTCTCCCGCAGGAACAGGGTACCAATGATTAACGTCATCAAAGCTACAATGATGGGATACCAGAGCCCGGCGTAAAAATTACCCGTCGCGGTGGTGATCGCCAGCACAATAAAGGGAAGGAATCCCCCAAACCAACCGTTACCAATATGATAAGGGAACGACATTGAAGTGTAACGGATTTGGGTCGGGAATAGCTCCACCAGGAACGCTGCAATCGGCCCGTAAACCATGGTGACGTAGATGACCAGGAGAATGAGAATGGCGACCGCTCCCACGTAGTTTATTTTTGACGGATCGGCAGATTTTGGGTAACCAGCGCCTGCAATCAGGGGTTCGATTTGTTTATCATCGAATCCGGTAATCTGTTTGTCGCCAATCGAAATGACGAGGGGCGCCTCCGGTTTTGCTGGGCGGACTTCAAACGGGACACCTCGCCCTCTCAGGTACTGACGCGCCTTGTAACTCGAGACTTCGTCCGGCGCCGGTTTGTACAGAGTGACAGCATCAGTGATCGTTGCCCAGGTTCGATCGCCAATCCCCTTGAACTCGCTCGTGTACAGGGTAACCGGCGATTTGTCCTGAGCGGCCTGCAGGGCGGGATTAACAAACGAAGTCAATCCTTTGAAAAGCGGGATGAAAGTCAAAACAGCGAATAAGCAGCCAGCCATCATGATCGTCTTCCGGCCAATTCGATCGGATAACCAACCGAAGAAGATGAAAAAGGGTGTACCTACCAGAAGTGAAATCCCGATCAGTATATAGGTCGTCTGATAATCAAGCTTCAGATTGTTAGACAAAAAATAAAGTGCCTGAAACTGTCCGCAATACCACACAACACCCTGACCAGCCGTAGCGCCAAGCAGGGCCAGCCAGACGTAGCGGGCGTTCGGCATTCTAAAGAAGCTATCGCGAAGCGGGTGGCGCGTCAGCCTGCCTTGCGACTTCATCTCAGCGAAGATCGGAGATTCTTGCAGTCTGAGCCGGATATAGACGGAGATGCCCAATAGAACAACCGAGACCAGAAACGGAACTCGCCAGCCCCAGGCCTTAAAATTGTCAGTGGAAATTGTGAGTCGGCAGGCAAGGATCACCGCCAGCGAGAGAAAGAATCCGAGCGTCGCCGTCGTTTGGATCCAACTGGTAAATAGCCCGCGTTTTCCTTTTGGTGCATGCTCGGCAACGTAGGTAGCAGCTCCCCCGTACTCGCCGCCCAAAGCGAGACCTTGAGCCAACCGCAACGCAACGAGAAGGATGGGCGCCAAAATACCAACCTGGGCGTAGGTGGGCAACACACCGACCAGCGCAGTCGATAATCCCATGACAACGATCGTGATCAGAAATGTGTACTTCCGGCCCACGATATCGCCGATTCGACCAAACACGATAGCCCCGAATGGCCTTACTCCAAAGCCGGCCCCAAAGGTCGCTAGAGTCGCCAATCCCGCCGCAACGTCATTGCCAGGTGGGAAAAACACGCTGCCGAAAAAGAGAGCTAAAGTTCCGTACAAATAAAAATCGTACCACTCGAAAACGGTCCCAAGGGACGAAGCTACAATGACGGTCCGATGTCGAGCACTCAGCTCACCACTTGACTCGGTGGAAACAGCGCTAGCAGAAATTGCCATATGGTTCTGGGGATTTAAGCTTGCCGTCTCAAACGCTACCGCTGGTCGCAGTGCTTTAGGCGGCCGCCGAACTCGTTTGTGAAGATCCGCACAAGCTGCAGCCGATTATGAATCATCGGGAGTGCAGGTCAAGATCCGATTGTCTCATCAATGCGAAAGGATTTTGGACAGAAACTGCTGCGCCCGATCAGTATTTGGCCGGCTGAAGAAATCCATTTTCGGTCGATCTTCGACAATTTGACCTTCGTCCATGAAGATAACGCGATCAGCAACCTTCTTAGCAAAACCCATCTCGTGGGTAACCACCATCATGGTCATTCCTTCCTGGGCGAGCTTGACCATCACGTCGAGGACCTCGTTGATCATCTCCGGATCCAAAGCGGATGTCGGTTCGTCAAATAGCATTGCAATCGGATCCATAGCGAGAGCTCGAGCAATGGCGACCCGCTGTTGCTGGCCGCCAGAGAGCTGAGCCGGGAATTTTCGAGCGTGAGCTCTTAAACCAACCAGATCGAGGAGGCGAAACGCCTTTTCCTCGGATTCGCTAGCGCTTCTTCTCAGGACTCGACACTGTGCAATCGTCAGATTCTGTAAGACACTGAGATGAGGAAACAGCTCAAAGTGTTGAAACACCATACCCACCCGTGCACGCAGCTTAGGAAGGTTGGTTTTCTTGGCTCCGACCGAGGTACCCTCAATGACTATCTCCCCTTTTTGGAAAGGTTCGAGCCCGTTGACGCACTTAATCAAAGTCGACTTTCCTGAACCAGAAGGTCCGCAAACGACTACTACTTCTCCTTTCTGAATTTCAGTGGAGCAATCCTTCAAAACATGAAATGCGCCATACCATTTCGAGATGTCACGAATTGAGATCATATTGCGATCCTCTTTTGTAGTTGTCGGACTATCGTCGACAGCGTCAAACAAAGAACCAAATAGACGGCGCCGGCAAAGAGAATGAATTCCACCTCGCTACCAGTAGAAGCCGCGCGGTTCTTTGCCACGCCAAAAAAATCGGCTAAGCCAATGACATAGACAAGTGAGCTGTCTTGGAAAAGAATGATCGCTTGCGTCAGCAAAAGGGGGATCATTCGCCGAAATGCCTGCGGCAGGATCACCAACCGCATGACGGCACGATCAGTCATTCCGAGCGCCTGTGCCGCCATCGCTTGGCCTTTCGATATGCTTTGGATCCCGGCCCGAATGATTTCCGCGTAGTATGAAGCCTCAAAGAAGGCGAATGCGGCAAACGCGATGATGAGGTTGAGATCGAGATTTGCCTTTGGAAACAACCAGCGCACAACGGGCGGAACCAAGGCGAGCTGGAACCACAGGAGCACCATCACTAAAGGAATCGACCGAAACAAGGTCACATAGGCGGCTGCAATCGCGGACAATACCGAGTTCTTTGAGAGCCGGACTACTGCGATAATGGTGCCAAGCAAAATTCCCACGACGATGGCCACGAGAGTAATCTCCAGCGTGATCACCATTCCCTGCCAAAGGAATGGCAGTGAGGTTAGGATAGAGCTCCAATCAAACGCGTACATCTACTTTTGCGCTCCCAGTAGGCCAGGCAATTTCGTTGAGCGCTCTAAGGCGCGAGAAAAGAAGAGGACGATCAGATTAATCACGCCGTAGAGTAGTGTCCCTGCCAGTAACGCCTCGAAAACGGTGGATTTCAGTTCCGCCATGCTCTCGCTGCGCCTGGCGAGTTCAACAAATCCAATCGTTGATGCCACAGCGGAGTTCTTAATCAAATTCAAGAACTCGGAGGTCAGCGTTGGGATGATGATGCGGTAGGCAACCGGAAGCAGAACGAGATTGTAGACCTGCCTGATGTTCAAGCCTAAGGCCAATCCAGCACCGTACTGATCTCTCCCGAGCGATCGCAGTCCAGAACGGACCTGTTCGGCAATTCTTGCGGCGGTAAATAGGCCTAGGCAAAGCGTCGCACTGGTAAACTGCTGCCAAAAAGAGGGCAAATGTTTATACCATGGACCAAAGCCTGGTAGCAACTCTGGCACGACATTGAACCAGATAAAGAGCTGCACCAGTAGTGGAATATTTCGGAAAATTTCCACGTAGCAGGCGCCAACCTTCGAGAGGGTCGGGCTTGGAAGCGTTCGAAAGACGCCCATGACTGAGCCGATGACAAAGGCAATCACCCAGCTCAGGACCGAAAGGATCACGGTCCAAACCGCGCCGCCTAAAAGATAGGTCAGATAGTTAGCGCCGACTTCTGGACTGGGCGAAAGAAAGACGCTGAAGTCGAGCACAGCGAGCAGCCCGTCGAACCTGGAATCAAGCATGATAATCAGTGAGTTTAAGTAAGAAACGAGCGGGCCATGTAGAACGGGCTAAAATTTCGCCTCGCGAACAGAACAAAACTAAATCCTTCTCCGCGAAGCGTCGGTAGGGACGAGCACAGCTCGTCCGTTGGTGCAGCACAGCAGGAACCGGTCCCACTCGACCTTCGAGTCCGACGGGCCGCTTACTGAAATGGCTTATCGCTAGGGCTCTTGAATAATGCCTTCATGTCGTCGCTCAAAGGCAAGTTCAGGTTCAGATTCTTAGGCGGTATAGGGGACAAAAACCACTTCTGATACAGCTTTTCCGTTGTCCCGGAGGTTTCGGCTTGAGCAATCGCGTCATCGACGACCTTCTTAAATGCGACGTCATCTTTCGGCAGCATCATTCCGTACGCCTCTTTTGATTGAGGCGTTCCCACGATCTCCCAGTCGTTCGGGTTCCGCGCCTTTGCCCGCTCACCGGCTAAGAGTGCGTCGTCCATCATAAAAGCCACTGCTCGATCGCTCTGGAGAATGAGAAATGACTCGGCATGATCCTTCGCGCTAATAATGTCCATGCCCATGCCGTTCTTGTCGTTCATCGCCCGCAGTAAGACCTCCGAGGTGGTACCTGCCGTTGTCACGACCGTCTTTCCTTTTAAATCGGGGAAATCTTTGACGTTGGAGCCTTTCTTCACCAAGAGACGGGTGCCGATGATGAACATCGTATTGGAAAAGCTCACCTGTTTTTCTCGATCCAGATTGTTCGTGGTCGAGCCCGCTTCGATATCGACGGTGCCATTTTGCACCAATGGAATCCGGTTTCCGGATGTTACCGGCACCATCTTCACCTGAAGATTCGGAAGATTGAGTTTCTTCTTGATGGCGTCAATCACAATCGCGGCAAGTTCCTGTGAGTATCCGACGACTTTGTTGTTATTGTCGTAGTACGAGAACGGAAGCGATGACTCTCGGTAACCAAGCGAAATCGTACCAGAATCCCTAATCTTCTTAAGGGTGCCAGTCGGTTCTTGGGCTTGAGCACCGCTCAGGAACCAACAGCAAAAAACGGCGGTTAGAAATGATGCATGATTTCTCATAGAAAAAGACCGCCCGGCGGGCAGCGAGTTAACTGCGCCACCGTGCGAAATCGCACTCTCTAAAGTCAATAGGAAACTATCCCTGAACCAACGACAAAACCAGCAAACCATTTTTGCCGGCATCACTGGGATATTCCTTCCCGCAAAATCTCAAGATCGATTTCAACCCCAAACCGCTCGTATCGGAGCCGATCGAGATCCGCTGCCAGCCCTCTCCCCTCCTTCACTTGCTTGTCGAGATTGTCTTCTGCTTCGGCGAAGACTTGGAGCTGCTGATCGAGCACCTGCGCTCTCTCTTCAGGACTTTGGGCAAGATCTGCTTGGGCCGTAAGGACTCGTTGGCCCACATCAACCAAATCGGGAAACTTGGCCTGGCCTTTCTTGAACAATGCGTATCGTTCCTTCGCTTCTGCAATAGCCGCGTTAAACCGCATTTTTTTCAATTTAATAAGCTGAGTGTCCTCGTCCTTGATATCTAGCGGAGCGGTTTCCAAAACCTCCGTAATTTTCGGACCCGCTTGAACACTATGCGACTGAGCACGGACCAGCGTTGGACACAATACCGCTATCGATAAGATCGCGATTGCAAGCTGCCATCGATTGGAACGCCTCTTCTGACCCAAATTGCCTACGGCCAAAACAGTCTGACCGGGACCATCTTCCTCCCAAACATCCATAGAAGTCATGCGGCCGCGAGTATATCGGCGTGTTGCCTGAGATGTCAGCCAATTTTCCCCGGTTACTGCTTCTTGGCGAGCTCTTCCTCGCGCTTGCGACGATCAATGACGAAAGTGTTGTTATCGCCATATAAGGTCCAAGGACCAGGAGGTACTTCTACCTGCTCAACAAATCTCCAATCGGTGACGTCCGTCGGACTCAGTCGAAGATAATCCCGCACACCCGGAGACACATCCAACCCAGCACCGCGGTTTAAATTGGGACGCGGTCGATCATTGCCAAAGACGTACTCCCAGTTGTCAGTCTGAAAGGGACCAACATCTTCCCATTGCGCGTAGCAGGCGCGCGTGCCCTTGCGAATGGCGACCCAGCGACCTTTCAGAACAGTTTGCCCTGATCTAACGAATGTATCCTTGAACCAAGGGACCGCCTGGGCAGCTTCAGGTTTTGTCTTGCCATTAGCAACGTCGTTGTACGGCAATGCGATATAGAAAGGATTTTGGTGAGGCACAAAGGTGCCCGGCAAAAACCCGCGGCGGTTCCCCGAATCGGGGGCATCTAGTCCTCCATAACTCTGTGACCAATTCAGATCCCACGCACTGGCTTGATTGGGAACAGGATTATTCCCGCCCGCTGTCTCTCCAATCCAAAAAACAGTTGTAACAATGTTGCTATGCCAGCTGTATCTACCTTCCGTGGCGACCAGTCGTTGGCGAGTGATATCGGGCTGTACTCGAAAGAGAACATCGGCGCGCAGCCTCATCGCGTGCTCGGTAAAACTCGCAGCACTTTCCACATCCGTTTGGCCGTAAACTCCGGTTCCGCTTACAAGAACTAAGCCTATTAGCATACTACCGAAGCAGAGGCTTCCATTTCTCATAGGCAAAAAAACTTGTCGGGACCTTAATTGGTAAGCTGGACTATGTCTAGTGCACGGTCTGACATATAAATGGTGACGTCGTCCGGCCGGTTCCCATCAGTGTCAACTTAAGGTTTTGGTGTAGGTTCTCTACCCCGAAAGGGCCAGGAGGACTCAGCCCGGGGTTTTAACCTCGGGGAAAGTATCTCCCAGAAACCGCCCTGAACGGGCGCTGGGCTCAACTGGATGAGTCCCACGCCAATCGCTCATGGAGAGGCATCCCATGTTTCTGCAGCAAGGTCGAAAACTCTTCTTCGAATGTCCTCTTGCGATGATGAATTTCTCGGCTCGCAATCGACGCGATAACCGACTCGCAGATCCGGCGCCCTTTCAGGGCGTGCCTTTGATTGGATCTTTCCCGGGGTTAAAACCCCGGGCTGAGTCCTCCTGCCCTTCGGGTTAGAGAACCCACTCCAAAAAAGCTTACGTTAATGCGCATAGGCGGCTGCCGGATCGGTTACGTATCGATTCAGATATGCGCCCTCCTCGCGTCCGGCAGCTGCCGGACCGGCGGTTCATTTTGAACGCAACAACGTCACCGTTACATGTGAGACGGTACACTAGCTGCATCGCTTTCTAACCCGCAATGAGCGCGTGGCTGCAGATGGCGGGTGAGAGTCGCGGGCTAGCCGTTGATCTCTAGATAGGTACGCGATTCTTGCCTTCCGCTTTCCGGATTATAGACCTGAATTCGCACCTGTTTTGGAATCCATTTGTCTTCCACTCTCTGGCCGGAAATTACCTCAAAGCGTTTCTCCAATTTCCCTTTGGCGTTGAATGCTTCAGCCCGAAGCAGACCGCTCCCCTCTTTCGTTACCCACATTCGTACCGATGCGTAGTTGCTGTCACGGCCAACATGTTGCACCAAGATAATCCAACAAGAGAACCCTTTGACTGTTTGTTCTCCTTCCACTTTAGGATTCGCCCAATACAAAAAGTGCAGAGACAGATCTTCGTACGAAACATCGGTCCCCCGGACTCTTTCGGTCAGCTGGCTCCCCGCAACCAGACGGCTTTTACCTCCTTCGTCCTGTTTTAGTGTCGAAGCAGAATCTTTCAGCTCAACCCGGAGCGTTTCATCTGGATTGCTAAATCGATAGATTACCTGCGACCCGCTCAGGGTCAGTCGAAACGGAATGGTCGTTCCATCCTCTTTGCGCAATTGCCCATTGAGTTCTCGATCTACCTTGGCCAATCGCACTCCATCCAGGATCGTGGTGGCGTCGGGCTCTTGCGCTGATCCGGCCAGCGGAAATAGCGCCCAAGCCAGCGCGATCACACCTATCAATTTCTTTACTTGTTTCATGGAATCGAATCCTTAGCTTACGCAGTCCGAACCGAACCGGAATGGATACCTTACTGCTGTTTCTTATCAACAAACAATGGATCAACCCGGTGCTCGATCGGCTCATGGCCATCTGCTCAAACTTTGATCTTTGGCGGCCGGTGATTCTGGTCGCCGCCTTGCTTTTGTTCTGGCGTGGCGGGTTCCGCTGGCGAAGCTTTTTGATTGTTACTCTGATCACTGTCGCGTTCACTGACGGAATCTTTACTCAGGTGGCGAAGATTGTGGTCAACCGCCCAAGACCGATTCAAGCATTGGCCGATGTTCGCGAAGTGACGTTACAGAAAACTCAGCCAACTTTCCTCGGTCTCTTCCAACCTGTCAGTATTCGACTTTCGCCGACTCCGGTTGGACGAATCATGGTCGGACGTTCATTCCCATCTGGTCACGCCATGAACAACACCGTCGTTGCGACACTGGCGATCCTTTTCTTTCGCTGGTGGGGCGCTCTTTATATTATTCCGGCGGCAATGATCTCATATTCACGGATCTACACTGGTTCGCATTGGCCAAGCGATGTGATCGTTTCGGTGGTGCTGGCAATTGGGTTCGCGCTCATCTCCTTCGCGCTCCTTTCCATTCTTTACCGGAAGCTGGCTGCTCGCTGGTTTCCGGGGCTGTACGCCGCTCATCCACATTTGGGGCATCCATGACCGCTCGCTTCTGGCTGCTCCTTATTTTTTTGCTGGCGCTCACGGCAATTCGGCTGTTCCTGGTCAGCCACTACGAACTTTCGCCAGACGAAGCCTATTATTATCTCTGGGCCCAGCATCCCGATATTTGCTACTACAGCAAAGGGCCCGGAGTCGCATTGGCGATCATGATCGGGACCTCGCTCTTTGGTCACTCAGAGCTCGGTGTTCGCTTCCTTAGCCCGTTACTCGGTCTTGGCACGTCGTTGATCCTCTATTTCCTTGCTCGCCATCTCTACCGCGAAAAGGTCGCCTTTTGGTCAGTCATTGGGCTGAACGTTATTCCTATCTTCAATGTTGGCGCGATGGTGATGACTATCGATCCGCTTTCGTTGTTCTTTTGGGTCGCTGCGCTCTACACTTTCTGGCGTGCTCTCGAGCAGGGTCCGGGTGGAATTTGGCTTTGGCCGGTAACTGGCGTCCTGGTGGGCCTCGGATTCATTTCGAAATACACGAACGCATTTGAACTCTTATCTATCTTTCTGTTCCTCCTGGTGGTGCCAAAACATCGTCGAGAGCTTGTCCGCCCCGGATTCTATTGGCTGTTACTCGGTTTCCTCCCCTTTCTCTTGCCACCGATCATCTGGAACCAGCAGCATGAGTGGATTACACTTGCTCATCTCTCTGTCCGCGGAGGTTTGCAAAAGCCGTTCGCTATCCATTTACTCAGTTTCTTGCGATTTCTTGGCGGCCAATTTGGCGTTTATTCACCCCTAGTTTTCCTTGCCTTCCTAATCGCGTTCTTCGCTTCGATTCGAAAAGCATTTCAGAATACCAAGGTCTGCTTCCTCCTGACCTTTAGTTGGCCAATCTTGTTGACCTACTTCTTTCTTGCTTTGAAACAGCCGGGAGAACCGAATTGGACCGCGCCTGCTTTTGTCAGTTTAGGGATCCTGACTACTTCGTGGTGGCTCAATTCGACGCGCGAAAACCGCACTGTCACCGTTCTCTGTATTGCCGGCTTGGTGACTGCGGCTCTCATGACTATTGTCACTCTGGATTTGGACCTGTTGCGCGTTGCCGGTCTAAGGGTTCCTTATCGCCTCGATCCATCGGCCCGGCTGCGAGGGTGGCGCTCGGTGGCTGAACAGATAGAAAAGTTTCGCAATGAGTTCGAACAAAAGCTAGGAGAACCGGTGTTCCTGATCGGGAATAAGTACCAGACCGCCTCAATGCTTTCCTTCTATCTGAGAGATCCTCGGATCGAAGACCTGGGACATCCGCCAGTCTACATTCCGGAGTCCCAGGATATCCAAAACGAGTTTTCTTTTTGGCCGCGGTACGATGAATTCGTTGAGCCTACCGATAAGACTAACGCCAGTTCCTATTTCACTGAACAGAACGGCGTGAATCAATTTATTAACCGGACGGCATTGTATATCACCGATCATGGCGACGGCTCTCCACCCCAAGCGTTGCAAAACTCATTTACCCGCTGGGAGCTGGTCGCGCTTTTTCAACTCGATCGACGCGGTTTGCCGCTGCGGGAAATTCGGGTGTTTGCCTGTTATCAGTACCAGACGTTACCTTTGTGACCGCCAATCCACATATTTCCGTCGTTATTCCAGTCTACAACGAAGCGGAAAGCCTAGCTCAACTCCAATCTGAGTTAACCAAAGTATTGACGGACTATGACCACGAACTAGTCTTTGTCGACGATGGATCAGATGATAATTCGCTGCAAATGATTCATCGCGGATCACGGGTGCGCGTCGTGGAGTTTGCAAAAAATACCGGTCAAAGTGCAGCTATTTATGCGGGTCTACGCGCGGCGCGCGGCGCGGTTCTGGTGTTAATAGATAGCGATTTGCAGAATGATCCCAATGATATTCCACGCTTGTTGGTGGAGATAGAAAAAGGGGCGGACCTGGTCTGCGGATTCCGTACGAAGCGCAAAGATACTTGGTTTAAACGCCTCCAGAGCAAGATCGCTAACGCCGTTCGCAGTCGATTTACCAAGGATGGGGTCAGAGATACGGGGTGCACCCTCAAGGCAATGCGTCGGGAATGCCGGGAAGCGTTGGTCCCTTTTTATGGCATGCACCGCTTTATTCCGGCGTTAATCAAGGGGGCAGGCTATCGAATAGTCGAAGTTCCCGTTCAGCATCGAGCACGACAGTACGGCTCCAGTAAATACAACTTCGGTAATCGGGCCTGGCGAGCGACCATCGACATGATCGGTGTTCGTTGGTTGTTGTCGCGGCAGTTTCAGATCAGGATGAAACGGCCGGCAGACAGTGGCGATGGAGAACATTGATGCCAATCTCGGGGGGTTGAGGGAATCGCGGTTATGGCGAGCAATGTCATGGTCATTGGGCATCGCCATTGGAATGGTTTTCCTCAAGATGGGCGCGTATTTCATTACCGGCTCCGCCGCGATCCTGAGCGATGCCGCTGAGGCGATCGTGCATGTTGTTGCTGTTCTATTCGCCACCTACAGCCTACGGTTGTCGAGTAAGCCGGCCGATGCAACGCATCGCTATGGTCACGCGAAAATCGGTTTCTTTTCGGCCGGAGTCGAAGGTTCGTTGATTCTGCTCGTCGCGTTCTACATCTATTTTCACTCAGGCAAGAAACTCATCTATCCGGAGCCGCTCGAAAATCTGCCGCTGGGCATCGTTCTGACCATAGTCGCCGCCTGCGTAAGCGGCGCCTTAGGCTTTTACCTCATTCGAAGCGGCCGCAAGCATCACTCATTTCTCGTTGAAGCCAACGGCAAACACACGCTAACGGATTGCTGGACCAGTGCCGCGGTTCTCATCAGCCTCGTATTAACCTTGGTTTTTCGTTGGGCTCCAATCGATCCCCTAATCGGCATTTTGATCGCGACCAACATCCTCGTCACCGGGATCCGGCTGGTCCGATCTGGATTCTCGGGACTGATGGATGCGGCGGATCCCGCCATCCAGCAGAGCATCGTCCAGCTGCTTGAACGAGAAACCAGCAAGCGCGGCGTCTCCTACCACAACCTTCGGCACCGCAATCTTGGTGACACGAACTGGATCGAATTTCACCTCGTTTTCCCAGCAGGCGTGTTACTCAGCGACGCTCATCGCGTTGCCACTGAAATCGAGGAAACGCTGGAAACTAATATTCCGTCCGGAGCGAAGGTTACCACCCATCTAGAGAGCGCACTCGATCATGACATCATTCATCGGCGTGGGGACTGAGACACCGTTCGGCTGGCGCCGAATGGTGATGACAAATAGCAAATAGCGGATAGCAAATTGCCAAGCCGAAAACGTCCGCAATTGGAGGGATCGACCAGCTCGAACTACGTCGCAGCCGTGTCTCGCGATTCGCGGTACGCAATCGGAAGCAGAGCCTCCAAATTAGAAAAGATCTACCTTGAAGCAGGAGGGGGTCACGTCTCCGTGACCACTCCCCGATTACATAACATGTCCCAGTCCGACACCTAGCGGATCTATATCTGCTATTTGCTATCTGGTATCTGCTATTACCGTTTGGCGGTAGCCCAGCGGTCGCTACTCTGCCAGCGCGGCCTGCGCTGCGGCCAGCTTCGCAACCGGTACCCGGAACGGGCTGCAACTAACGTAATCTAAGCCGATCCGGTGACAGAACTTGACACTCTCCGGGTCGCCCCCGTGCTCGCCACAGATCCCTAGCTTAATGTCCGGGCGAGTCTTGTGAGCTTGATCGCGGGAGATCTCCATCAGCTTGCCGACTCCGGCCTGGTCGATCGTTGCGAACGGGTTATTCTTCACGATTTCCAGCTCTTGGTAATGGGGTAGGAAACTACCGGAATCGTCACGACTCATACCAAGCGTCGTCTGCGTCAGATCATTCGTTCCGAAGCTAAAGAACTCCGCGTCTTTGGCAATTTCATCCGCCACCAAAGCGGCTCGCGGTATCTCCAACATAGTTCCAACTAGATAACTAAACCTTGCCTTCTTCTCCCTGGCGACCTCGCTCGCGACTCGGTGCACGATATCGATCTGCAGCTTTAGCTCCTTGGGAAAACCGACCAGCGGAATCATGATCTCAGGTTTCACTTTTAACCCGCTCTTTTGTACCTCAGCCGCCGCCTCAAAAATTGCGCGAGCTTGCATTTCGGTGACCTCTGGGAATGAAATACCCAATCGACACCCTCGATGACCCAACATCGGATTGAACTCATGTAATTCCTCCACCCGGCGGGCGATGTGCTCCAATGGAACATTCAATTTCTTCGCCAGATCTTTTTGCTGAGCCTCAGTATTCGGTAAGAATTCGTGAAGCGGCGGATCGAGGAAGCGGATCGTTGCCGGTAATCCTTTGAGTTCTTTGAAAATCCCGACGAAATCGCCTCGCTGGTAGGGTAACAGTTTTGCCACTGCCGCTTTCCGTTCATCGAGCGATTGAGCGAGGATCATCTCGCGCATCGCATCGATCCGATCACCTTCAAAAAACATGTGCTCCGTACGGCAAAGGCCGATACCTTTGGCTCCAAAGGCAATTGCCGTTGCCACTTGGTCAGGGGAATCGGCATTCGTTCGCACATCAAGTTTGCGGGCCCGATCAGCCCAGCTCATGAGCGAAGCAAATTCCTGATAAGTTTGGCTCTTCTTCGGATCGAGTTTCTTTTCGACCAAAACCTGGACGACCTCAGAGGCGGCCGTTTTCACTTCGCCCGCGTAGACCTCACCGGCGGTACCATCGATTGAGATATAGTCGCCTCGCTGGAGCGTCGTTGCCCCTGCGGATAATGTCTGGGCGGCATAATCGATTTTCAAGGCCAACGCCCCACAAACGCAGACCTTGCCCATCTGCCGGGCAACCAATGCAGCATGCGAGGAAACACCACCGCGGGCGGTGAGGATCCCTTCGGCAGCGATCATGCCGCGGAGGTCTTCCGGGGAAGTTTCTATCCGGGCGAGGATCACGCGCTCGCCCTTATGCGCCAGCTCGACTGCATCTTTAGCGTTGAAAACCAGACGGCCGCTCGCCGCGCCCGGTCCGGCGGCTAGCCCGGTGGCAATCTTGTGAGCATTGCGAACGCTTTGGCGATCAAAAATCGGCGCCAGCAAGTGACTAAGCGAATCAGCTGGAATCCGACGGAGTGCATCTTCTTTGGTAATCAACTTCTCCGCCACCATGTCAGTCGCGATTCGAACGGCAGCGAACCCGGTTCGTTTACCATTTCTGGTCTGGAGGATGTAGAGCTTATTATCTTCAACCGTGAACTCCAAGTCCTGCATGTCTCGAAAATGGCTCTCGAGCAGAGATCGCACCTTCAGGAGCTCCTTGTGAGCCGCCGGCATCTCCTGTGCCAACTGCGCTACCGGATGGGGTGTCCGCACGCCCGCCACCACATCCTCTCCTTGTGCGTTGATGAGATACTCGCCGTAGAAAACCTTTTCTCCGGTCGCCGGATCGCGCGTGAATGCAACGCCGGTTGCGCTGGTGTCGCCACGATTACCAAATACCATCGTCTGGACATTGACGGCTGTGCCCCACTCATGCGGAATTCCGTACTTCCGCCGATAAACGATCGCTCGGTCATTGTTCCAAGAACCGAACACTGCACCGATCGCCCCCCATAGCTGGTGTCGCGGATCCTGCGGAAAGGTTTTTCCGGTTCGCTCCTTGATTAATTGCTTAAACCGTTCGACGAGAGTCTTTAGATCGTCCGGCGAAAGCTCGGTATCCTTTTGCACGCGGGCCGCATGCTTCACTTCCTCAATGACCGTTTCGAAAGGCTCGTGGTCCTCCCCTTCCCGCTTTTGCACACCCATCACGACGTCACCATACATCTGCAGGAATCGACGATAGGAGTCCCAGGCAAACCGAGGATTGCCGCTCTTCTCGGCCACGATCTCGACCACCTCGTCGTTCATTCCGAGATTCAGAATCGTATCCATCATTCCGGGCATCGAATCACGCGCTCCAGAACGAACGGAGAGTAACAGGGGGTTGATGCGATCTCCCAATTTCTTGCCGACCGATTTTTCGATCTTGGCCAGCGCCGTTGCTACCTGCGCTTCAAGTTCGACGGGATATTGCTTTTTGTTGTCGTAAAAATAGGTGCAGACTTCGGTGGTAATGGTGAACCCCGGAGGAACCGGCAGTCCGATCCGCGTCATCTCATGGAGATTCGCACCCTTACCGCCCAACAGAGGTTTCATTGACCCGTTCCCGTCTGCCTTACCATCGCCAAAATAGTAGACGTAGCGTGTTTTCTTTGGCGTTGCGGGCTTTTTCGCCACGGCGCGTTTCTGGGCAGGCGCTTTCCTGGCGGCTTTCTTCTTCAGTGTTTTAGGCATAGGTAGAGGTTTGATCAGTCAAACAGGCCAGCGTTCCGACCTGCTGGATGGACAACCAGGACCGTGAAACTAACGAAGCGCCCCGGCGTGTCAACGGTCGACCCGTTTTCCGCAGATATCCAGATGGTAAGCCCACTTTTCTAGTCGGCCCGGCGAATCTTTTTTTCTAAGGAGCGCTACTTTCCTTCGCCAATCCAGACGGATTCGAGGCCGAGTTTGGACGAGAAATAGAGGCCGTTCTTGATCTGGGCAGCGGGCAGGAACCAGCTTCTGCTGGTCCGCCAAAAAATCAAACGGAAAGCTACGAATTTCAGGCTGGTATCGATCGCCCCCAACCCACGGGGTCACGACCTAGGCCGCGCCTATCGTACCTGGATGATTCTCAGAAAACAGTCTGATTAAGAAGCGGCCGGAACGCGTTCGGCGGACTGAATGACTTCTCCAGCCGCGGACATAAAATCATCCAGACCAGTACTAGGGATGATTATCGTGTTGCGTCTGCCGTGCGCCTCTTCCGTGATACGCATGAAGCGGCCCCGCTCGTTCTCTCTGAATTCTATGAAGAAATGCTTACGCTCAACTTGTAGTTCTCTCGTAACAATAACATTGTCCATGACACTTGGAGGGATCCCGATCCACTTGCTCTTACCTCTGTGGGCATAATCAAGGGGAGAATCTTACTTGGTCGCATACTTTTCTCTCCCAGTAAACAGCTAATTGCACTCGACGCATCGTTAGTTGTTGGCCGTCAGCCGCTCGCGAGCGTTCTCTGCGGATCCGCAATGACGCTATCTGCCGACTTTTTGCTCGTGAGCTCTCTCCCGCGGGTTCCGTCTTCTGTTTCCGGCATTCTTCGATCCGTCGGTTTCAACCTGGCGCGGTACCTTGCGAACGAACGTGAAGTCTACCTGTTGCTTGAATCGATCCACTCGGGCGACTCCAACCTCAAGGACATCTCCTAATCCCAACGTGAACTTGGTTCGACGTCCATACATCTGTTGCTTAGCTCCGTCATAGACAAAGAAATCGCCACCCAATGATGACACGTGGATCAACCCGGTGATTAGGGCGTCCGGGACCTCAACCACCAATCCGTAATTACGCACTTCAAGGACAGTAGCCTCGAATCGGTGCGGCCGACCGATTAAGCTCTCCAAATATTCGAGTTTCTTCAGGCGCACCGCTTCACGTTCGGCATCGGCAGCGATGCGCTCTGTTGTAGAAATATGCTCGCACACCTCTTCTAGACGGCTCGAACTTACCAGTCGGACACGTCCGACGCCCGGACCCGAAAGCAGCGCATCAAACGTTCGATGGACGATGAGGTCTGCGTATCTGCGGATAGGACTGGTAAAATGTGTGTAGTCGCCCTTGGCCAAACCGAAATGCCCAAGTGGCACGGGCAAATATATCGCTTTTCGCAAACTGCGGAGCAAACTTACCTTTAGCAAACCTTCGTCCGGCCGCCCAGCGATCGATCTCAGAAACCGCTGCATCTCCCGCTTCTGCGAGAGGTCGCCTGGCGTCAGCCCGTGCAAACGAGCCAGCTCCCGGAACTCAAGCAGCTTTTCCGGATCTGGATCCTCGTGGACCCGATACACACTCGGTAGTGAGCGATTCTTGGTCTCCCGGCCGACTATCTCGTTCGCCAGAAGCATGAACTCTTCGATCAGCTGATGCGAAATATCGTTCTCCTCCTTAATCAGGCCGATCGCTTTTCCGCTTTGATCGACTCGAACCCGGACCTCAGGAAAATCAAGCTCCAGTGCTCCTTTATTAAATCTCCTTTCCCGCAAGGCTGACGCGATCTTCCAAGCTTGATGAAGAAAATGGTCGAGTTGATCTTGGGGAGGCCGCTGCAGACGTTCATAGGCTTCCCGGTAGGTTAGCCGAAAGTGGCTTCGGATGATGGTAGCGGCAAATCGATGACTCTTCGGACGGCCTGCCTGATCGAACCGGATAATCACGCTCTTGGTCAGATGATCTTCGTCCGGACGCAGACTGCAGACGCCATTCGATAACCGCTCCGGTAACATCGGCAGAACACGATCCGGCAGATAAACGCTGTTGCCCCGCTTGAACGCCTCGCGATCCAAGGCCGACCCGGGAGCAACATAATGGGAGACATCCGCAATATGGACACCGACCTCCCACTGGTCGCCCAAGCGTCGTATATGAATCGCGTCATCAAAGTCGCGGGCATCTTCCGGATCGATCGTGAATACCGGCACCGTGCGAAGATCTTCCCGATGGCGCAGCGCGGATGGCGGAATACTCAGCGGAATTTTCTCCGCTTGTTCCAAAGCTCCCGACGAGAACTCCACCGGCAAGTCGTACTTCTTGATGATCCCAAGAATATCGACGCCGGGCGCCCGCGCCGGACCGAGGACCTCGATGATTTCTCCTTCCGGATTGAGGTGGCGGCTCTCCCATTCTTCCAGCCGAACTACGACTTTATCGTTGGCCCGCGGCATCCGCGGAAGTCGCTCATGATCAAGTTCAACGTAAATATCATGGAGGAGGCAGGGATCATCTGGCACCACATAGAAGAATTTTTTCGATTGCTGCAGCGTGCCCACTATTTGTTTGTTGGCTCGTTCCAGAATTTTTATCACCTTGCCTTGTCGCCGAGCGCGTTGACGCCCAGAGCGCAGCTGGGGCACCTCGTCTCGGATGATCCGTGCGACCACTTTGTCGCGATGCAGCGCGGTACTCGTGTTTTCGGCTGAGATATAGACATCCCCAAGACCGTCGCCCGTGGCGTTCAGAACGTAACCGAACCCCTGTGGATTCATCTGCAAGATCCCCACGATGAGATCCGCCTCTTGCGGTAGGACATAACGCTCCTTGCGGATCCGAGCGATCTTACCTTGCTTTTCGAGATCGACCAGCAGACGGCGGAACGCGGATCGCCCATCGACCGGGATCCCCAGTCGCTTTGCGAGATCCGTTTTGTTGAGTGGTTGATATCGGGGATGTGCCAGCAATTTGAGCAGACGGTGGCGAAGCGGCTCAACGCCGTCTTTCTGAGAACGCATTGGAAAGGCTGAACGTAAGCTGAAGTTCCGCTGATGTCGAATAGGGTAGCGGGGCCGGCTTCCAAAACGGTCGTCGTCGTGACAGGTAAGGCGAAAACCCGACTCCGCCAAGTCTACGTCGCCGCCAGCTTTATGATTTTCCCTAACACGCAGCTAGGGCGCGCCACAGCGCTGCGACGTAGGCTTGACGGAGTCGGTTTTCGCCCTACCCCGCTGTTCCTGTGCCCCATCAAGGTTCGGCTTGCGTCCCTATTCAAAAACGTTACGCTCACCGAATCCGATCGCCGGAACGGTCCGCCGTTCACAAAACATCCGCGGGTGTAGTTCAATGGTAGAACGGTAGCTTCCCAAGCTACACACGAGGGTTCGATTCCCTTCACCCGCTTATCCCTCACGGAATCAACGACTTGAATTCCGCCAAAGAACGTGCCAGAAAGGTCTTTCCTTTGGTATCACAGGTTCTGGCGCGGCCTGTGATTCTGTTCAGTTGCGACGATCTGAAATGAAGGCACCATTCTGCATCATAGGAGCAACGCGCGGTACGGGCTTACTAATCGCTCGGCAATTATTGGAGCGTGGGTCAAACGTCAAGGTCGTCGTGCGCGATCCGGGTAAGGCCAGCCGGCTCCTAGGTAATCGAGCAGATGTACGCCAGGGTGACGTGATTGATGCTCGGTCGATCCGTGACGCTATAGCCGGGGACTACAGGGCAATATTT